>NZ_JAWJBQ010000001.1:0-390852 GCF_046535955.1 Pseudoalteromonas sp. SIMBA_162 | reverse complement strand
CGCAGAGGCTCACCACTTTTAAAATTTGCAGTTAATAGCTAAATTTTACTAGTCGTCCACCTCAGGGCGTGTTGTTAGGTATTTTTGCCAATTACAGCAACATTTGACAGGAAATTATTCACTTGTTTTGCCACCTCTAATAATGATTTAGATATAGCCTCTAACTCTGCTTTTTTAACAGTTTCAGAGAAGTTGACATCTTCTTTTTGTTTTTTTGCAACAAAGTCCTGTGTACTAACAACAGACTTTGTAATTATACCTGAGCGTACATCTAGTAATATTGCCTCGACAGAGCAATAAGCTTTAGTTTCATTTGGATCAATGAAACGGTACTTATTGTATGAATTACAAGACGTTCTGTAAGCTAATAATAAGTCGGCTTGAAATCTTGCCGCAGCTTCTCTTAATGTTGGAACCGTTCTCTTCTCAGGTACTAGCATTGCTGGTAAAAATGATGCGTCATATACTTTATTAGATGACCTTAATTCAGAAATAAAACCATCAACTAATGAAGTGGTTAGAGATGTGAAGTCGTTAGAATAAAATTTCCAGTGATTATCTTGGCTTAATTTTAAAATTGCGATTCTATTTTTAGGAGGCAATTTTACTTGGTAATAAAGTAATTCATTAATTTTTTGATCGTTTTCACCAAGTAAAGAATCACTAGCAAGTCCTTTAGGTTTTGAATCATTAGCATAGTAACTACTTGGGCGATCATGTGAGCCTACTGTAGAACAAGCTCCTAGTAATATTGATAACGAGATTATTATAATTTTTTTCATCGACAATCCTTGATTATGACTCTAAATACCTAACGCCCTAATAACGGGCAAGTTTCAGTTGGTTATAATAGGCGACGCAGGAGCAAAAACCAACTGTAATTTGTCCTATTAATTAGCTTGTTATATTAAAATTTACGCCGATATTTTAAGTACTTAAATAGTTCGTAGCCCAAAATAAATAAGTAACCGCCTAGGCATATTTGACCAATTAAAACCATCCCCGGCCGACCACAAGCGCCACCTGGGCCGATCATCCCATAACTATCAAGGTTAAATAGAATAAATGGAAAGTAGCCAAACCCTAAAACTAATATTGCAGGCACCCACAATCTAGATTTTTGATGGGAGAACCTTATTAACAGAGAAATAACCGCGATTAAGAGAGAAGATAAAACAAGTAAATCAAATTGATTATTATGCTCCTCGATTAACCCTTTAGGTGGAAACATACAAGCTTGAGTTGTGTATGACAGAAAACTTAATGCGAAAAAAACTAGAAACTTCACCACAACTCCTTTTGTAATATAACGCCGCATTAAGCGGTGAGTAATAGTTTGCTAAAATGTGAAGCGTAGCGGAACCGAGCAAACTGTTGCGAGTCCGGCTTTAATGCCTTGTTATAAGAACTAATACGCCGTAAGTTCAATATTATTTAAAAACTCTAGCGCTACATTATCCAAGTTTTGTGGAAACTCCTTATTATCTGAGCGATGTGATACTTCCATTAATAAAGCGGTAGTTTGATTTAAGTTAGTACGACAAATATAACCTTGATTTTTAAAGTATTGGAAGTCTTTTGACTCTAGCCCCTTGTCTCCGTGGTCTTCGGCAACACCACTATACTTTAAGCAAGGGCGCCCTTTAAATGTGAGCGTTTCATAATTTAATTCAAGTTGTTTAAAGCGAGCTTTGTTATCAAAGGTTTTTCTACTCTCAATAACTTTGTCAAAGAATTCTTTGTCTGTAGGAAATTCACCAATCCAGTAAAGGTAAGTATTTGCTATAGCAGTTTCAGATTTGTCGGAATATTCTTTACCAAAAACTACACTTGGATCAGTGTGTTTCATCAAATACCAGTTTGGCTCACTAGGCGAAGTAACTTTAGCGCCTACATGATTATAGGTCTGGCTAATGCCAGCTTTGGGCATCGTTGAAACACACCCAACTAAAAAAGCAGAAAATATTGTAATTATTAGATATTTCACCGATACATCCTTGTTCTTATAACAGCTTTATCAGAGGACAGTTTCCTCTTTTTATGAGCAATGCATGTCCCCTTAATTGTTTTTTCATATTAATAACAAATCCTGTAACACATTGCCAGCTTTAAACTTTAAGTCAGGCTGCTCTTTAAATATATGCAGAAAAGAGGAAAACGTCCTCATTTCTTGACTTAGGAGGAAAAACGCCAACACTGTATGTAAATCCAGTTATTTGAGATTTAAAATGAAAACAAAATCCCCTTTTCTTAATAGTATTATCAACTATTATGTATAGCCATCACTATGCTAAAAATCTATTGAAACTTATGTATTTTGGATTTCTGCCTATATCCATTTTCATAATAAGCGGCACCCTACCAGTATGGGCAATAATGAAGTAGAAATATTTTTAAATCACTTAACAGTCACTAAAAAGTGGCAGCGAGAACACAAGCAACCGCTTTAAATGCACTTGCTTTTTTATATAAACATATTACTAAGAATGAGCTTTAATTAGATTTAAATTCCGTTAAAAGTAACCGCCAACAGAAACTGCCTGTCGTACTTACACAGACTGAGGTATCGCTATTTTTTAGAAATATAAATAAACGACATTATTTGATAGCAAGCCTGCTCTATGGAAGTGGTTTACGGCTGATGGAAGCAGTAAAAATAAGAGTTCATGATATTGATTTCGACTATAAATATATACGCATTTGGAACGGCAAGGGTAATAAAAATCGTATTGTGACACTTGCTGATGAATTAATACCAATGCTAAGAAATCAAATAATTCAAGTTGTTGAATATTTACAGTTAGATTTAAAAAATGATGCGTACGCCGGTGTATGGATGCCTCATCGACTTAGTAAAAAATACCCAAGCGCTAATAAGTCTTTACAATGGCAGTTTCTGTTCCCATCACATAAATTAAGTACGGCCCCTGAAACAGGAGAAATAAGACGTCACCACTTAGATCATTCAGGGGTAAGAAAGGCTGTTAAACTGTCTTCAACAAAAGCACATATTAATAAGAACGTTACCCCACATACTTTGCGACACTCATTTGCTACGCATCTACTGCAAAGCGGCGCTGATATTCGTACAGTACAAACACAGCTAGGTCACAACGATGTGCGAACAACACAAATAATAACCGCTGTATTGAATTAGTGAGCAATTATAGCGACAGATAAATAGCTCAGTAACAAGGCAAAAACTTAGTTATATAGTTTATCTACATGAGAAGTTTTTAACGCAGTTAATGAGTTATTTAGAGCGCTAAAATGATTAACGTTTTAATACAGCGGGTATCCTACTCATGTACTACAACAAGGTGCCAACGGGGTTGTTAGCCCTTTATCACGATTATAAATCTCCCCGATTTAAAACAAAAAAGCACAGCCTATAAGCGCCATGCTTTTTAAATTCAAACGTAAAAAACTTAATTTACAAACGAATACCGCCGTCTATTTCAACCACGCGACCGGTGAAAAAGTCGTTTTCGATTATGTACTGTGCGGTATGGGCAATTTCGTCGCTTTCACCTAAACGCCCTACGGGTGTTACCGCAAGCATACGTTGTTTGGCTTCTGGCTTCATGGCGTCGGTCATGGCGGTGCTTATTACACCTGGTGCAATAGCGCCTACGCGTATACCAAAACGGCCAAGTTCTTTAGCCCATGTGGTGGTAAGTGCCACTACACCCGCTTTTGAGGCAGCATAGTTTGTTTGGCCTATGTTACCCGCACGCGCTACGCTCGACATATTTACTATTACGCCGCCTTTGCCTGATTCAATCATGTGGCTTGCAGCTTCGCGCCCTGCTAAAAATACGCCGGTAAGATTAACGTCAATCACTGATTGAAATTGCTCTAGCGACATTTTTTTAACCACTTTTCCGTCTTTAGCTTTTATGAACATGCCGTCACGCAAAATACCAGCGTTGTTAATAAGCACACCAATATGGCCAAAATCATTGTTAATGGTACTAAATACATGTTCTACTTCACTTTCAACAGTCACATTAGCAGCGTAACCTTTAATTATCCCTTTTACGCCTTCAAGCTGGTTTAGTTGCTCGCATGCGTTGTTTAATAAATCTTGTGCCATGTCAATAAGTGCAATATTTGCGCCCATAACTGCAAACTTTTGCGCCATAGCGAAACCTAAACCTTGCGCCCCACCTGTGATTACTACCGTATTATTTTTAATTTCCACGGTTTACTCCTACTTCGAAAACAATTTAAATATGGCGCTAAAGTCATCACTGCCTGCACCTTGATGCTGAAGCATAGTGTACAAGTTTTTTGCCATTGAACCCATTGGCGTTGATGAATTACTTTGTTGAGCTGCTTCCATGGCAAGACCTAAATCTTTTGCCATTAAGTCAACCATAAAACCTGGCTTATAATTATTACTAGCCGGTGCTGTCTCCATTACATCTGGACACGGATTATATAACTCTAATGTCCAATTTCGACCTGAGCTTGCAGTCATAATATCGCTCAGCACTTTTGGATCTAAACCGTTATTAATACCCATTTGAATGGCTTCACTTGTGCCTGCCATTAATATGCTAAGCAGCATGTTGTTGCATATTTTTGCAACTTGACCTGCACCAATATCGCCAGCATGAAATATGTTTTTACCCATATCTACTAATACGGTATTTGCTTTTTCGAATGCGGTTTGTTCACCACCCACGATAAACGTAAGCGTTCCTGCCGTTGCCCCGGCTACACCACCTGAAACCGGTGCATCAACAAACCGTATACCTTGCTCGTCAAGTGCATTTCCTACAACGCGTGCCGATTCGGCATCAATTGTAGAGCAGTCAATCACTAAGGTATTTTTGCTTAAAACCTCAATTAGTCCATTGTTATCGTTATTACCTAAGTATAACGATTTAACATGCTTGCCTGCAGGTAACATGCTGATCAGAACGTCGGCATTGGTAGCACATTGCGCTGCATCAACGCCCGCTTTAGCCCCCTGGCTAGCAAGCTCATTTACGACCGACTGGTTTAAATCAAAAACAGTGACTGTGTGCCCCGCTTTTACTAAATTTGCCGCCATAGGGCCGCCCATGTTTCCTAATCCGATAAAACCAATGTTAAGTTTAGTCATCGTCTTTCCTTTATTTTTGTGTTGCCGTGTCTAGGTCATCAAGTGGGTGACTAGTGCCGTAACGATTACCAAAAAAGCTATTAACTACGCTACTTGGCACATCATGGAGTGTTGGGTATTGCCAATTGGGAGCGCCGTCTTTATCGATTAACAGTGCTCTAACGCCTTCTTGGAACTCACCTACTTCACCGGCTCTTACCGACATGCCTAGTTCCATTTTAAAGCAGTCTAAAAGGGTTTTACCTTCACTTGCTTTAAGCTGCTCACTGACCAATGCACAGCTGAGTGGGCACCCATGTTTTAACGATTTTTGCGCACGTTGTAACCACTTGTCGTCGGTGCTTAAGCTTAATAGGTAATCTACTTGCTGTTGCAATGAGCCAAAACTACCTAGTGTTTGAATTGTTTTTAAATTAGCGCTAACGTTTCCTATTGGCATATCAGCAGACTGCGCGTTTAACTCATTTAGTAAATTAGTTAGCACCGTGTGGTTTTCGCTTGCACTCTTACTCCAGCTTGTAGCTAAAATAGTGTTTAGCATGTCGTTGTATTTAACGCTGTCAATAAAGTGATCGGCAAGTGATACAAAACATGCATCGTCGCAATTAATAGACGCTGACGTTAACCCTAAAAACAAGCCAACACTTTTGGGCATTTTATGCAAAAAATAGCTGCCGCCTACATCGGGGTATAAACCTATTGTTTGTTCTGGCATTGCAATACGTGAGGTTTCGGTAACAACACGGTGGCTTGCGCCAGCCATTAGCCCTAAACCGCCTCCCATTACAATCCCGTTTCCCCAAACAAGAATAGGTTTAACGTAGGTATGTATAAGGTAATCGAGCTTATATTCTTGGGTAAAAAACTCTTCAACTAAGCTTGTTGGTTCACCTTGTGCCATTGCATGATGAAGACTTACTACATCGCCACCAGCACAAAACGCTTTTTCTCCTGCCCCTTTTAAAATAATCATTGCGATGGCATCGTCGTTTGCCCATGCCTTTAGTTGAGGAGTAAGCAATTTGATCATGTTAAAATTAAGCGCATTTAACGATTTAGGTGCGTTTAGTGTAATAAGCCCAATTAAACGGCCGTTGGCTGCGGTTGCCGTCTCAAAAAGTACTGAGTCATCCGCTTTATTTAATAAGGTTAAATCACTCATTAGCCATTTACCCATTTTGCTTTGCGCTTTTCTAAAAAGGCATTTACGCCTTCTTTTTGATCATCAGTATCAAATAAACCAACAAATAGTTCGCGCTCTAATGGTAAAACGCTCGCCATGGGTTGGTGGCGCCCTTTTTGAATTAATGTTTTACATGCCGCAACCGAACTAGGGCTTTGCTCACTTACTTTGTTTGCAAGATTAAGCGCAGCAGCAAAACTCTCACCTTGGCCAACAACCTCTTCGACTAATCCAATGTGTAGTGCTTTATCAGCTTTTAAGCGCTCGCCGCACAAAATCATGCGTTTAGCCCAGCCTTCGCCCACTAACCATGCTAAATTTTGCGTGCCACCTGCACACGGTAATAAACCGACTTTTGCCTCAGGGAGTGCCATTTGCGCTTGTTGTTCAGCAATGCGTATATCACACGCTAATGCAACCTCTAAACCGCCGCCCATCGCATAGCCATTAATGGCAGCAACCGACACGCCTCTAAAATTAGTTAATGCTTCAAACGCTTCGCCAAATACACGCGACATGTCTGCAGCAATACCTTTGTCACCACTTGCAAATACATTAAGGTCGGCGCCTGCGCTAAAAAACTTATCGCCTTCACCCGTTAGCACTAAGGCATAAATGTTTTTATTGTTATTAAGCGCGTTAACTTTATTTTTTAAATCAATTAAGGTGTCTTTTGTCCAGGTATTCGCTGGCGGGTTAGACATCGTTAAAATAGCAACATGGCCTTCGGTTGTTAACTCAATGCTTGGTTTTGATTCAGACATACCGTGCTCCTTATAATATTTCGCTTGCTGATTCAGCTAAAATTCGACGCGCAATAATCACACGCATTATTTCGTTTGTGCCTTCAAGTATTTGATGAACGCGCACGTCACGTACATGGCGCTCTAGTGGGTATTCTTTTATGTAACCATAACCACCATGTATTTGAAGTGCTTCATTACACACTGTAAAACCAACATCAGTTGCAAAGCGTTTGGCCATAGCACAATAAGTGGTTTTTTCGCTGTCGCCAGTATCAAGTTTAAATGCCGCAAGCCTTACCATTTGGCGCGCCGCTACAAGCTCTGTGTTCATATCAGCAATTTTAAATTGTAACGCTTGAAAAGCAGCCAGCGGTTTACCAAATTGTGAGCGCTCTTTGAGGTATTCACGTGCTGTATTTAAGGCTGCTTGTGCGGTACCTATTGAACAGGTGGCAATATTAATACGCCCGCCATCTAGGCCTTGCATTGCAAACTTAAAACCTTCGCCTTCTGCACCAAGTAAGTTATGTGCAGGAATACGCACATCTTCAAAGCTAATTAGTCGTGTAGGCTGTGCATTCCACCCCATTTTTTCTTCTGCTTTACCGTATTCAACGCCTTTTGCATCGGCCGGTACAACAAACGCAGAAATACCCGCAGCGCCTTCGCCACCAGTACGCGCCATGACCACTAGCACTTCGGTTTCTCCTGCACCCGATATAAACATTTTAGAACCGTTAATAACGTATTCGTCGCCATCGCGTACTGCTTTTGTTTTAAGTGAAGCTGCATCTGAACCAGAACCAGGCTCGGTTAAGCAGTATGATGCTAATAACTCACCCATAACTAATTGGTCTACATATTGATCTTTTATTGCGTCTGTACCGAAACTTGCAACCATCCAGGTAGCCATATTATGAATAGTGAGCATGGCAGTGGTTGCCGTACACCCTAGCGCAAGTTGTTCAAAAATAATGCTTGAGTCTAAACGTGATAAACCAAGGCCGCCCGCGTCCTCTGGTGTGTATAAACCACAAAAGCCTAACTCACCGGCTGCTTTTATCGTATCTTTAGGAAAAATATGTTCGCGATCCCATTTAGCCGCGTGAGGTGCAAGCTCTGACTCGGCAAATTGGCGAGCAGTTTGTGCAAAGGCTTGTTGGTCTTCTGATAAGTTAAAGTCCATGGTAGACCTCTTTAGTTGTGTGTTGTCGGTTTTCCCGTATTGGGATTATGAGTGAAGAGCGGCGAAGGCATATTTATGTGTGTGAAAAACCTTCGCGCCCGTCTTTGTTATTATTTTTTGTGTGTGTTTATTAATTATTTTAAGTTAATGCTCATGTTTGGGCCTGACGCTATATCGTCTTCAAACCAACGTGAGGTAATGGTTTTGGTTTCGGTGTAAAAACGAATACCTTGCTTACCATACGTATGAGTATCGCCATAAAAAGAGCCTTTCCATCCGGTAAATGAGAAGAACGGCAGTGGCACAGGAATAGGAACATTAATACCTACTTGACCTACTTCTATTTCGTGTTGGAATTTACGTGCAACTGCACCGCTTGAAGTAAATAGCGAGGTGCCATTACCGTAAGGGCTTTCGTTAATTAAGGCGATAGCTTCTTCTAATGTGTCTACAAACATACAAGCCAAAACAGGACCAAAAATCTCTTCTTTATATAAGTCCATTTCTTTTGTAACGTCTGTAAATAAAGTTGGGCCAACCCAGTTACCTTGCTCGTAACCTTCTACACTAAAGTCAGAGCCATCTATTAAACAGGTCGCGCCTTGTTTTTTACCGCTTGCAATCAACGATAGAATTCGCTCTTTTGCTGCTTTTGACGTTTGTGGGCCGTAGGCTGCGTCTTTGTCATCCCATAAACCTGGGCGTACTTTTTCAAAGCCTGCTTTTATTTCATCTACCCATTCACTTGCTTGACCAACAAATACAGCGACCGAAATACCCATACAACGCTGCCCTGCGGCACCAACAGATGCACCAACAAGGTTATTTACAACATGCGATTTACTCGCATCTGGCATAATTACCATATGGTTTTTTGCACCTACACAGGCTTGAACACGCTTAAGGTTTTGTGTGCCTTTTGAATAAATATAGGCACCTACACCACACGATCCTACAAACGAAATAGCACGAACGGCTTTATCTTCTAATAACCGGTCTACCTGCGGTTTTGTACCATGTACAATTTGCAGAACGCCTTTAGGTGCACCCGCTTCAATAAATAGCTCAGCTAAACGCATTGGCGTTAGTGGGTCTTGCTCTGATGGTTTTAATATAAATGTGTTACCACACACTATTGCCAGCGGAAACATCCAAAGCGGGATCATTGCCGGAAAGTTAAACGGCGTCACACCTGCACACACACCCAATGGCTGCATGTAAGAATAGGTATCAATTTTGCGCGCTACGTTCTCCATTGTTTCGCCCATCATCAGCGAAGGTGCATTAGCTGCTTGTTCGACAACTTCAATACCTCGCCATACATCACCTTTAGCATCTTCAAAGGTTTTACCTAGTTCGTGGCAAATAATAGTGGCTAGTTCATCATGGTGTTCTTTTAAAAGCGCAGCATATTTCATCATAATGCGGGCACGCTCAGTAATTGGGACATCTTTCCATGTTTTAAATGTTTCAGAGGCTGAAGCAATTGCCGCATCCATTTCTGCATCGGTGGTACAAGGAACCTGAGCTAATACTTCTTGGTTTGCTGGGTTTATAACATCGATTAATTCTTTTGAAGCCGATTGAATAAATTCGCCATCTATTAATAGTGGAACTTGGTGCATGGTTAAATCCTATTGTATTAGTGTGTTAGTTTTAAAAATAACGCAGCTTTATTATTGTTATGTTGCTGCGTATTTTTAATGTGATTGGTACTTAGTAAGCTTCTACTGCCATTGCAACGGCTTCACCGCCACCAATACATAAAGAAGCAACGCCTTTTTTAAGGCCTCGGTTTTTAAGAGCGTGAATAAGCGTAACCAAAATACGTGCGCCACTGGCACCAATTGGGTGGCCAAGTGCACATGCCCCACCGTTAACATTTACTTTACTTTCATCAAGCTTAAGCTCGTTTATTGCAAGCATTGTTACCATGGCAAAAGCTTCGTTAATTTCCCAAAGGTCTACATCAGTTGTTGTCCAACCGGCTTTTTCGAGCACATTGTTCATCGCGCCTACTGGCGCTACCGTAAATTCGCTAGGTTTTTGAGAATGTGTGCTGTGCGCTACAATTTTACAAAGGGGTGTTAAACCGTGTGCTTTTGCTTTTGACTCAGTCATTAAAACGAGGGCTGCGCCACCATCCGAAATAGATGATGAGTTAGCAGCTGTTATAGTGCCGTCTTTTTTAAAGGCTGCACGTAAACTTGGGATTTTTTCTGGGCGTGCATTACCTGGTTGCTCATCAACCGATACCGTTACATCGCCTTTTCGTGTTTGAATTGTGTGCGGTGCTATTTCGTTTTCAAAACTACCGTTTGCAATTGCGGCATTCGCTTTGCTTAATGAGCTGAGTGCAAAATTATCCATTTGCTCACGGCCAATGCCATATTCGTCGGCGGTATCTTGTGCAAAACAACCCATGGCTTTATTGTCGTATGCATCTTCAAGGCCATCACTCATCATGTGATCTTTAATTTCACCGTGGCCCATTCGCATTCCGCCACGCGCTTTTGGAATAAAGTAAGGGGCATTGGTCATACTTTCCATGCCACCAGCAATAGCTGTTTCTATAGAGCCTGCTTTAATTAAATCGTTAGCAAGCATGGCGGCTTTTAAACCTGAACCACATACTTTATTAATGGTGGTAGCCCCCGTGCTTAATGCTAGCCCTGCTTTTAACATAGCTTGACGAGCTGGCGCTTGACCTAAACCAGCAGGGAGTACACAGCCCATAATTACTTCGTCAATTTCATCGGTGTTTAAACCAGTTTGCGCTAATGCACTTTTAATAGCCGTTGCACCTAATTCAGTAGACTGAGCATCGCTTAGCCCGCCCATAAAGCCACCCATAGGCGTACGTTTTGCTGCTACAATTACCACTGATTCTAAAGACATAGCTAACTCCATTGTATTTAAGGGTAAATAGTTGTTAGAATATTTACTCTATTAATTGTGTTTTAAATTATAATTTAATAACCATACACAATACTAACGTTTACGCTAACGTCAACTAAAAACCGTTAAAATTATACTTTCTTATCTGTAAGGTTTCTTTGCCACCTTTGGCTCTGACAATCTAAGTTAAAATTAAGTCATTGTAATTAAATAATTTAAATTACAAATACTGCAAACCACTTCGCTTATATTTATTTCACACCAGCCAGCGCTTTACCTTTACGTAAACTTCACTTATATTGGAGTTATTCGAATGAGGTAATTACAATTATGAAACCAGATAATCAAACAAACTTTGCAAGTTCCGCCACTATACCGACCAGTAATGAACAAACTTTTAGCATTAGCGATTTAGCTAAAGAGTTTGACATTACAACTCGCTCTATACGCTTTTATGAAGACCAAGGGCTTTTATCACCTGAGCGTAATGGGCAAACACGTATTTACTCAAAGCGCGACAAAGTGCGCTTAAAGCTCATTTTACGGGGTAAACGCTTAGGCTTTACGCTTGCCGAAACGGGCCGTTTGTTTGAACTGTACGACGCTGATAAATCAAGCGCTAAACAACTAGTCACTATGCTAGATCTGATTTCAGAGAAAAAAGCCGACCTTTCGCAGCAAATGGACGATATTAAAGTTGTCCTAATGGAACTGGTTACTGCGGAACGACGCTGTAGAGACACACTGAATAAAATAGACGAGTAGTTTATTTTTAAAATAAAAACACACTGATAACACACACTCACACAGGAATGAATCATGAGCACTATTTCACTTTATAAAGAGATGAACTTTGGTCTTGGCGAAACCGCCGATATGATCCGCGACCATGTAAATAGTTTTTCAAGCCAAGAAATTGCGCCACTAGCTGAACAAACCGACATTGACAATACATTTCCAAATCAACTTTGGCCGCAAATGGGCGAAATGGGCGTGTTAGGCATGACCGTTCCTGAAGAGTTTGGTGGTGCTGGCTTAGGCTATTTAGAGCATGTTATAGCAATGGAAGAAATTAGCCGCGCAAGTGCATCTATTGGCTTGAGCTACGGTGCGCATTCAAACCTGTGTGTTAATCAAATCAACCGTAATGGTTCACAAGCACAAAAAGAAAAATACCTACCAAAACTTATCAGCGGTGAACACATTGGTGCGCTTGCTATGAGTGAGCCTAATGCGGGCTCTGACGTGGTATCGATGAAACTTAAAGCTGAGAAAAAAGGCGATAAGTACATTTTGAACGGTAATAAAATGTGGATCACCAATGGCCCGGATGCAGACACACTGGTTATTTACGCTAAAACCGATTTAAACGCCGGTGCTAAAGGGATTACTGCATTTATAGTAGAGAAGACGTTCCCTGGTTTTTCAACCGCACAAAAGCTAGACAAACTTGGCATGCGTGGGTCAAACACCTGTGAGTTAGTATTTGAAAACTGTGAAGTGCCTGAAGAAAACATTTTAGGTAACTTAAACGAAGGCGTAAAAGTTCTTATGAGCGGCCTAGATTACGAGCGTGTTGTATTGGCAGCAGGCCCCCTTGGCATTATGCAAGCATGTATGGATATTGTTGTGCCTTACATTCATGAGCGTAAGCAGTTTGATACCCCAATTGGGCAATTTCAGCTTATTCAAGGCAAGATTGCCGACATGTACACACAAATGAACGCTGCCCGTTCATACGTTTACACGGTAGCTAAAGCCTGTGACCGCGGTGAAACTACACGTAAAGATGCTGCTGGCGCCATTTTATATGCCGCCGAATTGGCAACCAAAATGGCACTGGATGCGATTCAAATACTAGGTGGAAACGGCTACATAAACGAATACGCAACGGGTCGATTATTACGTGACGCTAAACTATACGAAATTGGCGCCGGCACGTCTGAAATTCGCCGCATGCTAATTGGTCGCGAACTTTTCACTGAAAGCCGTTAAGGATTAGATTATGACGATTTTAAAATCGAGCGTTAATCCACACGATCCTACTTTTGTGCAAAATCATAAGAACATGTCGGCACTAGTGGATGATTTACGCGATAAAGTTGCCACAATAAGCTTAGGTGGTGGGACTGCTTTAAAAGAGCGTCACGAAGGTCGCGGTAAATTATTTGTACGCGATCGTATTAGTACGCTAATTGACGAAGGTTCACCATTTTTAGAAATTTCTCAATTCGCTGCATTTGGCGTCTATGAGCAAGCAATCCCGTGCGCAGGTGTCGTAGCTGGTATTGGCCGTGTAAAAGGCATTGAATGCATGATCATTGCAAACGATGCCACGGTTAAAGGCGGCACCTACTTTCCGCTTACTGTTAAAAAACATTTGCGAGCACAAGACATTGCAGAGCGATGCCATTTACCGTGTATTTATTTGGTTGATTCTGGCGGTGCTAACCTACCTGAGCAAGATGATGTATTTCCCGATAAATTACATTTTGGCCGTATTTTTTACAATCAAGCTCGAATGTCAGGTAAAGGTATTCCTCAAATTGCTGTGGTCATGGGGTTATGTACTGCTGGTGGTGCTTATGTACCGGCTATGGCAGATGAAAGCATAATAGTAAAAGAACAAGGCACCATATTTTTAGCAGGCCCGCCGCTTGTAAAAGCGGCAACAGGTGAAGAAGTAACGGCTGAAGAGCTTGGTGGTGCTGATGTTCATTGTAAAACATCAGGGGTAGCTGATCATTTTGCTGAAAACGACGAGCATGCGCTGTCTATTGCACGCCAATGTATTGAACGCATTAATTACACACGCCCTACTGCACCGTTATTAAAAGATATAAAAGCGCCTCGGTACGATATAAGCGAACTTTACGGCATAGTGGGTACCGACCTTAAAAAGCCATTTGACGTACGAGAAGTCATTGCCCGAACAGTTGATGATTCATCGTTTGATGAATTTAAACGCTACTTTGGTGAAACGTTGGTAACTGGTTTTGCAAGCATTTACGGTAACCCTGTTGGCATAGTGGCTAATAACGGCATTTTATTCAGCGAGTCTGCTCAAAAAGGCGCACACTTTATTCAACTGTGTGCACAACGCAATATCCCATTGGTTTTTTTACAAAATATTACCGGCTTTATGGTAGGTAAAAAATACGAAGCCGAAGGTATAGCAAAACACGGCGCTAAAATGGTGATGGCGGTTTCGTGTGCCGATGTACCTAAATTTACGGTACTAATTGGCGGCTCTTATGGCGCTGGTAACTACGGTATGTGTGGCCGCGCATTTGAACCAACCATGATGTGGATGTGGCCTAATGCCCGTATTTCGGTCATGGGCGGCGAGCAAGCCGCAGGGGTAATGGCCCAAGTTAAGCAAGACGGTTTGGCGCGAAAAGGCCAAAGTATGACCGATGAGCAAATTAGCGAGTTTAAAAAGCCAATCATTGAGCAATACGAAGAGCAAGGCCACCCATATTATGCCAGCGCGCGTTTGTGGGACGACGGTATTATTGACCCAGCCGACACACGTAACGTATTAGGACTTGCCTTAAGTGCTGCTAAGAATGCACCAGCGCAAGATTCTCAATTTGGCGTATTTAGAATGTAACCGGAGCGCAGTAAATGTCAGTAACACTACAAATAACAAAATCTAATGTGGCTGTACTTGTTTTAAGCCGCCCTGAAAAAAGAAACGCATTTAATAGCGAAGTAATACACGAATTAATTCAATGCATTGAACATGCTAATACGCTTGATATAAAAGCGCTTGTGTTAAAAACAGAAGGCAAACACTTTTCAGCCGGAGCAGACTTAGCCTGGATGAAATCCATGGCTGATAACAATTACGCCGATAACCTAGCCGACTCTATGCAACTTGCAAAATTAATGCAGGTTTTAGCCACCAGCCCTCACCCAACCCTGTGTGCTGTTCAGGGCGCTGCATTTGGTGGCGCGTTAGGCTTAATTGCCTGTTGCGATATTGCACTGTGTAAAGATGATGCTCAGTTTTGCTTAAGTGAGGTTAAACTTGGGCTTATTCCTGCGGTAATTAGCCCGTATGTAATTAAAGCCATAGGCGAGCGCGCTGCTCGTAGATATTTTTTAACTGCCGAGGTGTTTGATGCCCACACAGCCAAACAACTTGGGTTAGTTCATCAAGTAACCGGCAAATTAGACTGCGCGCTTGATAACATGTTGCAAACACTGATTGATAACGGTCCTGTTGCAGTCAAAGCCGCTAAAGCTTTAATTAATGATGTAGCAAACAAGCCTATTAGTGAACAACTTATTGAGCTTACGGCCGAACGTATTGCAAAGATTCGCGTATCTGATGAAGGCCAAGAAGGGCTTAGTGCTTTTTTTGATAAACGCCCACCCGCTTGGCAACTGTAGGATTAATTATGAACACACACACTTTAAAAAAGATACTCATTGCCAACCGAGGTGAAATTGCGTGCCGTATTATGCGCAGTGCAAAGCAAATGGGGTTAACGACTGTAGCCGTTTATTCTGACGCCGACAAACACGCACAACATGTAAAAATGGCTGATGAAGCTTACCACATTGGGCCTGCGCCGAGTAAAGACTCGTACCTTGTAACCGATAAAATTTTACAAGTAGCAAAAAATAGTGGTGCAGATTGTATTCACCCTGGGTATGGTTTTTTATCTGAAAACAGCGAGTTCGCTAAAGCCTGTGAGGCTAACAACATTGCGTTTATTGGCCCACTTGCAAGCAGCATAGAAGCCATGGGATCTAAAACCCGCGCTAAAGAAATAATGGCTGAAGCAAATGTACCGTTAGTGCCTGGCTATTATGGTGATAATCAAGACCCTGCCTTTTTACAATCTGAGGCCGAAAAAATTGGCTATCCCGTACTGATTAAAGCGGCTTTTGGGGGCGGTGGTAAAGGTATGCGCGTTGTTGAGCAAGCTAAAGATTTTATGAGTGCTCTTGAAGGCGCACAGCGTGAAGCTATAGCAGGCTTTGGTAATGACTTAGTACTGCTAGAGCGCTATGTTAACCAGCCTCGCCATGTTGAAGTACAGGTGTTTGCAGATAATCACGGTAACTGTGTTTATTTAGGTGATAGAGACTGCTCTTTACAACGTCGTCATCAAAAAGTAATTGAAGAAGCGCCAGCACCAGGTTTAAGTGACACATTACGAAAAGAAATGGGCGAAGCCGCAGTACGCTGTGCTTTGGCTATAAATTACCGCGGTGCAGGTACTGTTGAGTTTTTACTGTGTGGTGATGAGTTTTTCTTTATGGAAATGAACACACGCCTACAAGTAGAACACCCAGTAACCGAAATGGTAACCGGTGTAGATTTAGTGAATTGGCAAATTAATATAGCAGCTGGGCACACTTTGCCTTTAACGCAATCTGACATACAACTACAAGGCCACAGCTTTGAAGCGCGAATTTACGCAGAGGATCCAAGTAACGACTTTATTCCTTGTTCAGGCGTAATCGAATCGTTAAATACTCCGCTTAATAGTGAGTTTGTACGCATAGATACCGGCATTGCACAAGGCGATGAAATCAGCCCTTATTACGACCCAATGATTGCAAAGCTTATCGTACATGATGATAACCGCGAGCAAGCATTACGGCGTTTACGCCAAGCACTTGGGGAATTTCATTTGGCGGGTTTTAGTACCAACATTGGCTTTTTAAGTAACTTAGCTCATCACCCTACTTTTAACCAGGGCGCGCCAAGTACACATTTTATTGCAGAGCAAGGCGACTCTTTAGTTGCCGTTGATAGTGCGCTTTTGCAATCAAGTGAACTCATAGGTGCATTTGCGTACTTATGCTCTTTGAATAATGAGCAAGCTCAGCAACACAATGGTAGCCCATGGCAGCAACTTAACGGATTTAACTTAAATTCTCCACGCATCATTAAAGTGCCCTTTAAAGATATACAGCTGAGTGCGATTAAAACATCTGAAGGGTTCAACATTACCCATAACAACACGGTATTTAATCTTCAAGGGACAGTCATTAAAGGCGTTTGTACTGTATTTATTGATGGCAATAAGCATATTGCTCATGTCTCACACTGTAATGACGCCATTACGGTTATGAATAAAGCACTACAAACTAAGCTTGAACTCATTAATAAACATTACATAAGTTCACATGAAAGTGATGCATTGCCACTAGCAGCACCACTCAATGGCACCGTGGTTAAACATTTGATTAATGTTGGCAGTACAATTAGCAAAGGCGATCCTGTTGTGATCATTGAAGCTATGAAAATGGAATACACCCTCAATGCGCCACACGATGGCATTTTACAAAGCTATTGTTTTGGTGAAGGTGAATTGGTATCTCACGGTACCCTACTCGCCATTGTTGAGGATACCACACAACAGGAAGGTGCCTAATGAGTGCCTTTCCTGATTCGGTTCGTATTGTTGAGGTGGGTGCGCGTGACGGCCTACAAAACGAGAGTTTGGTAAATGCTCAGGATAAAATTTCACTGATTAATGCCCTTGCACAAGCCGGTTTAAAAGATATAGAAGCAGGTGCGTTTGTATCCCCTAAATGGGTGCCACAAATGGCAGATTCGGCAGATGTGATTAACGCACTTAACTTACCAAATATTAACTTAAGCGCGCTGACACCAAACTTGAAAGGTGCGCACGCGGCCCATGACGCTGGTATTAAAGAGTTTGCAATTTTTACCGCCGCAAGCGAGTCTTTCTGTAAAAAAAACATCAACTGCTCAGTTGACGAAAGTATCACACGCTTCAGTGAAGTTATGAACTTTGCAAAAGAGCATAATATTCGTGTTCGTGGTTACGTAAGTTGTGTACTTGGCTGTCCTTACGAAGGAGACATAGACGCTAATGCTGTGCTTGATGTAACACAAAAGCTATTAGATTTAGGCTGTTACGAAGTAAGCCTTGGAGACACGATTGGCGTAGGTACTGCAAAAAAAGTAACTCAACTCATAGAAATACTTTTAATGCACATAGACAGCAACCGGCTTGCAGTGCATTTTCATGATACCTACGGGCAAGCGCTCACAAATATTTACGCAGCGCTAAGCCTAGGAATATCAACGGTTGACGCAGCAGTTGCTGGCCTTGGTGGGTGCCCTTATGCTAAAGGGGCGTCAGGAAATGTTGCCACTGAAGATGTCGTTTACTTACTTGATGGCCTTGGCATAAACCATGGAATTGATTTACAAAGGCTTGTTGATGCAGGTTGGGCCATTACTGATGCGCTTAACAAAACGCCAGTAAGTAAAGTTTCTGTAGCGCTGCACAAAAAACAACAATGACACACTTACGTGTTAACTACTTTTTAGCCTATATATTACTTAAGTAAGTGTAAAACGAAGGTAAATAGTTAACAAAATTTAGCACACAATGAGGAGAGACTCATGGCCGGTTTTGATAAGGTGGTTTCAAGCTACGAAGCTGCAATGGAAGGGTTGAAAGACGGTGATACCATTATTGCCGGTGGTTTTGGTTTATGTGGAATACCTGAAGGTTTAATAAAGCAAATTAAAAAGATGAACACAAAAGAGTTAACCGTTGTATCTAACAACTGCGGTGTTGATGATTTTGGTTTAGGTATTTTATTGCAAGATAAACAAATAAAAAAAGTAATTGCCTCGTATGTTGGAGAAAACGCCCTATTTGAGCAGCAATTATTAAATGGCGAAATAGATGTTGAGCTTACGCCACAAGGAACACTTGCAGAAAAAATGCGCGCTGGTGGTGCCGGTATTCCCGCATTTTATACCGCTACAGGTTACGGTACGCCCGTTGCAGAGGGTAAAGATGTAAAAGAATTTGATGGTCGCCCTTACATTTTAGAAGAGTCTATCACGGGTGAATTTGCCATTGTGAAAGCGTGGAAGGCTGACCGGTATGGAAACCTGGTATTTAGACACACAGCAATGAACTTTAACCCAATGGCTGCAACAGCAGGAAAAATTACTGTGGCAGAAGTGGAAGAAATCGTCGAGCCGGGTGAACTTGAACCAAGCCAAATCCACACCCCTGGCATTTATGTAAATCGCGTGATTAAAGGTAACTTTGAAAAACGCATTGAACGTGTAACAACACGAGATTAAGCAGGAGCAAAGTAATGGCATTATCACGTGAACAAGTTGCAATGCGCGTTGCGCAAGAACTACAAGATGGTTACTACGTTAATTTGGGCATAGGAATTCCGACACTCGTCGCAAACTATGTACCTGATGATATTGAAGTTATGCTACAGTCAGAAAATGGCCTATTAGGTATGGGGCAATACCCAACAAAAGCAGAGCTTGATGCAGATATGATTAACGCGGGTAAAGAAACCGTGACAGCAGCCACAGGTGCTGCCATATTTAATAGTGCAGATAGTTTTGCCATGATACGGGGTGGTCATGTAGACTTAACAGTTCTTGGTGCTTTTGAAGTTGACCAGAACGGTAACATCGCGTCATGGATGATCCCCAAAAAGCTTATTAAAGGCATGGGCGGCGCAATGGACTTAGTTGCTGGCGCAAAAAATATAATTGTTACAATGACCCATGCCAGTAAGCATGGTGAATCTAAGCTTCTTGAAGCATGTAGTTTACCGCTTACCGGTGTAAATTGCGTAAAGAAAATAGTAACAGATTTAGCCGTTTTAGAAGTTAAAGACGGCGCATTTCATTTAATAGAGCGTGCACCTGGTGTATCTGTAGATGAAATTATTAGCAAAACAGCAGGTAAATTACTTGTTGACGGTGAAGTACCAGAAATGGTTTTATAAGATTATTATATAGTTAACTTTACCCTGTACCGACCTCATTCCCAGTGCCAATGGCGCTGAGTTACCCAAAATCCCTCGCAAGAGGGATTTTTTTTGCCTACAATGCTATTTTTATGGTTAATTAATACACGCTTAATAAATTATTATCTATAATAGATGCATAAATACTGTGTTATTTAGCTAGAGCTATTGCACTAATTTGTTGTTATGATGCACCAAAATTGTGAAGTTGCCCTATCAATAAAATTAAGTTATTGATAGTATTGAATAATAACATTTGGATCGATATTTGCCTGTACAGGTAATCTAAACATTTAAACACTGGAAAACATGCAAACTCCTATTCGTGGTCTTCGTTCTTTTTGCTTTGCAGCAAGAAGCCTAAGTTTTAAGCATGCAGCCAATGAGCTGTACTTAACACCGTCGGCGGTAAGCCACCAAATAAAACAACTAGAAGAACAACTTGGTATAGAGCTGTTTCATCGTAAAACACGTTCGATTAGCCTAACTACGGCTGGAAAAAACTTTTTTGATGCGATCTCCCCTATCATTACTATGTTAGAAGGTACCATTAATGAGTTTAGTCAATTACAACAAAACACAAATATCACGATTACTTTACCCGAGTTTTTTGCCAGTGAATTGCTGATGCCAAAATTAAGCGAATGGACCACTCAGCATCCTAATATTAATTTGCAAATGGACACGCTTAAAACACGTAAAGAACTTACCCGCCATAGTGATTTGTCTATTGTGCTTTCGTCAAGTAAGCCAACTGAGGGCGCAGTCACTGAGCTATTTAATTTAGAATACATTCCTGCATGTAATAAAAAATTACTTGAACAGTGGAAAAACAACGATTTACAAGCACTAAACCAAGTACCACTAATTTTACACAAAGCACGCCCTTGGGCATGGCACCAGTGGGCTGAAAAAGTGGGCATAGATGATTTTTCGCCTACGCAAATTATTCAAATAGATAGTATGTTTGGTGTTGCACGTGCCGCACAGCAAGGTATGGGGATTGCACTTATTCCTCTACCTATAAGCCAAAGCTGGTTAGACGAGCAATGGTTATATAAATTGTTTGAACAGCCATTAACAACTAAAGATAAATATTATTTGGTTCAACACGACTCAAATGTAGCCAACCACCCTCTAGATCTGTTTGCTAAATGGGTAGTTGATACTTTTAGAAAAACACAAGAACAATAATTTTTAGTTCACACTTAGTTAATTTATTTACTGTATAAATCATAAAAAATTCACATTAAATTAATGTAAAAGCCAACTTATTATCAATGAGTTGGCTTTTTTGTTATTTAATTTTTATGGTTTAAATTTTTTCACTTATCAGTTTTATTTTTATCGTTTGTTTGAATTTAGGAAACAACATAAAGTCTATTTAACGAAAACATTTAATGACTAATTGAGTTGTTATTTAAATAACTAAGTTTGAAACCAATTTAGTTTTTATGACTCAAATAAATGTATAAAAGAATCTTTATATTGTGTGTGAAGATGTTGTCAGTGTGAAAAACAGTTCAAGATAGGTGGTGACTTAGTTTGGGCTGTTTTTATTCTCTCCAACGGCCACATAATATTAAAATCTGCTTTTGGCAGTAAACGAATCTTTATTGTGTGTGAAGATGTTGTCAGTGTGAAAAGCAGTTCAAATTAGGTGGTGACTTAGTTTGGGCTGTTTTTATTCTCTCCAACGGCCATACAATATTAAAATCTGCTTTTGGCAGTAAACGAATCTTTATTGTGTGTGAAGATGTTGTCAGTGTGAAAAGCAGTTCAAGTTAGGTGGTGACTTAGTTTGGGCTGTTTTTATTCTCTCCAACGGCCACATAATATAATAATCTGCTTTTGGCAGTAAACGAATCTTTATTGTGTGTGAAGATGTTGTCAGTGTGAAAAGCAGTTCAAATTAGGTGGTGACTTAGTTTGGGCTGTTTTTATTTTTCAACAAAAGTGCACCACTTAGTAAATATTTATAAAGCCCTCAATTAATGAGGGCTTTTTTGTTCTAGTTTCTTTATTAGTCAAAACACCAATTATAGACCGATAGGTTTATATTCGGTATCAGCTATTATCTCGAGGTACAAAGTCTAATACGGTTGCGTTTATACAATATCTATCTTTTCCTCTAGGCCCCTCACCCGGAAATAAATGTCCTAAGTGAATACCTGTGCTTTTAGACCTTAATTCTATGCGCTGCATGCCCCAACTATTGTCCTCGTGTTCGGTTACACTGTTTTTAACAGGGTGCGTAAACGACAGCCAACCTGTACCAGAATTAAAACGATCTCGAGTATCAAATAAAGCCTCACCACTGAGCTTATCGACAAAGGTGCCATCGGGTGTGTTTTTAAATATTTTATATTCTTTACAATATGGGCGATCTGTTTTTGCATTAAATGCAACTTTATAAGCTTCACTATCTCCTAATTTAAATGCACCTAATGCTTTGTAAAACGTCTCACGGCTTGCGTAGCCTTGGCGACCATATACTTCTTCACCATTTTCTAAAAATAGAATTGTGGGTGTTGCCCATGTCGCTGATTTAATGGTTAACCCATCTAATTGATCTGCGTATCTAAATGACAAAGGGATGGTGCCTTTGTAGTCATTTGCCACCTCTTTTTTAAACTTCTCGCAGTAAGGGCAATAGTCTCGAGAGTCTATTATCACTATTTGTTTACCCACTAATAATGCAGTGTTGTCTTTCGTTTTAACTGGTACTGGTTCAAAAACCACACCAGTAGAATGATCAGGGCAATAACCATTAGGATTTTTTTGCAAATAATTTTGGTGGTATTCTTCAGCAGCTACAAAGCCCTCAAGTGGCTTGATAACGGTGACTATATTTCCATACCCAGCATTGGTTAATAATTGTTGGTATTGCGCTTTAACCTTTAAAGCTGTGTCTTTTTGCGCATCGTTGCTCGTTAATATAATAGATCGATATTGCGTACCAATGTCATTACCTTGTTTGTTTAACTGAGTAGGGTCGTGACTTTCAAAGTAATTTTTAAGTAACTCTTGCGCAGAAATAATATTGCTGTTGTAAGTCACTTTCACTACTTCAGCGTAATTGTTTTCGTCAAAGCGGCGTGATTGCTTAGTAATGTTTTTGTAAGTAGCCTCAAACCCATTGCCATCTGCATAACCAGATTCTGCATCAATTACTCCATCTAGCGCTTCATAGCGTTTTTCTGCGCCCCAAAAACACCCCGATCCTAGTACAAGGCTTTCTACATGCATACTGGCTGCTACATCGCTTTGTTCGACCTTTTCCATCGATAAAGCAAACGCGCCTGCGCTAAATATAATTGCAGCGCCCGATAAATATAATAAATGCTGATAATTCATAATGTACCTCTAAACAAGTCCGTACTAATTAAGACCATTTAAATTTAATTATTATTTCAAACGACTTACTTTTTTATTACGAGGCTAAACATATAAAGTTTACTTTTAAATCTAATTGACAATAAGATTTAAATTTAAGTGTGTTAACAATTTTGCATAAATGTTCTGTGTTGGTCTCAAGGGTATAAATAATTAATTAAATATGTGATAGGTTTGCTTAATGATGTTCGAATTAGGTTTTACTAATGCAAAATCCTCACGTTTACGCCTTATCAAACAATAGCTTATTGCTTGATGCATCTCACTTAAGCACTAGCGGAACACTCAGTATTCAAAAAAAAATTTGGTCTTTAGCAAATCACTGTAAAAAAGATAATTCATTTATTGATATTGTACCCGGTATGAACTCACTCACTTTATATTTAAAGCAAGATATTGAGTTAGCTAAATGGCTTGAGCAATTACCAGATATTTGGAATAACATTAAACCTAATGAGTTCGTAGCTAAACACCACAAAATCAAAACGCATTATAACGGCGCAGACCTAAACTACGTGGCAAATTTTCATAGTTTAAGCATTGATGACGTCATTAACCTTCACAGTGAGCCCCAGTACGCTGTTTTATTTTTGGGGTTTCAACCTGGTTTTGCATACTTAAATGGACTAAACAAGCAACTTTTTACACCAAGACGCTCAGAACCTCGTCTTAAAGTACCTAAAGGGTCTGTCGCTATTGGTGCTGACCAAACAGCCATTTACCCGGCAGATTCGCCTGGTGGCTGGCATATTATTGGCCAAACTGACATACCATTATTTGATGCAACGCAAAAAAGCCCATGCTTAATACAGCCTGGTGACACGCTTGAATTTATACCTGTATCTGTGGGGAAATAAATAATGATTAAAGTTATTAAAAGTGGCCCATTACTGAGCATCCAAGATTTTGGACGTAACGGATACCGCCATTTAGGCGTTAGTCAGTCTGGCAGCTTAGACCCTTACGCACAAACCATAGCAAACTGCCTTTTAAATAATGATAAAAACGCCGCTGTTCTTGAGGTAACCGTTGGCTTGTGCGAACTTGCGTTTGAATGCAACACTGTTATTGCCTTATTTGGTGCTGATTTAAGTGCAACACTTGATGAAAAACCGATTTACCCAGGTTGGACATATAATATTAAACAAAAACAGGTGCTAAAATTTTCAACCGGCAGAGCAGGATTAAGAGCCTACATTGCCGTTAAAGGTGGTATTCAAAGCCCGGTTGTTATGAATTCTAAAGCAACTGACTTAAATGCTGGTTTTGGCGGACTAAATGGTAAATCGCTCATAGCCGGTGACACTATTAAAATAACTCCTTACCAATCAGAATTTACTCAATGCGGTGCACTTATGCCGCCAAAACGTAAAATTGTCCGTGTATACCCAAGCCCACATGCACAGCTTTTCTCAAAACAGATCATTAATGGGTTCACTCAGTCGTCGTTTAAAGTGAGTCACAATAGTAACCGCATGGGTGTTAGGCTACAAAGTGATAATTATTATTTAACCCACTCACACTCATTGCCTTCTCTTGCTGTAAGCCCCGGAAGCATTCAACTCCCACCAAATGGAGAACCCATTGTTTTGTTAAACGATGCGCAAACAACGGGGGGTTACCCCTTATTAGGCACCGTAATTGAAGCAGATTTGCATCAATTTGCGCAATACAGACCACTAGATACAATTGAATTTGAATATGTGACGTTTAAGCAAGCATTTCAAGCCAAACAGAAGCTCGACGGTCATTTAAACCAGTTAAAAATTGCACTTAAAAGCAAACGTTAAGCAATAATTGATTACGTTGAACTTTAACTAATTAGTAGTTGCTTATTGCACCACTGTGTTACAAAAACGAGCCGTCTGTGAAGCAAGCTCACTTGGATAACTCACTAATAGTACAGAGTTTGAACAATAGAATTGATGCAAAAATAATCATAGTTACTCCTTGTTCACCAACAAGGTGCGGTCACTTAAACATTGGTGCATAAATTATTCTTAATTAATTGCAAAAGCTATGTGACTTGAGTAAATATTTCTGATAAAACAAGGGTTCGCAGTTCAGCAAACTGGCTGTTCTGCACACATAATAGGAATGAGGAGTTACTATGTGTTCAATCTTTGGGGTATTAGATATTAAATCTGATCCCGCTCAATTGCGAACTCAAGCAATTGAAATGTCAAAATTACTACGACACCGAGGCCCAGATTGGTCTGGTGTTTACGCGTCTGAAAAAGCAATTTTAGTTCACGAACGTCTTGCAATTGTTGGCGTATCTAGTGGTGCGCAACCTTTATACAACCCTGAAAAAACGCATATTTTAGCGGTAAACGGGGAAATATATAATCACAAAGAGTTAGCTGCAAACTTAAACACTGATTTTACTTTTCAGACACAGTCTGACTGTGAAGTAATATTAGCGCTATACAAACAAAAAGGTCCTGAGTTTTTAGATGACTTGAACGGTATTTTTGCATTTTGCTTATACGATGAAGAGAATGACGCCTACCTAATTGGTCGCGATCACATTGGTATTATACCGCTATACACTGGCCACGATGAGCACGGTAACTTTTATGTTGCATCTGAGCTAAAAGCACTTTCTCCAATTTGTAAACATATTGAAGAATTTCCTCCTGGTCATTACCTTTACAGTAAAGATGGTGAATTAAAGCCGTATTATAAACGCGATTGGCAAACATTCGACGCAGTGAAAGATAACAGTGCAGAATCATCAGATGTGAAAGACGCACTAGAGGCAGCCGTTAAACGTCAACTTATGTGTGATGTACCTTACGGTGTATTACTATCTGGTGGATTAGACTCATCGGTAATTTCTGCTATCACACAGCGTTTTGCAGCTAAACGTATTGAAGATAACGACGAAAGTGATGCTTGGTGGCCTAAGCTTCACTCGTTTTCAGTGGGTCTTGAGGGTTCACCCGATTTAGCGGCAGCTCAAAAGGTAGCCGACATGATTGGGACAGTGCACCACCCTATCATTTTTACTATTCAAGAGGGTATTGATGCGCTTCGTGAAGTTATTTACCACATAGAAACTTATGATGTAACCACTATTCGTGCATCAACCCCTATGTATTTAATGGCTCGTCAAATTAAAGCCATGGGTATTAAGATGGTTCTTTCTGGTGAGGGTGCAGATGAATTATTTGGTGGTTACCTATACTTCCATAAAGCGCCAAATGCACAAGAGTTTCATGAAGAACTAAACCGTAAAGTATCTAAACTTCATATGTTTGACTGTCTGCGTGCTAATAAGTCGATGGCCGCATGGGGTGTTGAAGCTCGCGTACCATTCTTAGACAAAGAATTTGTTGATGTTGCTATGCGCATCAATCCTGAAGCTAAAATGTGTAAAGAAGGCAAAATTGAAAAGCATATTTTACGTGAAGGCTTTGGTGGCTACCTACCTGATGAAGTTTTATGGCGCCAAAAAGAACAGTTTTCTGATGGTGTTGGCTACAGCTGGATAGATACATTAAAAGAGTATGTTGAAGAGCAAGTAAGCGATCAAGACCTCGCTAACGCTAAGTTTAAATACCCTATTAATACCCCTGATTCAAAAGAAGCTTATTACTACCGTGCTATTTTTGAGTCGCACTTCCCAGGTGACGCCTCGGCTAAGTGTGTACCACACGGTAAGTCAGTCGCTTGCTCCACACCAGAAGCACTTGCTTGGGATGAATCATTCCAAAATAATGCGGACCCTTCTGGTCGTGCAGCGGGCGTACACAACGACGCTTACACAGGTAAAAAATAAGCACTAACGTATACACTGCATAAGTTTTATGCAGTGTATAAACTTCCACCACCCCGTTAGGTTCATTTCCTTCTTCAACTTACTAGACTGCTTGGTCTATAAATAATTACTTTAATTATAGTTTAAGTTCTAAGCTTATAGTTTTTATCTACCTACTATTATTTTTTTAAATAGCTATTTTTATGGCTAACATTACCCTTAAAACACGCTATTTTAACTATTTGTTACTTTTATCGTTTATGTAGCTGCGTATCATCTGTAAGATAGAAAAATAAATAGTTAGTCTTCAAATTATTTTTTATTCTCAGTATATAGACTAATGTATTTAATGGGCGGCTGGATAACCAGTTATTTATAATTACAAAAGAGGTATTGCATGAAGGAAAATCATGACAAATATAGTATTGATAATACAGATTACACCGTAGGACAGGATAACGTCCAAAAGTGGGGGTTTGATATTCATAACCCTGTTTTTGGGATTAGTGCGGGTCTTATTATTTTATTTTTAGTTGCCTTGCTTGTCACCGAGCCACAAACAGCTAAAACTGCGCTCGATACTATTAAATTCGATATTATTAATAACTTTGATGCGCTATTTATGTGGGCTGCTAACTTTTTCGTCGTTTTCTGTTTAGCGCTTATTGTATCTCCATACGGAAATATACGCTTGGGAGGAAGTGAAGCTAAACCCTCTCATACTCGCCTTTCATGGCTTGCAATGTTATTTGCCGCTGGTATGGGTATCGGCCTTATGTTTTGGGGTGTAGCAGAACCTGTTGCTTATTATACTGGCTGGTACGAAACACCATTAAACGTTGCAGCAAACACACCAGAAGCTGCAAAATTAGCCATGGGCGCAACCATGTTCCACTGGGGTCTTCATCCGTGGGCAATTTATGCAGTGGTTAGTTTATCTTTGGCTTTTTTTGCTTACAATAAGGGGCTCCCGCTTTCAATCCGTTCGATTTTTTATCCGATTTTAGGTGATAAAGCGTGGGGATGGCCGGGTCATATTATTGATATTTTGGCTGTTTTGGCTACTTTATTTGGGTTAGCAACTTCATTAGGTTTAGGTGCGCAGCAAGCCTCAGCGGGGATTAACCATGTATTTGGTTTAGAGGGCGGTATTGGCTCGCAAATTTTAGTTATTGTAGGGGTTACTTTATTAGCCGTTATATCCGTTGTTCGCGGCATTGATGGCGGTGTAAAGCTATTAAGTAATATAAACATGCTGATAGCGTTTGTATTACTGTTGTTTGTTTGCCTAGTTGGATTTGCTGTAGCTATGGGGAATGTTCCAAATACAGTAATGGGGTATGTAGAAAACATTATCCCTTTGAGTAACCCACACGGCCGTGAAGACGAAACATGGATGCACGGTTGGACTGTATTTTACTGGGCATGGTGGATTTCGTGGTCACCGTTTGTTGGTATGTTTATAGCTCGTGTTTCACGCGGACGCACTATTCGTGAATTCTTAATCGCTGTATTACTTATTCCAACTTTAGTAACGGTATTGTGGATGTCTATCTACGGTGGTATTGCAATTGATCAAATTATCAATGGTGTTGGCGCGCTTGGGCTTAATGGCTTAACTGAAGTCCCTTTAGCAATGTTTCATATGCTGGATGAACTTCCGCTTTCAAATATTTTATCGTTTATTGCGATTGTTCTTGTACTTGTGTTTTTTATTACCTCGTCAGACTCTGGGTCGTTAGTAATCGATTCTATTACAGCCGGTGGTAAGATTGACGCTCCCGTTCCCCAGCGTATATTTTGGGCTACAGTTGAGGGCGCTATTGCTGCTGCGCTACTTTGGATTGGCGGAACACAAGCCATTGAAGCTTTACAAGCGGGTGCTGTGTCAACAGGTTTACCATTTACGTTTGTGCTTTTACTTATGTGTGTGAGCTTAGTATTAGGTTTAAGAACTGAGCCTCGCCCAGTTAAGTAATAAATTAACAACAATAAAAAACGCCGCATTTTTGCGGCGTTTTTTATTTATATGTGTTCAGCTCCATATAGTGCACAACGGTGTTTCTTCTGTGTAATGATGACGCAATTGAGCTTGTAAAAGCTCAGCGGTTGCAAGCGCATCGGTTAACGCATGATGTCCTTCATAAACAGGTAGAGAATAACGTTTACGACAGTCATTTAGCCTTAGCGATCCCAGTTTAGTGTTAAATATCTGCCCTATTAAGCCTTGTTTTGCTTTGAGCGCTCTTCGCTCAAGTTCCATGGTATCTACAACCATAAACTCAATATGCTCTTTTAATCGCAATAATAAGGCACTATTAAAAAAGCCACGTTCGATTGCCGCATAGTGAACAACAATCACCTTAGAACGCAAAGCATCAAGTAAAGGGGCTATAATGTTGTCAAAGTCAGGCGCGTTATCAACATCGTTATGAGTAATACCGTGGATCACAATAGATGATTCACTTAGGTTTCGTCTTGGCTGAACCACCCAATGTTTACTCTGTTTACAGTATATTCGCGCCAATGTGAATGGCACTAACCCCACACTCACAATATCATCTGTTTTACTATTAAGCCCAGTTGTTTCAAAATCTAATGCAACAAAAGGAATGTCTTTTACAGAAGCGCTAGCATCACTAAATGTAGATAAATAAAACTCTTTTAGTAAGTTGTTTTGCGCATCATCGGCAAGCTGAGCATAACGTGTATTCCAGTTTTTAACTTCTTTGAAAAACATAGATTATTTCACACCCGAGTGTGCGGTATAACAAAATTTAAGGTAATTTTGCGCCTTATCTAGAATAGCAAAAGCATCTTTTAAATGACGCTGTTCAAATGGAGAAAGCAGATGCGGGTCAAGATTATTGTCGGGTACTTCACCCTGCTCAATTTGCCATGCCTGATGACGTATTCGGGTCATCGAAATGTACTCTAACGCATCACGTAAGTCTTGCGCTTTACCTGCAGGCAAAATATTGGCTTCTATTATATCTTCTAGGCGATCAAATGAATTTTGCTTACGAGATCCAATGGCAAGTGCATGAACGCGAACAACATCACTTAATGGCGCTGTGCCACGTCGTTTTAAATTCATAGATTTTTGATGCTGCCCATTGTGTTCAAGAACAAACCCTTTAAAAAAGCCAAGTGGAGGTGTTCTATTACGAGCATTTGCTGCCATATTTGCTAGAAACAGTCTGTTATTTGCACTGTGTTTAGCAATATATGTTTTTAACTCATTAGCCCATTTTGTTTTACCCCATACGCCGTCTAAATCAAAAAATATAGAACTGTTAAGTAAAGCCTGTGGTTTGGGTTCAGCAATCCATTGGGCAAATTGCTCAAACCATTGGTCCTGTGTTTTTCGCCACTTCTTGAATGACGCCATAATTTCACCGTCGCAATAGCTATAGCCACATTGAGCTAATCCATCACAAACAAAGTCACTCAAATTTTGAAAATAAGCATTATGTTTTTCGTCGTCATAGCTATTATCTAGTATAAGTGCATTGTCTTGATCGGTAACAATAAGCTGCTCATCTCTAGCCATAGAGCCTAATGCGATAAAGCAGTAGGGTACTGGCGGCGGGCCAAATTTTTCTTCTGCGAGTATTAGCAACCGTTGTTTAAATGTACGACCAATGACAGCCATTGCAGTACCGACCATATGAGAGTTTGCATCTTCATTTACCATGCGCACAAATACACGGGGAAGCTGATTTGCGTAGTGAGCTAAGTCTTCAACAGACTGCTGAGCCAATATACCACGCACCAACAATAAGCTACTTTGCGATTCATAACGTAGAATATCTGACAGTGATATAACACCAATTGGCCGTTTTTTTTGTACCACAGGAAGATGATGTAAATTATCTCTGAGCATGGCTAAAACGGCTTCAAAAATATAGTCATTTTGATCAAGTAGCACTAGGTTAGTTGACATAATAACGTGTGCAGGCGTGTTGTACTCAAGCCCCTGCGCAACAACTTTAGTACGTAAATCTTTATCTGTTATTATACCAACGACTTGCCCGTCATCTTCTTGAGGGTCGTTATTAATAGGCTTATTAACGTCGGTCACTAGCACTGACGAAACCGACTCATCGGTCATGAGCTGTGCAATATTTTTTACTGTTTCAGTTGCATCGACTGTAACAACGTCTCGGTGAAGTAACGATTTCACCTTGGCAGTGGTTAAATCGTTGCCATCGGCTTGCTCAACAATTGCTTGATGCAAACGCACATTACCATCGGTTTCAAAATAATCTGCAAAGACTTCAAATTCATCACAATACTGCAAAAATATGTCAACGTTTATACAATACACTAACGTGTCTTCAAGCGCTGTAGCCGGAAAACGTACTTTGCGATTCATCAACAAGCCCATTTGCCCAAATATTCCCGCAGTGGCCAAACGGTTATAGAGCTCGCCATCACGGCGATACATTTCAACAGCGCCACTTCTTATGATGTACAAATCGGCTATGTCTTGGCCGTATTGTAAAATATCGGTATTAGCCCTGAAGTAACTGACTTCGACTTGTTTAGCAAGTTCATCTAATGCTTTTTGAGGGAGATCATCAAAAGGAGGGTGTTGTGATAAAAATTGCGCTATTTCAATTTGTTCGCTTTGCATTATAGATCCCTACTGATTTCCAATAATGCAATTGTGGGCCTAATTAACCGTTTTTTAAAGAAAAAAGATTAATTAGGCCACTAAAGGTTTATTCTGTTTGTTCAAGCTCTTGGGCCAGCTGTTTAGTTTCATCCCCTCTTGGCTTAGTGAAACGTGCAAGTCCTAAATAGATGACTGGTGTTAAGTATAAAGTAAATAAAACAGCAAGCGAGAGACCACCAAATACAACCCAACCTATTGCATTACGTGCTTCAGCACCCGCCCCGCTTGATAAAATTAATGGCAGTGCACCAAGTAACGTAGAAACGAGTGTCATAGTGATAGGACGTAATCTAACCAGTGCAGCCTCTTCAACAGCCTCGCGAACTGATAAGCCTTGGTCTCGAAGTTGATCTGCAAATTCGACTAATAAAATGGCATTTTTCGCAATTAGACCAATGAGCATCACTAGACCAATTTGCGAATAAATATTAAGAGACGTATTTGTTAAATAAAGCGCTAAAATAGCTGAAGTAATACCAAATGGAACTGTTAGCATTACCACTATTGCACTGTTTACACTTTCAAATTGAGCTGCTAATACCAGTAATACAATTAGAAAAGCCAACACGTAAGTTAAAAGTACTTCGTTTGCTGTTTCTTCAAAGGTCAGCGCTTCACCTTTAAACGCAAGGGTAATACCTTGAGGCAACGATTGCTGAGACAAATTGCGAATTTGATCGACTATATCGGCAATCGTCATACCATCCGGTAGTTCCATATCTAATTCAATAGCACGACGCTGTGCATGGCGCTCAAGCTCAGCGGCTACTCCTTCTTCACTAATATTAGCTAAGCTACTAATCGGCACTAACCTACCTTGCGAACTTGCCACATAGAGGTTTGCTAAATCACTTGGATCTTGAATAACCTGGTTTTGCACTTGCAGCATGATGGGTATTGATTGGTCGCCAATGTTTAGATCCGCAACATCATCCCCATTGATGGCAGCGCGAAGTGTAATTGAGATATCACTGAGCGATACACCCAACTCTTCGGCTCTTCGCCTATCAATATTTACACGTAATTGTGGTTGTGACGGCTGATAAGAGACTCTTACAGGCGCAGTACCCGGGATTGCGTTTTCAATTTGCTTTGCAAAATCTTGTGCAGCGACAAAAATTTGTTGGTAGTCTTGGCCTAATAAAGCGATTTCTATACCGCCACCTTGACCTCTAAGATTTAAACTATTAGAACCGGATGCACGACCAGCTGCGCCTGGGATTTCACCTAATGGTCCGCGAATTTTATTAATGATTTCTTGCTGGCTAAATTGACGGTCGTCCCAATGCTTTAGTGGTACTGTAATAAAAACAATATTTGGATCCCATTGCCCAACAACTGTGTAAATAGATTCTATTTCACCACTTTCTACAAAAGGTAACAAAATATCTTCCATTTGCATTGCTTGCCTGTCCATAAAGTTCAACCCAACACCGTCTGGGCCTCTGGCAAATATACGAATTTTACCCCTGTCCTCTGTGGGTAATAGTTCGTTATCGAGGTTTAAATACAATGCGCCAGAACCAAAGGCTATTAATATACAAGCTATGAGCACGAGCCAAGCGCGGTTCAGAACGCTTTTAATAGTTATGCTATAAAGACTTACTAACTTATTACCTACTTTGGAAAATGGGTGGTTGATTTGTTTTTTTAGTTTTAATTTTGAAGTCAATGCAGGGACAAGTGATAACGCAACAAAACTTGAAATAATGACTGCACCTGCAAGCACCCCGCCAAACTCTCTAAATAATCGTCCTGCCGTAGAAGGTAAAAATGCAATAGGGATAAAAACCGCAGCCAATACGGCAGTCGTTGCAACTACCGCAAAAAATACTTCTCGAGTTCCTATTACAGCTGATGCTCGCCGACCAAGCCCTAGTCCTCTTTGACGTTGTATGTTTTCGCTTACAACAATTGCGTCATCAACTATTAAACCTGTGGCTAACACGAGTGCTAATAAAGTGAGTATATTAATAGAAAAACCAAGGGCCCAAATAAGTGCAAGAGACCCTATAAGCGCAACAGGTATGGCAAACGCAGGCACAAGTGTTGCGCGCCACGAACCTATAAACACCCATAACGTTATTACCACTAACAAAACTGTAAGCACTAAGGAGTTTATTACTTCGTCAACAGAGCTTCTTATAAATTGAGCATCGTCTGAGGTGAGGGTAAATTCGAGTTCAGGAAATCGTTCGCGCATGTTTTCAAGTAACTGTAAAACTTCATCCGATATTTCAATTGTATTTGATTGCGCTTGACGAATAACCTCCATACCTATTACTGGTTTACCATCTAAACGAACCATAGACCGTGGATCTGCTGGGCCAAAATAGACTGATGCAATATCACCTACTCGCGTATCACCGCTAACAATAATATCTGCTACTTCATTGGGGGTAATAGAAGTAGCATCGGCTCTTACTATAACTTGTTGATCACTTGATTTAAGGCTTCCTGCTGGTACATCAAATGGCGCTTGTCGTAAAACATCTGCCACATCAGGAATGGTAAGATTAAAACTACTTAACTTTAATGGATCTAAGCGAACTCGCAAAACACGTTTTCGGTCCCCGTTTAACCTGACATCGGCAACACCTGGTATGGTTAAAAACTGAGGAGCTAAATCGGTTTCAACGCGTTCAGTAAGGGCTTCAAGTGCTAGACTATTACTTGATACAGTGAGCGAAACAACAGCTTCTGCATCGTTATCGGCCTTGATAATTGCAACACGTTCAACTTCCTCTGGTAATTCTCGCTGTACACGCGCAACAGACTCCCGGGTTTCATTAGCTGCATTGTCTAAATCTACGCCAGGGCGAAACTCAACAACAATACGCGCATTGCCTTCTTCACTTTGTGCGCGAATTGATTTAACACCACTTACACGGGCTATTGCCCCTTCTAGTTTACTGGTTACTTCTGTGTCGACCGTTTCTGGAGACCCACCAGGAAATGAAGCCGAAACAGTTATACGTGGCCTATCAACATCTGGTAATTCTCTGACTTCAATTCCTGCAATTGCAGCTAAACCAGCAATTATTATTAGTAGATTCAAAACAACAATGAGCACTGGGCGGCGAATTGCCATTGAGGGTAGGTCTTGCATCATAGGGGAATTTTTCATTGTTATTCCTCTAAATTACTGGGATTAGCAAACGTTAATGTTTGGTTTTCGCGCAAGCGTTGGACGCCTTCAACAACCAATATATCGTTTTCATTTAAATTGCCTGAAACTAACAATCGCCCAGCTAAGCGTTGCTCTATTTTTACATCTATGCGCTTTGCTTTTTTATCTATACTTTTCCAAACATAAGGCCCTGTTGCTCCCCACATAAGTGCAGCCTCAGGCACAACAGCATATGATTCCCCTTGCATGGTAATAGTAATTCGAAAACTCATACCAGGCATAAACTGATCATTTTCATTTTCCAGTTTGGCTTTGACACGTAAGGTACGGGTTTGTGGATTTATTCGAGAATCAAGATATGAAACTTGAGCATTAATAGCTTTTGCGCTTTGCCATGGTGTTACTTCCACAATACCTTTATTTTTTAGTATTGAGACAGCTGACTCGGGGGCGTTAAAATTAATGTACAAACTGCGAGTATCATCAATTGTTGCAATGGCAGTTTGATCTGTAATGCGATCCCCTTTTTCTACATCAGTAAGTCCCATCACACCATCAAATGGCGCAAGCACAGTTCTGTCTTCCAGATCTGTTTTAGCATTAATAAGAGCAACCTCGGCGAGTGCATGCAAAGTTTTAGCATCATCTAAGTCACTTTTAGGAATTGCTCCCTTTTTGTGACTTTCGCTGAGTCTGTTAAGTGTTCGTTGGGTATCTGCTAAGGTTATTTCTGCTTGTTTAAGAGCTGCTTTTTGTCTGCGAGAGTCAAGTTTGACTAAAATATCTCCTTCCTTTACGAAGTTACCCGGTTTAAAGTGAACGGCTGTTACTCTATCACCCACTGCAGGAAATAATATAACGGAGTGAATTGCTTCTGCATTACCTACAGCTTTAACCTCTTCTTTTGTTCGTTCCGTTGTAACTTTTTGTACCATTACATTTGCACTAAATGCTGCTGTGCTAAAAATGAATAATAACAAGTAGATATTTAATAGAAGTATGCGCAATTTCAAAGAACCACCTTATAAACCATTTTGTTGACCACTATACGCAGTGTAACAAAAGTGTGATCAAAATTAGCCTGTGTTAACGCTGAACACTCAACTATGTAAGATGAATAACAAATTTTAGCCAAAAAAAAGAGCCGTAAAGCTCTTTTTTATTAAGTACATTTTAAAGATGACTTACTTACCACGTTGAGCATCTTTCTGTGCTTTTTTAGCCTCTTTGCGTTGTTGAAGAACGGTCTGTGCTTCGTTACCTATATGCCCTTCACCACGAGCCTGTGCGAGCTCAATTTGTTTTTGGCGCTCTGCAAAACGGGCTCGCTGCTCATCAGTTACCTTATCAATACAATGATGACATGAAACACCCTCTAAATATTCAGGCTTTTGTTTTTCTTGTTCAGTTATAGGCATACGACACGCATGACATTGATCGTAAGAACCTTTCTGTAGGTCATGATCAACAGCAACGCGATTATCAAATACAAAACACTCGCCTTCCCACATGGTTTCTTCTTTTGGCACTTCTTCTAAGTATTTAAGAATACCACCTTCTAAGTGATAAACTTCATCAAAGCCCTGCTCTTTCATGTAAGCTGTTGATTTTTCACATCGAATACCACCTGTACAAAACATAGCAACTTTTTTATGTTTTTCAGGATCAAGGTTTTCTTTTGCCCATTGAGGGAACTCACGAAACGTTGTTGTATTTGGATCAACGGCATTTTGAAATGTGCCAATTTCAATTTCGTAATCGTTACGCGTATCAATAAGTACAACCTCGGGGTCAGAAATTAATGCATTCCAGTCTTGAGGTTTAACATAGCTTCCCACTACTTTAAGAGGATCAATTCCCTCTACGCCCATTGTTACGATTTCTTTTTTTAGTTTTACTTTTGTGCGGTAAAACGGACATTCGTCATCATAGGATTCTTTAGTAACAATGTTTTTTAAATTTGGCTGTTCATCTAACCATGCAAGGAGGTTATCAATGCCCGCTCGTTTTGCAGAAACAGTACCATTAATTCCTTCTGCAGCTAAAAGTAATGTGCCTCGCACTTCGTTTTTTTCCATAACCTCCAGTAGAGGTTTACGTAATGCTTCAAATTCAGGTAGGCCTACAAATTTGTATAAAGCGCACACTACAAAGTGTTCGCTGGTAAGATCATCTTTATGAACAGCTGTCATTTTATTTCCTATTTTGCCTTATTAGCCAATATTGGCGTTTACCGAATCGTAAATCCGGCGCATATGGGGCGCGTATTTTACGCTTTTTTAGATTAATTGCAAAAAATAGCACCATACTTTGCTTTTTGCTGTCGGGATAAGCCATGTGTACGCTATAATGCAGCAATTAATTTAAGTTGCACATTGGAGAACATTACATTGCACTTTACTGATCTTGGGATTGATACTCGCCTTGAAACACAATTAGCACATCAAGGGATCACCCAGCCCACAGACATTCAAGCACATGCAGTGCCTACCGCACTTGCAGGGCATGACATTTTTGCTCAGTCAAAGACTGGGTCGGGCAAAACCTTGGCGTTTTTATTACCCGCAGTACAACGGGTTATGAAACAAAAAGCACTCAGTAAACGCGATCCACGTGTACTTATTGTTGCCCCTACACGCGAATTAGCTACGCAAGTATTTACACAGTTGCGTTTGTTAATAGCGGGCACGGCGATTAAAGCTGTAAAAGTATTAGGTGGTGAAAACTTTAATGACCAAATTAAAGCATTAAGGAACGACCCACAGTTTGTAGTGGCAACACCCGGTCGTTTGGCCGATCATGTTACCAAACGCTCGTTACAATTAAGTGGTTTAGAACTGCTAATTTTTGATGAAGCAGACCGTATTTTAGATCTGGGCTTTACTGAGCAACTAAAGTTAATTAACGACGAAGCCAATCACCGTCTTCGCCAAACATTATTGTTTTCAGCAACCCTAGACCACGCTCAAGTAGATGCTCTTTCGCGTAATTTATTAAAAAAACCAAAACAGATCACGCTTAGTGCTGCAAATGAACAGCACAGCGATATAACGCAAACACTCTACTTAGCCGACCATCTAGATCACAAAGAAGCGTTATTAGCACACTTTTTAAAGCAAGACGAAGTTGGCCAATGCATAATATTTACTGCCACCCGGGCAGATACAAGTCGTTTGAGCGAAGAACTAAACAACAAAGGATTTAAATCAGTCGCACTAGCGGGAGATTTAACACAAAGCAAACGCTTAGACATTATGGACTCGTTTAGCAGAGGAAACTTTAAAATATTAATTACCACTGATGTCGCATCCCGTGGTTTAGATTTGTTAAGCGTAACGCATGTAATTAACTTTGATTTACCAAAACATGCAGAAGAATATGTACACAGAATTGGTAGAACTGGACGTGCAGGTTTTAAAGGTACCGCTATTTCATTAGTAGGCCCTAAAGATTGGGCTAGTTATTTAGCAATTAAATCTTTTTTAAACGATGAGCTTAAATTTGCAACTATTGACGGGCTTAAAGCTAAATTTAAAGGGATAAAAGATAAAAAACCTGCTGCAACTGTTAAAGCTAAAAAAGTAATGCAGGTTAAAAAGCCACAAATTAAACGTAAAGCAAAACCTAAAAAACCAGCGGCACCCATTAAAGCCCCTATGAATATCGATGGCGATTCACCAATGCGCCGTAAAAAAAAGCCTGAGCAGGAATAATTATGAGTTACCTTGGAACAACACAAACCCTATTTGTAAAAGAAGTAAGTAATGAAGGCGCTTACTTGGACGGTCATGATTTAGGTGAAGTTTTTTTACCAAAAAACGAAATCAGAGATGAACTTGAAGCTGGTGACAGCATTAGCGTATTTATATATTTAGATAATGCTAATTTACCAACGGCGACGGTTAAAAAGCCACATGCTCAAGTAGGTGAATACGCCCTTTTACGTGTTAAGGAAATAAATAGTATTGGTGCATTTTTAGACTGGGGATTAGAAAAAGATGTATTAGCCCCATTTAATGAACAAAAGCCACGTATGCAAGAGGGGCATTCTTATCTTGTTCGTTTGTATCTTGATAATGCGAGTCAACGCATTTGTGCTTCAACTAACTTTAATCGCTTTTTATCAAAGGATGAGCCTGAATACACACGCCTACAAGAGGTTGATTTGATTGTTGCTGGTAAGACAGATATTGGCTACAAAGTGCTTATAGAAGAGTCTCACTTTGGTGTTGTATTTTACAATATGGTATTCAAAAACTTATTTGTAGGGCAAAAGCTTAAAGGCTTTGTCCAAAAAGTACGAGAAGACGGAAAAATTGATGTTGTACTTGAAAAACCAGGCATGGGTAAAGTAAGTGAGCTTGGCGATAAAATAATGGAAAAGCTTAAAAACGAAGGCGGCATACTCGCCATTGGCGATAAATCTGATCCTGAACTTATTAAGAAAGTATTTTCAACAAGTAAAGCTAACTATAAAAAAGCAATTGGTGGATTATTTAAACAAGAGCTTATTGAGATAGAAGCGAAATCTATCCGCTTAAAATCTAAATAATTTTATAGCGCTCATGATATCTTTATATTGTGAGTGCTTACCCTAAAATATACTTATAAGGCAATGTACACTGTGTATACTCTCTTGAGTAATTAAGTACTTCCCTTTCTGATTCTAAGTTTTGCGGCGCTAATCTAAAAACCTTTATTTCACACTCCAATTTCTTTTCATCATGATGAGTTAAACAATCACTGACAGTGATATCTTGAGCATTTAACGCGTCAGAATTTCTGTAGCAAAGATGATGAGCATAATCCTTCATTGTTTTTTTAAAATCAAACATGTCTACAGGATAAGCTGATATAACGTCTGTTACTGTTGTAACGCCATCATAAGCCTTACTAGAAAATACATGTTTGTTAACTGAAAAGCCTGCAATGATAATTAACACTGAACCAAATAATAGCTTCAAAATAAACCCCTTACATCATTTTGATATTATAAATGTAACACAAATTACACATAACGTAAGGGTTTTAGTACTTATTTGCTGTTTTTTGTAAATTATTTTATGGATTTATTAACATCTTGCAGTACTTTTACTGGATTTGCTGCTTTAGTAATCGGTCTGCCTACAACTAGATAATCACTGCCAGCTTCAATTGCTTGTTTTGGAGACATTATTCTTTTTTGATCGCCTGCTTCACTGCCTTCAGGGCGAATACCTGGTGTAACTAATTTAAAATGCTCACCAAGCTCAGCCTTTAAAACATTCGCTTCTTGAGCAGAACAAACAACACCATCAAGGCCTGCTTCCTTAGCTAGTTTTGCAAGGTATATTACCTGCTCCTGTGGTGATTTGTTTATACCTAAACGTTTTAATTCTGGTTCATCCATACTTGTTAACACAGTTACAGCAATAAGAATTGGTGCTCTATCTCCAAATTCTTCTAAAGCAAGTTTTGCTTTGTGCATCATTTCATAACCGCCTGACGCATGAACATTTACCATCCAAACGCCCATTTTTGCAGCAGCTGTAACTGCCTTTGCAACTGTATTAGGAATATCATGAAACTTTAAATCTAAAAATACATCAAAACCAAGTTCAATTAACTCTTTTACAAATTCAGGGCCAAAGTAAGTAAACATTTCTTTGCCTACTTTTAATCGACAAGTATCGGGCGAAAGCTGTTTTACAAATGCTAATGCTGTTTCTTGATCGTCGTAGTCTAAAGCGATAAGCACTTTTTTTGAATTTTCGAAAGACATAGTTATCCTAATCTATAGCAGTAAAGAGTTTTTATATATTCAACTTAGTTATCAAGGCAAACTTACACAAAGTGAGTAAGGAGGTTTAATTAGTATATAGATGCTAGTTAAACTTCTAGTCAAATTTGTAAGGGCATTACAATAATTAAGTATTTAGGGGTTATTAAAATCCGTCTAAACCTCTACTTGGGACAATGGTTTCCCAATGTTTACAAGAAGGGCAATTCCAATAAATTGTATAACTTGTGAAGCCACAATGCTGGCATTGAAAATCTGGCTTAGTAGCAATATATGACGTTACAAGACTATCAATTTCATTAAGTACTTCTTTTGTATTTTTATTTTGGTCACCCATTAGCTGCAGTAAAAAACTAAACCCCCTGATCGTAGGTTGTCTTTTTAAACTGTCAGTTAAAAAATCGAAAGCTTGTTTTGTATGACCTTGCTCTAAAAGAGCTTGGCAATGTTTTATTTTTATAAGAACACCACCCTTCTCTAGTAAATCGTTTACTAACTCATGAAATTGATACGTTAAATTTAGTTGCTTATAGCTATGCGCCAGATCATCAATGAATAAGGGGGCAAACAAAGTAAACTGGCAAATAAGTTCACGCCAATAGTAGATCGCTTTAACATAATCTTCTTTAGAAAAAGCGATAACACCTAGCTCATACAAAGGCCGAACGGCTTTGTAGTTTAGGCTAATTGCTTTTCGCATAATTTGAGGAGTACTGTCACTAAGGGCAGACTCACAATAAAAATTCGCGATAGCCTTAAATTGTTGCTCTTTAGAGAATAATTCGCTGTGAGATTCAAACATATTAATGCCTTTATCCCACTCACGAGTTTGCGAATATAAGGTAATAATAGGATCGAGAGCTTCTACATGGCCGGCCTTGACCAACCAAACCAAATGCTCTTCTGCACCATCTAGCAATCCAGCCATTATATAATCTTCGGCTAATTCTAAGCGACTAGTAGCGGCTTGCTGCTCACTCAAACTTGGGTGTTTTAGGAGAAGTTCATGGATTTTGATTGCGCGGTCTAATTCGCCTCGGCGACGAAACATAGTGGCAAGTGTAGAGTAATGTTCAACTGAATCCGCTGCAACCTCTAGTAAATTTATTAAGTGTTCTAAACCTTGATCTTCTTCACGGTCTAATAGAAACTTAAGCCCTTTACTGTATTCAGAAGTTATTTGACGATTAAGTTGGTGAGCATGATTTTTAGCACTGTTTTTACCCATAATCCAACCGTAGCCGGCTGCAACAGGTAGTAGTAAAAACAAAAGCTCAATCATAATTAGGTGTCTTTATTAACGTCAAGCTTGTTTTTATTTTTCTCAGGCGCTAACTGTTTTTTCAAACGGTAATTTTGCCACTTTAATTGAGAGAATAGCTTAAAGCTTATAAAACAACCTATTAAAACACCTAATAAAAAGCAGATACTTATTATTACAGCTAAAGGCAGAGTATTACTGGCTATAATATAATTTACTTGTACTAACTGCGGGTTTTGTGACCCTAATACAAATGCGCTAATTAGGCACAGCGCTACCAGAATAAATTTCAATACCTTGAACAAGTAACTACTCCGTTATATTAACTAGGCAATGCTCGCATTGACGCGGTCGCGTAATTCTTTACCTGGTTTAAAATGAGGTACGTGCTTTCCATCTAACTCTACTGTATCGCCAGTTTTAGGGTTACGACCTGTACGAGGAGCGCGGAAATGCAAAGAGAAACTACCAAATCCTCTGATCTCTATTCGATCTGAAGAAGATAATGAACCGGCCATTTGTTCTAGAATTTCTTTTACAGCATTTTCAACATCTTTCACTGGAACGTGTGCATGTTGTTCCGCAAGTGTTTCTATCAATTCTGACTTAGTCATAGCGTTTCCTTAATAAAAAGATATAGGAAGGGCAAAAGTGCCCTCCCAACTAAAAACTAATTATTTATTAGTCTTTTTGTGCATTTGCGAAAGCAGCTGCCATTGCGTTTTCAAACACTGGCTCTTCTTTCTTAAGCTTCTCTAGTACTTCTTTCTCTTCTGCTTCGAAAAGAGCTTTTACAGATAAGCTTAAAGTGCGGTTCTTACGATCAACACCAACGTATTTAACTTCAACTTCGTCGCCTACAGATACAACAGTAGTTGCGTCTTCAACGCGCTCTTGAGCGATATCAGCTACACGGATGTAACCTTCAACGCCTTCGATAAGTTCAACAGTTGCGCCTTTCGCATCAACTTCAGTCACTTTACCTTTAACAATAGCACCTTTTTTGTTTGCATCAAGGTAGTTATTGAACGGGTCAGCTTCGATTTGCTTAACACCTAGAGAGATACGTTCACGCTCTGGGTCAACTTGCAATACGATAGCAGTGATTTCGTCGCCTTTCTTGAATTCACGTACAGCTTCTTCGCCAGGTGTGTTCCAAGAAATATCTGAAAGGTGTACAAGACCGTCAATACCACCGTCAAGACCGATAAAGATACCGAAGTCAGTGATTGATTTGATCTTACCAGTAACTTGATCGCCTTTATTTTGTAGACGAGCAAATTCTTGCCAAGGATTAGCAATACATTGCTTAAGACCTAGAGAAATACGACGACGTTCTTCGTCGATTTCAAGAACCATAACTTCAACTGTGTCACCTAGTGAAACAACTTTTGAAGGGTGGATGTTCTTGTTAGTCCAATCCATTTCAGAAACGTGTACTAGACCTTCAACGCCTTCTTCGATTTCTACGAAGCAACCGTAATCAGTAAGGTTAGTTACACGACCAGAAAGTTTAGAACCTTCTGGGTAACGACCAGCGATAGCTGCCCATGGATCTTCACCAAGCTGTTTAAGGCCTAGAGATACACGAGTTTTATCTTTGTCGAATTTAAGAACTTTAACTGCGATTTCGTCACCAACATTAACGATTTCTGAAGGGTGCTTAACACGCTTCCACGCCATATCAGTAATGTGTAGTAGACCATCAACACCACCAAGGTCAACGAACGCACCGTAGTCAGTAAGGTTCTTAACGATACCTTTAACTTCTTGACCTTCAACAAGGTTAGCAAGAAGCTCTTCACGTTCTTGTGAGTTTTCTGATTCGATAACTGCACGACGTGAAACAACAACGTTGTTACGTTTTTGATCAAGCTTGATTACTTTAAATTCAAGCTCTTTGCCTTCAAGGTGAGTTGTGTCACGTACTGGACGAACATCAACAAGTGAACCAGGTAGGAAAGCACGGATTGAATCAACTTCAACAGTGAAACCGCCTTTAACTTTACCGTTGATAACACCAGTAACAGTCTCTTGCTCTTCACAAGCTTTCTCAAGACGGATCCACGCTTCGTGACGCTTCGCTTTCTCACGAGAAAGGATAGTTTCACCGAAACCGTCTTCGATTGCATCTAGTGCAACATCTACTTCGTCGCCAACAGCAACTTCTAGTTCACCAGCAGCATTTTTGAACTGCTCTGCAGGGATAGCACTTTCTGATTTAAGACCAGCATCTACAAGTACAATGTTGTTCTCGATTGAGATTACTGTACCTTTAACAATAGAGCCTTGCTCTGCTTCAAAACCCTTTAAGCTTTCTTCAAATAACTGCGCAAAATTTTCTGACATACGAATATACGTCTCATATATTAATACCAATAAGCAACCATGCTGCATGGGGTTGTTAAAATAGCACTGGCATCCTGCTGGTGCATAAAATGTGTTTAACTTCGTTTAGGAAGTTTACCTTCAGAGATAGCTGCATCTAATAAAGTAATAACTTTATCAAACACTTGCTGTGCATTTAGCTCGCTAGTATCGAGTTCAATTGCATCTTCTGCAGGCACAAGCGGTGCGACGGCGCGATTCATATCACGGTCATCACGAGCTTGAATGTCCTCTAATAGACCACTTAGTGTAACATCAAGCCCACGCTCATTCAACTCAACAAAGCGTCTACGAGCACGCTCTTGTGCGCTCGCTGTCAAATAGATTTTTAATGGCGCATCTGGGAATACAATAGTACCCATATCACGGCCGTCTGCTATTAAACCATTTTCGGTTCTAAAAGCGCGTTGACGCCTTAATAGCGCTTCACGAACACGTGGAAGAGCGGCTACTTTTGATGCAGCTGCGCCCACTTCTTCATTACGAATAGTGGTTGTTACGTCCTCTCCCTCTAGAATAACTTTTCCAGTATTAGTTTGGCTATCTACCAAAAACTGCACGTCTAAATTCGCAGCCAGTGGTACAAGTGCCTCTTCGTTATCTAATGCGATTTGGTGATGAAGTGCTGCAAGGGATAAAACGCGGTAAATTGCACCACTATCCAATACATCCCAACCCAACTTATCGGCTAACAAACGACAAACAGTTCCCTTACCAGAACCACTTGGGCCATCAACGGTGATCACGGGCATTAATAACGCCTGCATTTAAACCTCCTGCAATGCACACCTAAATAAACCGCGACATTATACGTCAGTTATTAAAATATATCTGCTATTAGTGTGTAACTTTTTATAAATAGTTATAAAAAGCCTATTCACTCACTGATGCTAATACATTGAAAAACGAAGGAAATGTTTTATAGGTACACTTAGGGTCATTGATTGTTATAGGCTTTCCGCCCACTGCAACCATGGCAAAACACATAGCAATCCGGTGATCATCGTAAGTGTCAATAGCGACATCGTTAAATGTTAATGGCGGAGTTATTTCAATAAAATCCTCCCCCTCAACAACTTTTGCACCTACTTTACGAAGCTCTGTACTCATAGCGTAAAGACGGTCTGTTTCTTTTACACGCCAATTATAAATATTACGAATAGCTGTGGGACCTTTAGCAAATAAAGCAACAGTAGCTAATGTCATTGCAGCATCGGGAATGGCATTGGCGTCTATGTCGACCCCTTTTAACTCGCCTTTCCTAACAACTAAACGTTCATCGTACCAATCGATTTGTGCACCGACTTGTTCCATCACCTTCGCAAAGCCAATATCACCCTGAACCGATTTAGCACCCACACCTTTAATTTCAATCTCGCCACCAGCAATTGCTGCTGCTGCAACAAAATAAGAAGCCGATGATGCGTCACCTTCAACCATTATGCGTTTAGGTGATTGATATTGCTGCCCACCTTTTACCTTAAATAGTGAATAGTCTGAGTGTTCAACAGTAATGCCAAAACGCGCCATAACACCTAAAGTAATATCAATATATGGCTTAGACACTAATGTGCCTTTAATTGTAATTTGCGTATCACCACTGAATAATGGAGCTGCCATTAATAAAGCGGTTAAAAATTGACTTGAAATACTGCCATCAATTTCAACTTCGCCACCATTAATTTGCCCACCAACAATTTTAAGCGGTGGGTAGTCTTTGTACTTTGTATAGGTAATATCACCACCAAGGGCTTGAAGCGCATCAACTAAGTGCCCTATTGGGCGCTCTTCCATGCGTGGCTCACCGACTAACTCATATTCACCTTTAACAGCAGCTAAAACAGCTGTTAACGGACGATATGCTGTACCCGCATTACCTAAAAATAAAGGTTCATTAGGTTTTTTGAACTCACCACCAACACCATGAACAGTTGCAACTGTTCGGTCTTCATTAAGTCTTACTGTTACACCTAAAAGCTCTAATGCTCCCAACATGTGACGAATATCATCACTATCGAGTAAGTTCTCTACTACTGTTGTTCCGTTAGCCAGAGCAGCCAGAAGTAAAATACGATTAGATAAACTTTTTGACCCTGGTAATGTCACAGAGCCGTTAACACGCGATATTGGTTCTAAACGAAGTTGCTCCATTAGCTATTCTCCTTCGCAAAAGCTGCCATAAAATCAACAAGCGCTTGTACGCCTTCAAGTGGCATTGCGTTATAAATACTTGCGCGCATACCGCCTACTATTCTATGACCTTCAAGCGCTAATAAACCAGCTTCTTTAGATTGTGATACAAACTTTTCATTTAAGCTTTCATCATTAAGCCAAAATGGGACGTTCATACGTGAGCGGCAATGCTTTGCTACTTTATTTGAATAAAAAGAAGATTCATCAATAAAATTATAAAGAAGTTCGGCCTTAGCGATGTTCTGAGCTTCCATTGCTTTTACACCACCTTGTGCTTCTAACCATTCAAACACTTCTGCAGCTAAGTACCATGCAAATGTAGGTGGTGTATTAAACATACTGCCCTGCTTCGCTTCGAGTGCATAATCTAAAATACCAGGCTTAGCTAAACCTTCACGTTCAAGTAATGTTTTGCGCACAATAACGATAGCGATACCTGATGGACCGATATTTTTTTGCGCACCAGCGTAAATTAAATCAAATTTATCTACATCAATTTCGCGCGATAAAATCGTTGACGACATATCAGCAACAATTGGTGCCGTTGGATGACTTGGCACCTCAAAAATTTCTAAGCCATCTACGGTTTCGTTCGGACAATAATGAATATATGAGGCATCTGCAGGTAAAACCCAATCAGCTACATTTTTAATTGAGAATTTTCCATCTGCATCGTTACGTACATCAACACTGGTTGTTGAAGTAAACTTGTTAGCTTCGTCTGTCGCGCTTTTAGACCACACACCATTTTCGCAGTAGATAGCTTTTTTATCTGCTTGATGAAGATTGAGGGGCACTGCACTAAACTGACCGCGACCACCACCATGCATAAATAAAACTTCAAATTCATCACTAATATTCATTAAGCGTCTTAAGCTTGCTTCACATTTTGCAGTTAATGCCAAAAATTCTTTACTACGGTGGCTAATTTCCATTACAGAAACGCCCATGTCTTGCCAATCTAAGAATTCTTTTTGTGCTTTTTGCATTACCGCTTGCGGAAGCATAGCCGGCCCTGCACAAAAATTATATTTACTCATTACCTTTGCCTCATTCCAGTAATTTATACACTCAACATGAAAATATTAAATCCACGCTGTATTAATTTTTTTCAACAACATTAAAAAAAGCGGCCAAGGCCGCTTTTTCAATCTCAATTATTCTGAAGGGGGATTATCATCCACGACTTCATCTATAACTGTATCAACTGTTTCAACGTCTTCAGTATTGATTAAGTCACTTTCTGTAACTTCAATTTCTTCTATACGTTGTAAACCAACTACTTGCTCTTCGTCAATAGTTCTGATCAAAATAACACCTTGTGTGTTACGACCAACTGTTGAAACTTCGTTCACACGAGTACGCACTAACGTTCCGCGATTTGAAATAAGCATTATTTCGTCGTTGTCATCAACTTGAACAGCACCGACTACAGCACCATTACGCTCACTCACCTTAATTGATACAACACCTTGTGTTGCACGACTCTTAGATGGGTAATCTTCAAGTTGAGTTCGTTTACCATAACCATTTTCAGTTACAGTCAATATTGCGCCATCAGTTTTTGGCACGATGAGCGATACAACACGTTGCTCGTCGGTCATTTTAATACCGCGTACACCCGTTGCCGTTCTGCCCATTGGACGAACACCCTTGAAACGAATTTCTGGGTTACCTTCTTCGTCTAATACTGGGTTTCCATTTTCATCAACAACAGCAGATTCTTCAGCTTCTTTAAAGCGAACAACCTTACCCGCATCGGTAAACAACATTATTTCGTTGGTACCATCAGTAATATCAACACCAATTAAGCTATCACCCTCATTTAGGTTAACGGCAATAATACCACTAGCACGTTGACGGCTGTAGGCTGTTAAAGGTGTTTTCTTCACTGTACCAAATGCTGTTGCCATAAAGATGTATTTATCTTCTTCGTACTCACGTACTGGCAGTATAGCGGTAATACGTTCGTCAGCTTCTAAAGGTAATAAGTTTACAATTGGCTTACCGCGTGCTGCACGACTTGCTAGTGGTAATTGATATACTTTCAGCCAATATAAACGCCCTGCTGTAGAGAAACATAAAATAGTATCATGCGTGTTTGCAACTAAAAGACGTTCAATAAAATCTTCGTCTTTCATTTTTGTTGCAGATTTACCTTTACCACCACGACGCTGCGCTTCGTAATCAGATAACGCCTGATACTTAACATAACCTTCGTGAGAAAGCGTAACAACTACGTTTTCTTCAGTTATTAGGTCTTCAAGGCTGATATCATGCGCGGCTGCGTTGATTTCAGTGCGGCGCTCATCGCCATATTGCGCCTTAATTTCAACTAACTCGTCGCGAATTACTTCCATTAAGCGCTCTGGGCTTGCCAGTATGTGTAACAGTTCAGCAATTAAATCAAGCAGTGTTTGGTATTCACTTAAGATTTTTTCGTGCTCAAGACCTGTTAGCTTGTGTAATCGTAAGTCAAGAATCGCTTGAGCTTGTTGCTCAGAAATAAAGTATTGGCCGTCGCGTATACCTAAATCATCAGCTAACCAATCTGGGCGAGCAACGTTAGCCTCACCTGCTTTTTCAAGCATTGCTTTAACATTACCTAATTCCCACGAACGTGCAGTTAACGCTATTTTTGCTTCTGCTGGTGTTGGAGATTTACGAATAAGTTCAATAATTGGGTCAATGTTGGCAAGTGCAATTGCTAGACCTTCTAGCATGTGTGCACGGTCGCGCGCTTTACGTAAATCAAATACTGTACGACGAGTTACTACTTCACGACGGTGAATAATAAACTCTTCAAGCATTTCTTTTAAATTAAAACACTTAGGCTGGTTATTGATGAGTGCAACCATGTTCATACCAAACACTGTTTGTAACTGTGTTTGTGCATATAGGTTGTTTAGAATCACTTCACCTACGTCACCACGCTTTATCTCAATAACGATACGCATACCGTCTTTATCTGATTCATCACGTAGTGCACTAATGCCTTCAATTTTTTTATCTTTAACAAGCTCCGCTATTTTTTCAATTAAGCGTGCTTTGTTAACTTGATAAGGGATTTCATGAACAATAATTGTTTCACGACCCGTTTTTTCGTCTGTTTCGATGTCAGCACGTGCACGCATGTACACTTTGCCACGACCCGTTTGATACGCTTGTTCAATCCCTTTTTTACCGTTAATGATTGCGGCTGTAGGGAAATCTGGGCCAGGAATGTAATCCATTAACTCAGTTATGGTTAAATCTGGATTAACAATTAATGCTAAACAACCATTGATAACTTCAGTTAAGTTATGTGGTGGGATGTTTGTCGCCATACCTACGGCAATACCAGAAGAACCATTTACAAGTAAATTAGGTACCTTCGTTGGTAAAACGTCAGGAATTTGCTCTGTGCCATCGTAGTTAGGAACGAAATCAACCGTTTCTTTCTCAAGATCCGCTAATAACTCATGAGACATTTTAGCCATACGTACTTCGGTGTAACGCATTGCAGCAGCTGAATCACCATCAACAGAACCAAAGTTACCCTGGCCGTCTACAAGCATATAACGAAGTGAGAATGGCTGTGCCATACGAACTATCGTGTCATAAACTGCGCTATCGCCGTGTGGGTGGTATTTACCGATTACATCACCGACAACACGTGCCGACTTTTTGTAAGGCTTGTTCCAATCATTACTAAGCTCGTTCATTGCAAACAAAACGCGGCGGTGAACTGGCTTTAAGCCATCACGTACGTCTGGTAATGCACGTCCTACAATTACACTCATTGCGTAATCTAAGTAGGAGTTTTTTAACTCGTCTTCAATATTGACTGGCAGAATTTCATTGGCGAGATCAGTCATTTGATATCACATTCCTTCAGTAGCAGCTCTTAATAACCCAGTATTAGGTTTTAAAGAGTATTGTTATTATTACTAACAGACATGCTATCACAATTAATTTTAATTTACAGGCGCAAAACTTTGCGATTTATCAATTTAGGCCTATATAATGGCCTCAGATTGACGAGGAAGTATTTTATGACCGAACATCAAAATGTAGATCACGCAGAAATAGCAAAGTTTGAAGCCATCGCAGAGCGTTGGTGGGATTTAGAGGGTGAGTTTAAACCTCTTCACGAAATTAATCCGTTACGCCTAGATTTTATTGCAAATAAAACGCAAGGTTTATTTGATAAAGAAACACTCGATGTTGGCTGTGGTGGGGGTATTTTAAGCCAAAGTATGGCACGTATGGGGGCAAAGGTAACAGGTATTGATATGGGACAAGAGCCTTTGACTGTCGCTAAATTACACAGCCTAGAAACGGGTGTTAATGTAGATTACATAAAAATACCCGCAGAACAGTTTGCTGAAGAACACCCTGAACGATTTGACGTTGTTACCTGTATGGAAATGCTCGAACACGTTCCAGACCCTGCTTCAATAATTCACGCCGTTGCCAAACTTGCAAAACCTGGCGCTGATGTTTTTTTCTCTACCCTCAATAAAACACCGAAAGCCTACTTGTACGCAATTGTAGGTGCTGAAAAACTATTAAAAATGGTTCCAGAGGGAACTCACGATCACAAAAAGTTTATTAAACCGGCGCAGCTAATTGCGTGGGCCGAGCAAGCGGGGTTAAAAGTACGTGCAAGCTCAGGACTTTCGTATAACCCCTTCTCTAAACAATACACACTTAATAATGATGTTAGTGTTAATTATATCCTTCATTTTGAGAAGTTGTTGTAATGAAGAGCGCAGGTTCATCATTAGAACTTTATCAATATGATGCGTTTTTGTTTGATTTAGACGGCACCTTACTCGACACAGCTGACGATTTAGGCGCTGCACTTAACAGTGTACTACGAGCAAATCAAATTGCCGAAGTAACAAGCGAAATATATCGCCCAGCGGCTTCTAATGGTGCGGCAGCTTTATTGGAAGCGGGTTTTAAAGAGTTGTGGCCCTCTCTTGCACAAGCACAGTTGATAAAGCAATTGGTCGATAGCTATGCCCAAAACATTGCAAAATATACTCAATGCTTTGCCGGTATTGAACCACTATTGATCTCACTTGATCACAAAAAGATCAAATGGGGGATCATGACAAACAAGCCAGGCTTTTTAACTGAGCCGCTTGTCGCTGCGATCCCTGCTTTAAAAAATGCGGCGGTTGTAATTAGCGGTGATACGCTTGAAGAAGCCAAACCCTCTCCTCTACCTTTACTTCATTGCGCAAAACTAATGGACGTAATACCAGCTCGCTGTTTATACATAGGTGATGCCGAGCGAGACATTCAAGCTGGTAAAGCAGCAGGTATGCCTACAGCTACTGCTCTGTGGGGGTACATTCCAAGCGATGCAGAAGCACTTACTTGGAAAGCTGATTTTAACTGGCGTAGCCCTATTGACGCATTTAACCATATATAGTGCCCATTTTAGATATAAACACTATATATTGTGATCGTGTTAGTTTTTACGCAAAGCTTGATGATAAAAAAAGCAGCCGAAATTTATTTTCAAAATATGTAAATTTAGTCGATCCTGAGTTGATTTTTAAAAATTTCAACTTCAATGAATGATCAAAGGTTAATGCCTACTAACACAAATACGTTATCCCAACGTTATCCACAAATAGGGGCAATTATGCCCCTTGCAAATCAACTCAGACCACACTATCTTGTGATCTCTAAATTGAACAACACCAGATATTGTGGCCAAATGTTATTCAATTAAATTTACCTCATTGGGTAAAACTTATAAAAAATGAGCACTACTTCTCTTTTTGAGACGTAAAACATTGGTCAAAAATACATTATCCCCAAGGAATACAGGCAAAGCTATGAACCAACAGTTATCTGTAAGCAAACGTGACGGGCGCAAAGAGCCTCTTGATCTTGATAAGATCCATCGCGTTATAGAATGGGCCGCCGAAGGTTTAAATAACGTTTCGGTTTCACAGGTTGAATTAAAGTCACATATTCAATTTTATGATGGTATTCGTACAAAAGATATTCACGAAACGATTATCAAAGCGGCTGCCGATCAGATTTCTAAAGAATCACCTGATTACCAGTATCTTGCTGCGCGTTTAGCTGTATTCCACTTACGTAAAAAAGCATACGGTCAATTCGAGCCTCCACGTTTATTTGATCACGTAACAAAAATGGTGAGTGATAAACGTTACGATGCTCACTTACTTGCTGATTATACAGAGCAAGAATTTGACGAATTAGACGAATACCTTGACCACTCACGCGATCTTAATTTTAGTTACGCTGCAGTTAAGCAATTAGAAGGTAAATACCTAGTTCAAAACCGTGTAACGGGTGAAATTTATGAAAGCGCACAGTTTTTATATATTTTAGTGGCTGCAAGCTTATTTGCAGATTACCCACGAGATACACGAGTTTCATACATAAAACGTTTTTACGACGCGGTATCGTTATTTAAAATTTCATTGCCTACGCCAATCATGGCTGGTGTACGTACGCCTACTCGTCAATTTAGCTCTTGCGTACTTATTGAGTGTGGCGACAGCCTTGATTCAATCAATGCTACATCGTCAGCTATTGTAAAATATGTTTCTCAGCGTGCTGGTATCGGTATTAATGCTGGTCGTATCCGTGCATTAGGAAGCCATATCCGTAATGGCGAAGCATACCACACAGGTTGTATCCCTTTTTACAAGCACTTTCAAACAGCTGTTAAGAGTTGTTCGCAAGGTGGTGTTCGCGGCGGCGCAGCAACCCTATTCTACCCGCTATGGCATTTAGAAGTAGAGAACCTTTTAGTTCTTAAAAATAACCGGGGTGTTGATGACAACCGTGTTCGCCATTTAGATTACGGCGTACAGTTTAATAAGCTAATGTATTCTCGTTTGATTAAAGACGATTACATCACGTTATTTAGCCCATCAGACGTGCCAGGTCTTTACGATGCGTTTTTTGAAGATCAAGACGAATTTGATGCGTTATATGTTAAATACGAACAAGACGAGTCTATTCGTAAAAAGCGTATTAAAGCCATTGAATTGTTCTCTGTGTTTGCACAAGAACGTGCAAGTACTGGCCGCATATACTTACAGAATGTAGATCACTGTAATACACATAGCCCGTTTATAGCGAAAGTTGCGCCAATACGTCAGTCTAACTTGTGTTTAGAAATTGCATTACCGACTAAACCACTTAACAACGTTAACGACGAAGAAGGCGAAATTGCATTATGTACACTGTCTGCTTTCAACTTAGGTGCGCTTGAGTCTCTAGATGAACTAGAAGAGCTTGCGGAGCTAGCTGTACGTGCACTCGATAATTTACTCGACTTCCAAGACTACCCAGTACCAGCTGCCAAAAACGCAACGATGGGACGTCGTACGTTAGGAATAGGCGTAATCAACTATGCCTACTACTTAGCTAAAAATGGTAAGCGTTATTCAGACGGCAGTGCAAATGCACTAACACATAAAACATTCGAAGCTATTCAATACTACTTGATGAAAGCGTCAAACGAACTTGCAAAAGAACGTGGTGCATGTCCTAAGTTTAACGAAACAACGTATTCTCAAGGCATTATGCCTACAGATACGTATAAAACAGACTTAGATAAAATTTGTGATGAGCCACTGCACCTTGATTGGGATGCACTGCGTAAGAGCATACAAGAACACGGTATGCGTAACTCAACACTAAGCGCATTAATGCCATCAGAAACGTCATCGCAAATCTCGAACGCAACAAATGGTATCGAGCCACCACGCGGTCACATTAGTGTTAAAGCAAGTAAAGATGGTATTTTAAAACAAGTTGTACCTGAGTACGAACGTTTGAAAGACAACTATGAGTTACTTTGGGACATACCTTCTAATGATGGTTACTTACAGCTTGTCGGTATCATGCAAAAATTTGTTGACCAAACTATTTCTGCAAACACAAATTATGATCCAAATAAATTTGAAGGCGGTAAAGTACCTATGAAAGTCTTATTAAAAGACTTACTTAGCGCCTACAAATTGGGGGTCAAAACGTTGTATTACCATAATACCCGTGATGGCGCATCTGATGCACAAGACGACACTCCAGAAGTGGAAGATGACGATTGTGCAGGCGGCGCGTGTAAAATATAGTCGTTAATTTTATCTTAAGCGGGCATGCAGCCCGCTTTGTTCTGATAGTTTTTTGAGTGATAAACATGTCTTATACTACTTTTAGTCGTAATCATAATAACCAAATGCAAGAGCCAATGTTTTTTGGCCAGACCGTTAACGTATCGCGTTACGATCAACAAAAATATCCTATTTTTGAAAAGTTAATCGAAAAGCAACTGTCTTTCTTTTGGCGACCAGAAGAAGTAGATGTGAGTAAAGACCGTTTAGATTTTCAGGCGCTACCAGAGCATGAAAAGCATATATTTTTAAGTAACTTAAAATATCAAACACTGCTTGATAGTGTACAAGGCCGCTCTCCTAACGTTGCGCTACTACCTATCGTGTCTATCCCAGAACTTGAAACCTGGATAGAAACGTGGGCATTTAGTGAAACAATTCACAGCCGTTCATACACCCACATTATTCGTAACGTAACACAATCACCAGAGCTTATTTTTGATGACATAGTTAGCAACGATAAAATTAGCGAGCGCGCTGATGCAGTAACAACTTATTACGATGATTTAATTAACTCTGTTTCACTTTACAACCTTTACGGTGAAGGCAAGCATGAAATCAACGGTAAGACAGTTGTTGTAAACTTATTCGAGCTAAAAAAGAAACTTTACCTCGCTATGATGTCGGTAAACATTCTTGAAGCAATTCGTTTTTATGTCAGCTTTGCTTGTTCATTTGCATTTGCTGAGCGTGAACTTATGGAAGGTAACGCTAAGATAATTAAACTAATTGCACGTGACGAAGCACTTCATCTTTCGGGTACACAGCATATTTTAAATATCATGCAAGACGGTAAAGACGACCCAGAAATGGCAATCGTTGCAGCTCAATGTCGCGATGAAGCAATTAAAATGTTTGTACAAGCTGCTGAGCAAGAGAAAGAATGGGCAGAGTACCTATTCAAAGATGGCTCTATGATTGGCTTAAACAAGCATATTTTATGTCAGTATGTTGAATATATTACTAACGCACGTATGACTGCTATTGGTTTGCCAGCCCAATTTGAAAACAACAGTAACCCTATCCCATGGATCAACTCATGGTTAGTGTCTGATAATGTTCAGGTTGCACCACAAGAGGCAGAAATTAGTTCATACCTTGTAGGTCAAATAGATTCACAAGTTGATGCTGCTGAATTTGGTGACTTTGACTTATAATGAATAACGAAACGACTGCAAGTGTTACACTTGCAGAAAACAGCCAGCGCATTGAATATAGCCCTGGCTGCCCTTCTCTTTTACACTGCTTAGAATCTCAAAAAATAGACGTTGCTTATCAATGTCGTGAAGGCTACTGCGGTGCTTGCAGAGCAACTTTAGTATCTGGCAATGTTCAATATAATGAAGAGCCACTCGCGTTTGTTCGTGATGGTGAAATACTTTTATGCTGTAGCAAGCCAAACGGCAATATAAGTATTAATCTAAAATAATTAATAGCTTTATAGCAGCACCCATCTTTACTGGGCATTATAATGTTTATTAGTAAAACGATAATGACCAGTGATCTTATAATCAAATAGCATTTCGCTTATTTCTGGCCCTCGCCCTATATTATGTACAATTTGAACATTCTCGGCGCTGTTTAAAGCTTCAGTAACAACCATGCCTATATGGGGTAAGTTACCGGGTAACATCCAAGTAACTATATCACCAACTTTATAATCACGTGAGTTACTTGAAATAGTTAACTCTGTGCCTTGACGCTTAAAAAATACTTGAAGGTTAGGTACACGCCTGTGGTCGATATTTTTATCTGGTTTTTTTAAACCCCAAATTCGCTCAGACGGATACATAGCAAAATTTGCTCGAATATCTTCATGTACTCTTTGTTGTAAATCCACACCCAATTGGCGGTAAGCGCGAATAATAACATCGGTACACACACCAATATTACTTGGTACATCACCACCGGGATAGGTCATTGAATAATAACTGCCGTCATAAGTAATATTGTGTGTTGTTCTTTCAATCAGAGCTGCGGATATTTGCTGATTGAAAGAGTTAGCAAACGAACAAAAAGGTAAAAACGTAAATAAATATAAACCGTATTTAAACATAATCACCCTTTTAAAAACGCTATACGCCAAAGCTTTAATTAGCCTTCTTCTTCAACAAGTGACTCTAACAAGTCATGAATCTCTGCTTTAAGTTCTTTGTCTTCTATTTTATTTGCACTGACTTTGGCACTTTGAAGATTTTTTATAGCCTCTTCTTTTTGACCCATCTCAAGTTGTAGTGTCGCCATAGAAAAAGCAACCGACGACATATGGTCTTTATTATTAATAGCAATAGATTTTGCTAGTGCCTTCTCGTAGGTAGTAATAGCATCTTCTAACTCTTCTGTAAAATCAGCCAGTGTTTCCCACTGAACAGGATGATCTTTAGAGGTATTTTCGTTTTCTTCACAAATTGCTTTTAGTTTAGAAAAAAGTAACTCAAAGCGTTTGCGATCATTTTTATTCGCCGCACTCATTAATTCTTCAGCCAAATCATGTACCGCTTTGTATACTTTTGTATTCATCATTACGTATCACCCTTAATGTATTTATGCTTAAAATAGCAAAATATAAATTTAAATGGCTCATTAAATATGCCTTTAGGCCGATCATACAACATTAAAGTATATAGCAAACAATTTAACTCCAGGAGCAGTAGTTAAAAATGTATTTTTGATGAGGTTTATCTATTTTATAGGTAGTAAAACCCTCTATAAGGCTTAACTATAGTTGATTTGTAAATATCAGAACGAAAAAGAATATTTGGTAAGCTTTTTCAGGCTATAAATTAAAATGCTTAGCGTAAATAAAATAATAATTTCAAACAATTTAACATGAGCTGTTAAACTAATAATTGTAAAAATTATATAAAGATGAATAAATCATGAAAGAGTGTAACCAGTGTGGTAAATGCTGTACCAAATATGGTGGTGGTGACCTCGACGTATCATCAGAAGAAATTGAAATGTGGGCGCTCTTTAATCCCGAGATTTATCAATATGTACAAAACAATAAAATTTGGTTTGAGCCGAACACAGGTGATAAATTAAATAACTGCCCATTTTTAGCAATTGAACCTAAAAAAGATGAAGGTGATCGCGATAAATTCATATGTAATATTTACCTAGACCGACCTGAAGATTGCCGCCAATACCCTAGCCTAATAGCCGAAATGCTACGAGACGAATGTGAAATGCTAGAGCCTACTGACTTAAAAAACCAAACACGTGCACAATACAAGCTTGATGTACTAATGATTGATAGCAGATAAAATACCAACCTGAGTGATATATCATCATTTTTAGTTGATTAAACGCAAATGCAAAAGTTATAGTATAACATTGTTGATTCAAAAATTATGAACTGTTATATTATATCACAACATGTAATCACCAAATAATTTACCAATGACAAAGTTAACATTAATTTCTTCTGCCATTTTATCGGTTTTATGCACCCAATCTGCTCTAGCTGCAACAATATCAGGTAAAGTAATAAACGATAAAAATCAACCTATTGAAAACGCTTCCATTCATATTCATGGAAAAAATCAAACTATAAAAAGTAATGAGCTTGGCGAATTCTCAATTGAAATTGACGCTAACAGCCAACTTCATATCAGTAAAGACAACTACGTAGATTCAAGAATAACGGTGACTGAATCGTCAAACAATGTCACGGTTTCACTTTTACCAACCTCGGTTGAAACCGTTGTTGTATACGCATCTGCGCTACACAAAAGCAGCCTAGAAATGATTTCACCGGTAAGCGTTCTGTCGGGTGATGAATTAAGAAATAAATCTAAACCAACACTTGGCGAAACACTAAAAGGTTTACCTGGTGTTAATGCAAGCTACTTTGGCCCTGTATCCTCAAGCCCTATTATTCGAGGTTTAGATGGTCCTCGCGTTAAAATCACCCAAAACGGATTAGATGCTAGTGATGCGTCGCGCATTGGACCAGACCATGCAACCTCAAGCGACAGCTTAGCAGCTGAACAAATTGAAGTACTTCGTGGACCAAGTACACTTTTGTATGGCTCAGGTGCAATTGGTGGTGTGGTAAATGTGGTTGATAACCGTATTCCAACGAGTAATTTAGATGATTTAACCGGTGCCGCTGAGTATAGCCATGACACGGTTTCTAACTCAAATACCGTGGCCGCAAAACTAGAAACAGGAAATGACGGATTTAACTTTCATTTTGATGGGACTAAACGCAGTGGCGATGACTATGAAACGCCTACATTTACAGTAACTGACGAAGATGGCGACATAGAAACTGAAAACTCAGTAGAAAACACGTTTATTGATAGCGAAACACTAAATTTTGGTTCTAGTTACGTTGGCGAGCACCTTACTGTCGGATTTTCTTACGGTAGTATAGAAACTGACTATGGAATACCTGGACATGAACATCATCATGAGCATGATCACGAAGGTGAAACTGAAGAAGAACACGCAGAACATGAGGATGAAGAAGAAGGCGAAGAAGTTGTTTTTGCACAGCTAGAGCAAGACCGTTGGCAAGGCTTAGTCAGTTATGCGCTTCACAATAACTGGATAGAAACAATCAACCTTCGTATTGGTTATACAGACTATTCACACAGTGAAATTGAAGATGGTGAAATTGGCACCACGTTCACTAATGAAACTACCGAAGCGCGTTTAAACGTAGAACATAAATTCGCGGATTGGCATGGTATGCTGGGCTATCATTACAGCGATTCTGACTACGACGCAATTGGTGATGAAGCATTTACTCCAGCCAGTATAACAACCTCAAATGCACTTTATGTGTTAGAAGAACGCGTGTTTGGTGATGTAACTTTAGAGCTTGGGGCTCGTATTGAAGATTACAAAATTGAAAGTAATATATCTTCAGCTGAGCATCATCATGACCATGATGAAGAAGTTGAAGAACTTGAAGAAGAACATGAAGAAGAGATAATTGCCTACAGTGAAAGCTTTACTAACGTAAGTGCATCTGCAGGGGCTATTTGGCAATATACGCCAGGACAAAGTTTAGCACTGAGCCTATCTCATTCTGAGCGTGCGCCGCTTTCTGCTGAGCTGTTATCAAATGGCCTACACATTGCAACAGGTACTTACGAACTTGGCTTAGGTTACCACATCGAAGATAACGAAGCGCATTTTGAACCTGAGGACATCAAGCAAGAAAAATCAACTAACCTTGATTTAAGCTTTAGACGCTTTAGCGGAGATTTTGGTTACACTGTAAACTTTTTCTATAATGATATTAAAAATTTCTATTTTCAAGAAAATACGGGATTAGTTTACGATGAAGAAGAGGGTTTAGAATCCGCTATTGGTGCACACGACGATGCAGTCGCTGTTTACCAATTTAAAAGCAAAGATGCAGAGCTCTATGGATTTGAGTTCGATGCACACTACCAAATTACACCAAACACAATGGTTAAAGTATTTGGTGACTCTACCCGCGCTAAACTTAAAAGTGATGAAGGCAACTTGCCGCGTATACCAGCAAATAAGTTAGGCTCTGAGTTACAGTATGATTTAGGTAACCTACAACTAACGTTAACTGGCACACATTACTTCGATCAAAATGATATCACTGCGTTTGAAAGCCAAACGGATGGTTATACTTTATTTGATGCTCAAGCTAACTACCAATTAGGGTTAGGTGCTGTTGATGCTCAATTTTATATAAATGTTGATAACCTGACTGATGAGCTTGGGTTTGTTCATACCTCATTTATAAAAGATAAAGCCCCTCTTCCAGGTAGAAATATTCGCTTGGGTGTTCGCGGCTACTTTTAATCATTAAAAGCTATGCTTTGAGATTAAAGTGTTTAATTAATAACTCCCTTTTGAAACCGCATTTTTAAATGCGGTTTTTTTTAATGACTTGCTTTGTAATTGGCGTTTGGCGTTTGGCGTTTGGCGTTTGGCGTTTGGCGTTTGGCGTTTGGCGTTAATCATTTTAAAAGTGACTATGCGTATTGCCTGACAATAATTAAAGGTAATTTTTATAGGCACAAAAAAACCGCGCTAATAATAAGCGCGGTTTTTTAACTAACTTAATAATGACTATTAAGAAAGGATTTCGTGTAGCTCAACATCAAATACAAGCGTTGAGAAAGGTGCAATTGCAGCACCTGCACCACGTTCACCATAAGCTAGCTCATGAGGAACGTAAATACGCCATTTAGTGCCTACTGGCATCATTTGTAAAGCTTCAGTCCAACCTTTGATCACGCCACCTACTGGGAATTCAGCTGGTTGACCGCGCTCGTAAGAGCTATCAAATACTGTACCGTTAATTAATGTACCGTGGTAATCAACACGTACTGTAGACTCAGCAGTTGGCTTTTCGCCTTCACCTGTTGCTAATACTTCATATTGAAGACCAGACTCAGTAACAGTGATTTCAGGACGTTTTGCGTTTTCTTCTAAGAATGCAATACCTTCAGCAGAAAGTACTTTTGACTCTTCTTCACGACGAGCTTGAATCTCTTCGTTAACTTTTTCAAATGCAGCTTGGATCTCTGGGATCTCAACTTGAAAAGCGCTACCTGCGTACGCATCTTTCATGCCTTCAAACACTGAATTTAGGTTTAAGCCTTCAAAAGGATTAGACTTAAGTTGCTCACCCATTTGTAAGCCAATACCGTAACTTGCTTTTTCAGCATCTGTAGTAAAATTATCTGACATAATGTGTTTTTCACGTTTTGTTAGTTAAAAGACATGAGTATGCTATCACAAAATAACGCACGTTTGGTGCTAGTTTTTATTGAGTTTTACCTTTAACAGACCAACAATAAAGCAACTAAGTATCAAACTGAATAAAAATCCAGCAAGCAATGAAAAAGTTAATAAACTAGCGGTGCCGCCAATAATAATTGGTACAGCGACTAATCCAACTACACCAATAAAAACTGAGGCTACTAGGGGCCATTTTGTATCGTACTTAGTAATTAAGTGGGCCACTAAAATATTAAAACCAACACCATATGCAAACGCTGTAATTAATGGGTGTTCTGGTTGTGCATCGGCTGCCATTTTAATTAGTACGCTCATGCCGCTTTGGTAACAGTAACCAAACACGGTCCATAAAAGAATGTGTTTTAAAAGCTGTGCACTCATAGGAATAGTTGCTTTGTCTGTCATTTATCAAACCCCAGATAGCAAAAAACCGCCATAAGGCGGTTTTTAAATAATGGTGGAGAGATAGGGATTTGAACCCTAGATAGGCTACAAACCTATGCCGGTTTTCAAGACCGGTGCATTCGACCACTCTGCCATCTCTCCGTACGGCGCGAATAATATGGGTTATCGAGATATTTGTAAAGCTTTAAATGTAAAAAAATAAAATTTAATCTAGTAGCGTAAAAAAACTATCACTTATTCATTTTAAGATTTTAAAAATAGCGGTTACTAATAATACTGTTTAGGCCTACGCGCAATCCAAGAACACACTAAGCAAACCAATAAGCTCAATGAGAAAAAAGTAACCCCTTGAAAAATTAAATCAAAACGGTTTAAGTCGTCACTTGGCACAATGACAAACATAAAAGTAGGCAGAATACTTAACATAAGCACATAACAACACACTTTAAATGCGCGTCCAAAATCAAATCGTTTAGATTGTTGCATCCACCAAGTAAGTAGTACCAATACACTGACGGCTGAACCGGCAATAAAAGGTGCAGCATTTGTACTCATTGCTACATATAACGTAACAAACGCACCTAAAAGGCCCCAAATTGACCAAGCGAGCCAGTTTTCTTTTTCACGTAAAAATAAATTTCCCATAATTTAAGTCTTCTTTATCGTTATTATTTTGAGACTCTCCATACATTATCAAAAAACAACCGATTAAAAAACAATCTGCAGAAGAATTATCAAGTTATTTAGCATCCATGCCCTTCTTGCAGTTTCTCACTGACAATAATAATCAGCGGTTAAAATTTACACTCAATTATAAGTGACCCTATATTGATGTAAAAGTTCACACTTATTTTATAAATCCGTAAAATAAGTTTCTGGCTTATGCCTTGGTGACTTTTTACAATCGACTGCAGGTGTACCTATATACAAGTAACCCACAATTTCATCTAACTCGTTTAAATTAAGCGCTAGCTTAACCGCATTACTTTGTGCAAAATAACCCGTGCGCCAAATACCCCCTAACCCTTGTGCAAATGCGGCTTGTTGCATTGCAAGTACGCTACACCCTGCGCTTTGGACTTGCTCTATACGTGGGACTTTAGGATGTTGTTGATATTTAGCAATGGCGATGATGATCATTGGAGCACGAAGCGGTAATTCTTTAGCTCGGTTTATAACTTTATCTTCTTGTTGCTCTGCCACAGCACTCTCGTGGTAAATCGACCCTAACTTTTCACGCGCTTGCCCTTCAACAACAATAAATTGCCATGGCGCTATGCAACCATGATCGGGGACACGAAGTGCAGCTTGTTTAATAATATTAAGCTGCTCAATTGATGGGCCTGGCTCTGTTAGTTTTGAGTCAGATTGGCGAGTTAATAAAAGCTCAATAGCGTCCATAATTATTTCTCGATATTTAAAACGCTAGGGTAACATTTTAAGTCTGTGTTGATAAATATTGAAATAAAAACGCCAGCAAAAAATAATTTTTGCTAGCGTATATAAACTTACGTTAAATTTACTCTTTAAAGACACTTCTTCTTAGCCAATAATCAACGCTAACAAAGCGCCCACCTCCGGTGAAAAATAAACTCAGGAGCATTGCGAAATAAATGGCTGCAAATTCTATCCCATTATTTAAAATTGAAGGTTTACCTTTTTCGTACAGGTAATCTACAAACCCATGCTCATCGACTATTGATCGTATTTTGCCAATTCGCTCTTGTACTTCAACTGAGTTTTCAAGACTTTCTTTGGCGCCGGGTATAGACAACCAATCAAGTACCTGAGCTGCACTCGTGTCAGGGTTAGTCGGAGCAATTGCAAACCAGCCATTGTGCCAATGCACTGATGTTGCAGCAACAACCATAGTAAACATTAGAGGAATACTTACGAGGCGAGTCAATAGGCCTAATAATAAAAACCAACCTCCCAAAAATTCGCTCCAACCAGCTAAAAATGCAAGTAAGTCGGGAAACGGTAAACCCAAGCCCCATTCACTATTTCCAAACCATTGCACAACATCAGGTGATGCTAAAAAATTATTGAAAAAGCCAGTAGCATCGCCGCTGATGGCGAGCTTATTATAACCCGCGATAATCATCACAGGTGCTAAAATTAATCTAAAAAGTAAAGGAGGTAACCCATCTAAAAATGATAGTTTACCTATTGCAGCTACATAGAAGCGAGTCAGTATGTTCATGCGTATCCTGTGTTTAATGTTTATTTAGTTATAGACTATAAACAACCAAGACCGCATGAATTACTAAACTATTTCAACTTGTCGAAAGGTTAAATACTTCTCGCTATTTGAAGGGCTTCAAAAATAGCGCGCTTAGCATCAATTGCAGCAGCGAGTTTAGCGCCACCAATAACGTGTACTTTAGCGTTTTCAGCATGAGGCTTTACAACTTCATCATTTGAAACTTGACCAATACACGCAATAACAGTGTCGACCGGTAAAACCTGAGTTTCACCACCAACTGTAATAGTTAAACCCTTGCTATCAAAGCTTTGATACTGACAATCTGCAATTTGTTTTACACCATGCTGCTTAGCTACTTGACGATGGATCCAACCTGTTGTTTTTCCAAGTTCACTACCAAATCGGCCAGAGCTTCTTTTTAACATGTACAACTGACGCTCGTCTTTGTGTGGCTTCGGTTCACATTCAATTCCCCACTGCGTTTTAAACTCATCAATGGTTTGTGATTTATGTTCACTTAAAAATGCCACCATATCAAAACCAATGCCGCCAGCACCTAAAATGGCAATAGAGTTGCCTAACTCGACTTCGCCACGAATTACTTCATCGTATGCAAAAACGCGTTTGTTATCACCACATTTAATTGACGCCTCACGTGGGCGAACACCCGTTGCAAATACAATATCGTCGTACTGTGTCAGCATTGACTCGTTGTATGACGTTTCGAGTTTAACCGCTACATCTAAACGTTCTAGCTCATTAATAAAGTATGCCAGTGTATGATTAAAGTCTTCTTTGCCAGGTATTTGCATGGCTAAATTAAATTGGCCACCCATTTGCGCTTTTTGGTCAATCAAAGTGACCTTATGACCTTTTTGAGCCAAATAACAACTTGCGGATAAGCCAGCAGGGCCTGCGCCCACAACAAGTACATTTTTTGAGTTTGTCGCTTTATCGAGCGGGTAATCAAGCTCAAAAGCCGCTTGAGGATTAACCAAGCAGGTTGCACGTTTATTTTTAAATACATGATCTAAACAGCCTTGGTTACAGCCAATACAAATGTTAATTTGTTTTGTTTGATCATTTTGATATTTATTAAAAAACTCAGGATCAGCTAATAAAGGTCTAGCCATTGATATGAGGTCGGCTTCACCTGCATTTAAAATGTCATTTGCAATGTCAGGTGTATTAATACGGTTTACTGCAATGACTGGAACGCTAACAACACTTTTTAAGCGCTTAGACGCTTCTTTAAAGGCTCCTGGTGGAACCATGCTAGCAATCGTAGGAACGCGCGCTTCATGCCAGCCAATACCCGTATTAAAAATATCAACCCCGGCTTTTTCAAGCTCAGTGGCTTGAATAACCACTTCATCAGGAGTGGACCCATCAGGGATCAGATCCATAACTGACAGTCTAAATATAATTAAAAATTTATCAGATACTTTAGCCCTAACCGCTTTGACTATTTCAAGCGCTAGGCGCATTCTGTTTTCAAGGCTTCCACCAAATTCGTCTTCGCGTTTGTTGGTGTGTGGCGCCATGAATTCATTAATCAAATAACCTTCAGACCCCATTACCTCAACGCCATCATACCCAGCTTTTTCAGCCATATAAGCAGAGTGCGCAAAGTCTTTAATCGTTTTTTTAATTGAGCTCAGTGACATTTCTTTAGGCTTGTAGGGATTAATTGGAGCCTGGATAGCACTAGGTGCCTGATTGAAAGGATGATAAGCATAGCGACCCGCATGCAGTAACTGTAAACAAATTTTCCCACCATGTTTATGAACAGCGTCTGTGTATGCGCGATGCTTAAAAACATCATAATAACTGTTAAAAGAAGACGATATTGGCGTTAACTTGCCTCGCAGGTTCGGGCTATAGCCACCGGTAATGAGCATGGCTGTGCCGCCTTTTGCACGGGCTTCATAAAATGCACGTAAACGTTTTCTGTTATGCCATCCCTCTTCGAGGCCCGTATGCATTGAGCCCATAACTAATCTGTTTCGTAATTGTGTGTGTTTTAATTGTAGTTGTTGTTCTAACATCTCATGCCCCATTAACTGGTCTAACCTGTGTAGATTCACTAATTCTGCTTTAATGATAACGAATAAGCAATATTTGCATGTATTTAATTAATACTTAAGACACGCTTAAAATACGTACTCATCTCAAAATTACTATTTAATGCGAGAGTGTATCGCATAATAAATCCATTGTTTTCGGTAGCTTGAACGTATTTATAAACACTTCGTTACGATTTAGCAGTTAAATTTATATTTATTCTAGGATAAGATGAAACAAATGTATTAGCTGTACCAAATTAAGGAGCTATTTTGATAGCAAAAATATTCAAAGGCATTTGGGCTGGAATAAACTTTTCTCGTCGATTAATAATCAACTTTTTGTTTGTGCTACTTGTTATTGTATTTATTGCAGGTATATCAAGCGATGATGATAAAATTATTGTAGAGGAAGGCTCTGTTCTTAGGTTAAACCTAAATGGCCCATTGGTTGAAGAAAAGTTATATGTAGATCCTATTGAAGCGGCTTTAAATGACGCAACATCAGGTAACGACGAGCCAAGTGAGATTTTACTCGATGATGTTGTTGAAGTCATAAACGAAGCAGCAAAAGATAGTCGTATCAGTGTACTACTACTTGATTTACAAGAAATGCCTAAAGCGCACTTAAATAAACTTAAACAAATTACCAACGCTATTGAGGGCTTCAAACAGGCTGGCAAAAAAGTAATCGCTACAGGTTACTACTATACGCAAGCCCAGTATTACATTGCTGCACATGCTGACGAAATAGCGATGCATCCGTATGGAAGCGTTGCTATTGAAGGTTACGGCATGTACCCACTGTATTTTAAAGACGCACTAGAAAAGCTAGAAGTAACACAGCATATTTTTAGAGTAGGTACATTTAAATCAGCTGTTGAACCCTTTATCCGTAACGATATGTCTGATGCGGCTAAAGAAGCAAACCGTGTATGGTTAGGTGCACTTTGGAATGAATATAAGCAAGATGTTTCTGCTGTACGTCCATTCGATGAGTCAAACTTTGATGAAACTATGGATGTTTACCTAGAAAAAATGCAAGCTGCTAACGGTGATGCTGGTAAATATGCACTCGATAATCAATGGGTTGATTCGCTTAAAACAACTCAGCAAATACGCCAACAATTGATAGATTTAGTGGGTGCGCAAGAAGATGGTAAAACATTTAAACACGTATCGTTTCGTGAATACCTGAGCCTGGTTAAGCCTCCTGTCGTTTTTGATAACCCAATGACTGAGAAAGTAGCGGTTGTTGTAGCGAGAGGAACAATTGTAGATGGTGAGCGCAGAGCGGGCGAAATTGGTGGTGACTCTACCGCTGCCCTTCTTCGTAAAGCAAGACTTGATGATAAAGTAAAAGCAGTGGTACTTCGTATTGATTCAGGTGGCGGTAGTATGTTCGCATCTGAAGTTATTCGCGCAGAGGTATTAGCTCTAAAAGCAGCCGGTAAACCTGTTATCGCATCAATGAGCTCTGTTGCGGCATCTGGCGGTTACTGGATTGCATCTGCTGCAAACGAAATATGGGCTGCACCAAGTACGATTACAGGGTCGATTGGCGTATTTGGTACATTTATGACATTTGAAAATACACTATCAAAAATTGGGGTGTATTCTGATGGTGTTGCAACCACCGAAATGGCAGGTTTTTCTGTCACTCGCCCACTTAACGAAAAAATGGCTCAAGTTATTCAAATGAGTGTTGAAAAGGCGTACGGTCGATTTTTGAATGTTGTAGCTCAGGCTCGAGGCATGACGCCTGAGGAAGTTGATGCAATTGCGCAAGGTCGAGTTTGGATTGCTTCTCAAGCACTTGAACTGGGATTAATTGATAAGCTAGGTGATAAGCAAGATGCAATTGATGCTGCAGCCGCCCTTGCTAAGTTAGAAAACTACGATGTTAAAACAATCACACAAGATTTGAGCCCGCAAGAAAAAATGCTACAAGACATTTTTGGAAGTGCATCAGTGAAATCGATGTTGGGTCTTCAAACACAAGCACCATCTGTTTTAGCAACACAAGCTAATTTAAACAGCGTCATTCAACAACTGAGTAGTGAAGTTGAAAGCCTCAAGGATTATAACGATCCACAGGGTGTGTACGCTCGTTGTTTAGAGTGTAAAGTTGCACAATAAAGATGCGTGATTCACACTCGTTGCTTTATTTACACTAGCGACAGGTTATACTAAGCCCAGTTTTTTTACTGGGCTTTTTTTATGAAACGTAAACGCATTTATATCGCTTATACCGGCGGTACCATAGGAATGAAAAAATCAAGTCGGGGTTACATTCCCGCTGAAGGTTTCTTAACTGAAACGGTTATGAACAATGCCGAATTTAATCGTGATGAAATGCCCTTATTTGATATTCACGAATACTGTCCACTTATTGATTCATCTGACATGTCCCCTGCGCACTGGCAGCTTATTGCAGATGATATAAAAAGCAAATATCAGCAATACGACGGCTTTGTTGTACTGCATGGTACAGACACCATGGCCTATACTGCATCCGCACTTTCATTCATGTTTGATAATTTAACTAAACCCGTTATTGTTACCGGATCGCAAATTCCACTTTCTCAACTACGCTCTGATGGACAAGTTAATTTGTTAAATGCAATGTACTTAGCTGCTAATTACCCAATTGCAGAAGTGAGTCTGTTTTTTAATAACCAGCTATTTAGAGGTAATAGAGCCACTAAAGCACATGCAGATGGTTTTGATGCCTTTGCTTCACCAAATTTAGAGCCTCTTGCATTATCAGGCATTAATATTCAACTTATTAAAGGCCAACTAAGTCCCTATGTTGAAAACGAACTTCAAGTAACCACAATAACGCCACAGCCAATTGGCGTACTTTATTTATATCCAGGAATAAGTACCGAGGTGGTGAAGAGTCTTGTAAACGATAACATTAAAGCTTTAGTGTTATTAAGCTTTGGCGTGGGTAATGCACCTCAGGACGATAAGTTTTTATCTGTGTTAAGTGAAGCAAGTAATAAAGGAATGATTATTGTTAATTTAACACAATGTCTAAAAGGTCAAGTCAATATGGGCGGTTACGCAACCGGCAACGCATTATTAAATATTGGCGTTATTAGTGGGTATGATATGACTTTAGAAGCCTGCCTAACCAAACTTCATTGCCTATTCAGCCAGAATCTAGAAATCGAGACTATTCGCCACTTAATGCAAGATAATATGCGTGGTGAATTAACAAGATAAAGAGTTACACATCTGCAGAATCAAAAAAGGCACGCTTATAGCGTGCCTTTTTGTCTAATAAAGAATTAACGAACTTTAGCGTCAATCTCAACTAGGTCAGTCAAATGGCAGGTTTCACCACTATGGGTTTTAATGCCATGCTCACCAAAATAATCACGCTGGGCTTGAACTAGGTGCCCATTACTTGGTGTTGTTAACGTTGCTAAGTAAGTTTGTGTAGAGCTTAATACAGGAAACGCCAAACCAGACATAACAGCTTGTCCTGTTATCTTACGTAGTGCATTCGCCTCTTTATCGAGTGAATCTATAAATTCGACTCCTTGCGCTACGCTATCTAGGTAGTCAGCTCGAATAATACAACCTGCACGCCAAGTTTGTAATGTTTTCGACAAATCAACTTTCCACTGGTGTGTACGAGATGCGCCTTTAATTAGTGCTAAACCTTGGCGATACGCAAGTAAACTAGCAAGTGTAAATGCATCTTTAAGCTCTTCGAGATCAATATCAACGATATTGGTTGATTTTGAAGCGTACGTCATTTCTTGTGCAGCGGTTGTATCGCAGGCATTGGTTAGGTGTCTGGCTTGAACAGCAGCGACAAGTGATGGTACTGCAATTCCTAACTCTAGCGCGTTTTGTGCAGTCCACAAACCTGTACCTTTAGCGCCAACTTTATTATCAATAAGGTCGACTAGTGGCTCATTTTTATCATTTTCAAGGGTTAATATGTGGCTAGAGATAGAAAGTAAGTAACTATTTAACTGCCCTTGTGACCACTCATCAAATATTGCAGCTACTTCTTTTGGAGAACGGTTAGTTCCTGAGCGTAGTAATTGATACATTTCTGCAATGAGTTGCATAAGTGCATATTCAATGCCGTTGTGAACCATTTTAACAAAGTGTCCACTTGCCGATTGGCCAACACGTGCAAAACAAGAGCTACCATTGTAACTTGCAGCTACTTTTTCAAACCATGGTTCAATACGTTCCCAGCCACCTTCTGACCCACTTGCCATCATTGCTGGGCCATGGCGGGCACCTTCTGCACCACCTGAAATACCCATGGTGGCAAACTCAAATTTATTTTGGTATTTAAGTTTACGCGTAATACCATCTTTATAATTACTGTTACCACAATCAACTATAATATCATCACACTCTACGCCTGCGTTTACCAGTTCATTACAAACTGTATCTACTAACTCACCCGCAGGAACAAGTAATAAAATAGAACGAGGTGCTTCTAAACGCCTTACCATGTCTCCTAAATCCGAAACAATGTGAAGTTTGTCAGCCATGCCTTGAGATTTAGCACAACTTATTAACTCTTCACCCGCATGTGGGTTTTTGTCATAAGCAACAAGCGTTATCCCCTTTTCTATCAAATTTAGGGCAAGATTTTTCCCCATAACGCCTAACCCGACTAATGCAACTTGCATTTAGTGTCCTCCTCGGTAACAACTATTTGGTTAGAAAATTCAATGTATTCATTCAATAATACCGCATGCTTTATACGTATACAGTAATAAAATACTAACAATGAGCCAATACAAAGTAATATTTCACTACAGGTATAAAAGCCTCGCAATTATATCAAATATCATCGAGCAAAGGGTGACTAAAAGCAAAGCAAATTAAAATTATGATCATTGACGCATTTTGACACCGGTGTCATAATGACGACACAATAGTTTTGTATAAAATAGTGGCAATTCTTTTAGCCTTGCCTACAACTAAAGATATAGCTTTATAAAGCTATATCTATCGTAAACAAAATAACCGTCAACCTGCTTTCACCAAGCACACAGGAGAAATTGATGCTAAGACGCACAAAAATAGTCGCTACCCTTGGGCCCGCTACCGATAGAGATAACAACTTAGAAAAAATTATTCGCGCAGGCGCAAACGTAGTACGTTTAAACTTCTCACACGGTGTGGCTCAAGATCATAAAGACCGTGCACAAGCAGTTCGTGATATTGCAAAACGATTGAACAAACATATTGCTATCCTTGCCGACCTTCAGGGTCCTAAAATCCGTGTATCAACGTTCAAAGAAGGCAAAGTAACCCTAGAAGTGGGTGCTAAGTTTATTCTTGATGCAAAAATGGAAAAAGGGCAAGGCGATGTAAGCGCTGTAGGTATCGATTATAAAGAGCTTCCACAAGACGTATCTCCTAACGATTTACTTCTTTTAAATGATGGTTTAATTCAACTTACAGTTGATAAAGTAGTTGATCATCTAGTTCACTGTACCGTTACAGTGGGAGGTGTTTTATCAAATAATAAAGGGATTAACCGTTTGGGCGGTGGATTAACTGCCCCTGCGTTTACTGATAAAGACAAAGAAGATTTAATCACAGCAGCAGAAATCGATGTAGATTATATTGCGGTATCTTTCCCACGTAGTGGTGATGATATGCGTTACGTTCGTTCTTTAGCTGAAGCAGCTGGCTCTAAAGCGCAACTTCTTGCAAAAATTGAACGTGCTGAAGCTGTAGAAACGCAAGAAGCGATTGACGACATTGTACTTGCTTCAGATGCTGTTATGGTTGCGCGTGGTGACTTAGGTGTAGAAATTGGCGATGCTGCGTTAATGGGCAAGCAAAAGCTTATTATTCGTCGTGCTCGTTCATTGAACCGTACTGTTGTTACAGCAACACAAATGATGGAATCGATGATCGATAACCCAATGCCAACACGTGCTGAAGTAATGGATGTTGCAAACGCAGTGCTTGATGGAACCGACGCTGTAATGCTTTCTGCAGAAACCGCAGCGGGTGATTACCCTGAAGAAACTGTAGCGACTATGGCGCGAGTTTGTTTAGGTGCTGAGTCACAAAAAGAAACACACGTATCTAAGCACCGTTTAGACAGCCGTTTTTCTAATAATGCAGAATCAATTGCTTTGTCAGCTATGTATGCGGCAAACCATTTAGACTCTGTTAAAGCTATTGTAACGCTTACTGAATCAGGTAGCACAGCAAAATTAATGTCACGTATTAGTTCGGGTTTACCAATCTACTCACTATCTCGTCATGCTAGTACGCTTGGTCAAACCGCACTTTATCGTGGTGTTTACCCTGTGTTTTTTGATTCAACACAAACAGAAAAAGATGCAATGGTTAAAGCAGCTTTAGATACGCTTGTTGCCCAAGGATCATTAGCGTCAGGTGATACTGTGATTTTAACGCATGGTGATTCAATGGAAACGGTTGGCGCAACAAATACAATGAAAATTGTTACTGTTGAGTAATTAACGCTTTAAAAAAAATGCGAGCTTAGCTCGCATTTTTTATTTCTAACTATAATTTTAGCTCGCTAATGCTGCTTTTACTTTATCTCGGTAACTTCGGCTTACTTTTAACTCTTGTCCATTTTCTAAAACAAGTAAATACTCGCCACTAACCTGTGTTACTAATTTACTGATTTGTTTTGTATTTACAATTGCGCTGCGATGAACCCTAACAAATAAATGAGGGTCGAGCTCTTGCTCAAGTTCTTTCATTGTTTTACGTAATATATGTGTTTGTCCATCTTGGCAATGTAAACACATATAATCACCTGCTGCATCTACCCATTGAATGGTTGCTGCTGGAACACGAATAATTTCGCCCTGCTCTTTTACTGCCAACGACTCTGGGTAACGTTTATCAGCTAAAGTATCACCGGTTGCCAGCTTTTTGAGAATTTCTTCACAGTTATTTCCGGTAATGCCAGCTACAAAACTCGCGAGTTTTTTCTTATGGGCGTTGTCTTGTTGCGTTTTTAAATAGGTATGCACTTTTTCTACCGCCTGTTTTAGTCTGTTATCATCAACGGGTTTTAAAATGTAATCCAATGCATGAATTTCAAATGCTTTTACTGCAAATTGATCAAATGCGGTAACAAACACGATTGCAGGTAGTACTTTAGTGCTTTCACTTAACGCGCGAGCAACTTCAAAACCATTCATGCCTGGCATTTGAATATCTAAAAATACTAAATCTATTTTTTCGTTTTTACACGTCTGTATTGCATCTGCACCTGAACTGCATAATTTAATAACTTCAATATCATCAAATTCTGAAAGTCTTACATCTAAACCTTTGCGCGCTAATGGTTCATCATCAACAATAAGCGTTCTGATTTTCATCATTTCTTCACAGCCTTCTCAAACGGCACTCGCAGATTAACTTTTAATCCACTTGGCGTATTATGTGATAATACAAACGAATAATTATTTTCGTAGAGCGTTTTTAATCTATCTTTGGTATTTGCAATGCCAACACCTTGTGCGTTAACAAGCTTGCCATTTTCTAATTCTGTGCCAGGCCCGTTATCTCCCACTTCAAGGAGTAATTCGTTAGCAAACACTTGGGCTTTGATATCAATTACACCACCTTCAGATAAGTGGGCAATCGCATATTTAATTGCGTTCTCAATAATAGGTTGCAATATAAGACTAGGCACAAGCGCTTGTTTTGCTTGTTCACTTACGTCTATGTTTACCTTTAAACGTTCATCAAAACGTACTCTCTCAATATCAAGGTATAGCTTTAATGCATGTAACTCTTGCTCAAGTGGTACTTTTTTTATGGGATCGGTATTTAATGTGTATCTTAAAAAGTCACTCAATTTAGAGACCATTAAGTTAGCATCTTTATTTTCTTTTACCAAAACTAATGTTGAAATTGCATTTAGCGTATTAAATAAAAAATGCGGGTTAAGCTGATACCTAAGCATTTTTAATTGGGCTTCGTGGGCCATTGTAGTGGCTTTTAATGCTTTTTGACGTTCACTTTGCAATAGCTGATAATATTTAACGCCAAAGTACAAACCACTCCAACACAAAATAATGTAAACAGAATCCAATCCTTGTTGCAGGTAATAAAACCACTCTTCTGGCCTGTAACCATGGCGATATATTTCCCATAGATTAAATTTTTGTACAACAGCCCATAATGTACCCGTTACATAAGATGAACCAAACACCACTAACATCAGCACTATAGGTGAAGCATTCCAAACTGTACGGTAAATATAGCGAAGAGGTACTGTCATAAGACAGCCAGCATAAGCATTTAATAATATAACGAATACGTAAATATCACGCATTTCAAATACTTTAGAACCAATGTAATTGACAAGCGCATACCCTATCCAGCCTGCAATCTGCAAAAGCCAAAAAAAGCGCTGACGGTTATCAATTAAAGATTGCCAATTCAAAATTTACACTGTCTCCAAAATAGTAACTACTTTAAAATCTATTCTTAGCTTGTATTTATTAATAACTAATTAATTTTATAAATAAACTAATTCATATCATCGCCTATTATATAGATTTACGAGGCTGTTTAGCACTACCGCCTATCTTAGTTTTTAATACAATCAACGCAAACTTAACTTACGCGCAATAAAAAAGCGAAAGGTATTACCCTTTCGCTTTCATTAACACGTTGATAATTATTGTTTAAGCAAGTTTATCTGACGCAACTTTATAAGTTGGATCCTCTATTACATTTACTTCAACTAAATCACGCGCTTTGTGCAGTAACTGAGTACAGTCTTTACTTAAATGACGCAAATGAAGCTGTTTACCTGCTTTAGTATATTTATCAGCTAATGCGTCAATAGCCTCTATTGCACTGTGATCTGATACACGGCTATGTTTAAACTCTACAATAACGTTCTCTGGGTCATTTTTAACATCAAATAATTCAGAAAAGTTTTTAACTGAACCAAAAAATAATGGCCCATGTAACTCATATACTTTTGAGCCTTCTTCATCAATGTAGTTAGTTGTGTAAATATGCTTAGCATGTTGCCATGCAAAAACAAGTGCAGACACGATGACACCTACACACACTGCAATCGCTAAATCGGTAATCACCGTTACACCTGAAACCAACACGATTACAAAGGCATCTGACAATGGAACGCGCTTCATCATTTTAAAACTTGCCCATTCAAATGTACCAAGCACAACCATAAACATAACCCCAACAAGTGCGGCAAGTGGGATCATTTCAATTAAACTTGAGGCAAAAATGATAAATGCGAGCAACATTAATGCTGCACTTATACCTGATAAACGTGAACGACCGCCAGAATTAATATTAATCATTGATTGGCCAATCATTGCACAACCACCCATTGCACCAAAAAAACCACACGTTATATTTGCAGCGCCTTGGCCAATACACTCTTTGTTACTGTGGCCACGCGTTTCAGTAATTTCATCAATTAAGCTAAGCGTTAATAATGATTCTATTAGGCCGATAGCAGCAAGTATCAGTGCGTAAGGGAAGATAATTTGCAGTGTATCTAAATTAAATGGCACCATAGGAATATGAAACTCTGGCAACCCACCTGCGATTGTTGCTGCTTCATCACCTGTCATCCCTTTTAAAAAATCTAATACGGTATGTGCTTCAAGGTCTAAACCAATCACTAAGCCTGTAACCGTCACAATCGCAACTAAAGATGAAGGAATAGCCGTTGTTAACTTAGGAAGGAAATGAATAATCCCCATAGTTAGCGCGACTAGCCCTAGCATAATAAACAATGGTTCACCCGTCATCCATTGCTGACCGCCCATACCGTCAGGTACTTTAAACTGACCTAACTGGGCTAAAAATATAACAATAGCTAAGCCGTTTACAAACCCTAGCATTACAGGATGCGGAACCATACGTATAAACTTACCGAGCTTGAATATTCCCGCGAGTATTTGCAAAATACCCATCAACAGAACGGTTGCAAAGAGATACTCAACACCATGATCAAGTACTAAACTTACCATAACAACTGCTAATGCACCGGTAGCACCTGAAATCATACCAGGGCGACCGCCAAATATAGCCGTGATTAAACCTACGATAAACGCGGCATATAGACCAACTAAAGGTTCTACATTTGCAACAAAGGCAAACGCAACAGCTTCTGGCACTAAGGCTAACGCCACAGTTAAACCAGATAGAATATCGTTTTTAGCAGAGCTTGGCGCCCTACTGAGTAAGTTAAACATTGAGATCCTCAGGTGTGTTTTGGGTATAAAAAAAGCGCTAAATTCTAGCAAATTAGCGCTCATTTAACAATTACATTGTCTTTTAAACTAAATAGTTCTAAAAAGTTATCCGTTTACAAAGGAAGAGATGTGCTTCGTTTTACACATGTCATTGTTACGTTTGAATGCACTTCTTGTACATATTCTAAACTTAATAAGTTATCTCTAACAAAATGTTCGTAACCCTCTATACCTTGCGAGATTATACGTAACATAAAATCCATGGTACCAGCCATTGTATAACACTCAGTAACTTCATCATAACTCATGATCAGTTTTTCAAACTCAGCCAGATTTTTTTTTCCATGGTTAGATAAACGCACATGTGCGTATACCAGCATATCAAAGCCTAGTTTCTTTTCATCTAACAATGCCACTTTGCTTTTTATATAGCCGTCTTGTTCAAGTTTAGCAATTCGACGCCAACAAGGTGATTGAGATAAGCCTACTTTGTCGGCTATTTCAGCAGTTGATAGACTTGCGTCTTGCTGCAAAAGTGCCAAAATTTGGCGATCTACGTGATTTAGAGACATTTTATTTCTTATTTATCAAATAAACTGGTTAAATTATACAACCATTTTTAAAAACAGTCTGCTTATTTTTAGTTTTTCTATGTATAAATTACTCATAATTAATACATTTAACTCACTATCCGTACTGCCCACTCATAAAAGGGTTCGTTTTAATTTCATGCTCTACCGTTGTTTCACTGCCATGCCCCGACAAAATCGCGGTCTGCGCCGGCAAGGTAAATATATTAGCCTTAATGGATTCTATAAGTTGTTGACTATTGCCTTGTGGAAAGTCCGTACGACCCACAGAGCCTTTAAATATAACGTCACCAACAATTACACATTTATTATTGTGTTCATAAAATACAATATGTCCTGGCGTATGACCTGGGCAATGCATTACATCGAATTTTAATTTACCTAGGCTCAAAGTATCACCATGCGATAGCCACGCATCTGGGTAAAAAGGATCAATGGGTGGAAAACCGAACATTTGAGCTTGCATTGGTAAACTATCAAACCAAAAACGTTCATCCTTGTGCGGGCCAATAATTTTAATATCAAACTGCCTACGAAGCACGTCAGCTGCACCAACATGGTCTAAGTGCCCATGGGTTAACCAAACAGCTTTTAAGGTTAAACTATTACTCGTTAAAGTAGCTATTATCTTATCGCTGTCACCACCGGGGTCAACAACGATTGCTTCTTGAGTACTTTCGCAAGCTATTATTCTGCAATTTTGTGCAAAAGGTGTCACTGGTATTGTTATAACTTTCATCGCTATATTTCTTTATCTTTTTGTTCTGGTATTGCTATTTCTTCTTCAAACGACATAAGTATTGGATACTTTAAATAAGCTTGGTCATAAAACGGGCTATGCTCATACAGCCAGTTTAAGCGAGCATCAGGATCATTAGCGAATGACTTATCATTTTTTAGCTTTTTATCAAATGCTAATGCAAGTTTTGGATTATCTTTTAGCATTTGACGGGCAAACGGGATTAGCGCGTAGTTTTCCATGTATTCTGTTCGTTGAAAAACAGTATTAAACTCACCCCATGCAAAAAATGAATCCGGTGCCTCTGGGTGCAGCAAATGAACAGCTAATTCCCCTGCCTTTTGTTGAGTTGTCACTTCAAACCAACCGTCTAAATTTACATTAATAGCAGGCTTATAATCAAAAATAGCCGTTACTCTAAATCGTCCTTCAAACGGTGACTTAGCAAAAGAGTACTTATCTATTTTGGCCTGTTTTAATGGTTGTGTATTTTCACCAACTAATTTGTTCACAGACACACCATGAAGCGATAACTTTTCAATTAAATCCGTGTAAACAGGTGGTATAAAAAATGCCTTAGGCACTTCAACACGCTTTTGTACGTCTTTTTGCCAATATACAGGGAGGTTTGTATAGTCTTCTTTCTCGCCAATATATTGAACTTCTGTTTGACCTGATAACGTACTCATTTTTGAGGTATAACGAATACCTTTGAATTCAATTTCAACAGGAGTTTTACTATACCCTCGTTGAACAATAAGCTCTTTTGGCACAAATGCCTGTTCTTTTTTTACTGCATTAGCTAGTTCATGGCTGTGATTTGATAAGGCATCAATTGCACCATCAATAAATACATAAGTTCCTAATACACGTTGCTTATAGGGTTTCAGGGAATGGTTTTCGACTAAAATTGTAGGTAAAGACTTTAAGTCGCCCCAACCATTTGAAAACCGTGGTGTAGCAACCCAACCTGCAAGCCCTTCTTTAAAGTTTCGCTTATTCATAACAAATACAAGTGGTCCAGGTATATGGCCTTGCGATGCTAACTTTTCATCTATTACAGGTTTGAAGTATTGGTCTAGCGCAGCTGATATAGCAGGTGATTCGCTCGCAAAAACCGGGTTATACCCATAGGTGACATCGTATTGATAATCTGCACCGTCAGTAACGTGCACATCAACATACAGATTTGGGTTATAGTAATTAATAACCTTCAAAACACTTTTAACTTCGGGTGTATCAAGTTTTGTAAAGTCACGGTTTAAATTTAAATTATTTGCATTAGTTCTAAAACCCATTTTACTTGGGCCGCGTTGATTAATACGGTTGAAGTGGCCGCTTCTTTCATGTCCGTCAACGTTTAAAATTGGGATAAACAAAATATTTACTTTCTTTAAAATATCCCTGCGTTTGCCTGTCGCTATATCGCGTAACAACATAAACATGGCGTCTTTACCGTCAATCTCGCCAGCATGAATTCCCGCTTGAACAAGCACTGTAGGCTTGGTGCTATTAGCAAGCTGATCTGCATCAAAAAAACCTTGCTCACTCGCTACAACCATTTTAATAGCGCGCTTACTATTACTATAACCAATTATTTGCGATTTGAATTGAGTTGGGTTTGCAGCAACTAAACGCTCTACAAAAGCCATTGTGTTTTTGTAGTCAGGAGATATATAACCATCTGAAAGTTCAAAATCCGTTGTCAGAGGACCTGCCTGTTGTATCAGCGATAAGCTTTGTCCTTGCCAAGGTAGCAAAGGTGGTAAATGGCTGTCGTAAGTCATACTTGCAGATAAAAAGAGTAAGCTGGCTAACATATTATTCTCAAAAAAACGCTTTAATGGCCAAATTATAACAACTTAACTGATCGTTACGAAAAAACTGCGGTAGTTCAACAAAAAACACAGCCTAAGGTAAGTTAATAATGGATCAAAAATGCTTTATTAGTATTTCAGCACAATTAGCATCCAATTAAATACAGCTGGGTCTTTAAATTAATAACAGCTTATCTTACTCGGGAACTTAGAATAACTTTTATGTGGTGGGGTTTTCATAGCAAATTTTAGGCACAAAAAAAGGAGCCAATGGGCTCCTTTTCAGTTCTTATAAAAAAGCTTAAGCGGCTAGGCCTTCTTTAGCTTTTTCTACAAGCGCTGCGAATGCAACTTGGTCGTAAACAGCGATATCTGCAAGGATCTTACGATCGATTTCTACAGAAGTCTTTTTAAGACCATTGATAAAACGGCTGTAAGACAGACCATTTTGACGTGAAGCAGCATTGATACGTGCAATCCATAATTGACGGAAAGTACGTTTCTTCGCACGACGGTCACGGTAAGCGTATTGACCCGCTTTAGTAACAGCCTGGAAAGCTACGCGGTAAACACGTGAACGTGCTCCGTAGTAACCTTTTGCTTGTTTTAAAACTTTTTTGTGACGTGCACGTGCGACAACGCCGCGTTTAACTCTTGCCATTTCTAAAAACCCCTATTAAGCGAACGGTAACATACGTGAAACTAGACCATGGTCATTTTTATGAACCATCATCTTAGGACGTAGGTGTAACTTACGCTTAGAAGTTTTCTTAGTCAGAATATGACGAAGATGCGCTTGTTTACGCTTGAAACCGCCAGAAGCAGTCTTTTTGAAACGCTTAGCAGCGCCACTGTGACTTTTTAGCTTATAAGCCATTGCAATAACTCCAATTGTATTGCCTTTAAATTAGTAAGCAGGCGTGAGGTATATTTCTATAGCTCCACTTTTAGGCCTAACTTACTGCCATGTTCCGGTGAAAGCCCAACATAAAATGTTGCAACTTTACTTTAAAACCGGTTAACTCAGGTGAATATTTGCATATTGCTTGCAGACCTGAGCTAAATTCGGTGCGCATTATTACTTAAAAATTACTTTTTAGCAATAGGTGCCATCATCATAACCATTTGACGGCCTTCAACGCGATTTGGGAAAGACTCAACAACTGCTAAATCTTCTAAATCGCCTTTAACGCGGTTTAATAGTTCGATGCCAATTTCTTGGTGAGCCATTTCACGGCCACGGAAGCGGATGGTAATTTTAGCTTTATCGCCAGCTTCTAAGAACTTACGTAAGTTGCGAAGCTTAACCTGATAATCACCTTCATCCGTACCAGGACGGAATTTGATTTCTTTAATCTGGATTTGCTTTTGCTTCTTCTTCTGCTCTTTCAGTTCTTTGCTTTTTTCAAAGATGAACTTACCGTAGTCCATAACCTTACAAACAGGCGGCTCAGCGTTTGGGCTAATCTCTACAAGATCAACACCCGCTGCATCAGCCATAGCTTGTGCGTCTTTTAATGACTGAATGCCAGCTTGTTCGCCGTCGATGTCGATTAAACGAACTTCTTGAGCTGTAATTTCTTCGTTAATACGATTTTTTTGAGCTGTTTGTTGCCCTTTCTTGCCGCCTCTAATGGTACGTTCCTCCAAGAATATCAATAATATAAGCGTGTAGATGACTTTTAGTTACAGCCCTACACGCTCGATTTTTACTGTCGATTTTTAATCTCTTCGCTTATTTTAGCTACAAAGTCATCGACATTAAATTTACCCAGGTCTTCACCTGTTCGCGTACGAACCGCTACTTCTTGTTGTTCAACTTCTTTGTCGCCAACAACCAGTAAGTAAGGTATACGCTTTAATGTATGCTCACGGATTTTAAAGCCAATCTTCTCATTTCTCAAGTCAGCAGCGGCTCTAATTCCAAGTTTATTTAATTTTTGTACAATTTCGTGCACGTAATCTGCTTGTTTATCGGTAATATTCATAATTACCACTTGCTTTGGAGCAAGCCACGTTGGGAACAAACCAGCGTATTCTTCAGTTAAAATACCGATAAAGCGCTCAATTGAGCCTAAAATAGCACGGTGTATCATAACTGGAGTGCGTCGTTCGTTGTTTTCTGCTACATAAGTAGCGCCTAAACGACCCGGAAGTGCAAAATCTAGTTGCACTGTACCACATTGCCACGCTCTGTCTAAACAATCGTACAAAGTAAATTCAATTTTAGGTCCGTAAAAGGCACCTTCACCTGGTAGGTAATCAAATTCAATGTCGTTTGCCTTAAGTGCATCAGCTAATGCAACCTCTGCTTTGTCCCAAATTTCATCGTCACCAATACGTTTTTCAGGACGCGTAGAAAGCTTAACTACAATTTTGTCAAAACCGAATGTCTCATAGGTATCATAAACCATCTTAATACACGCTGAAACTTCGTCCATTACTTGCTCTTCTGTACAGAACACGTGAGCATCATCTTGTGTAAAGCCACGTACACGCATTAAGCCGTGTAAAGCGCCTGATGGTTCGTTACGGTGACAACAACCAAACTCGGCCATACGCAGTGGTAAATCACGGTACGATTTTAAACCTTGGTTAAAAATTTGCACGTGACCCGGGCAGTTCATTGGTTTTATAGCGTATTCACGTTTTTCAGACTCTGTGGTAAACATGGCGTCTGAATATTTTTCCCAGTGACCAGATTTTTCCCACAAAGAACGGTCCATCATCATTGGACCTTTTACTTCTTCGTAGCTGTATTCACGTAGTTTTTCACGAACAAACTCTTCAAGTTCGCGGTAAATGCTCCAACCATCGTTGTGCCAAAATACCATGCCTGGCGCTTCTTCTTGCCAATGCCACAAATCAAGTGCTTTACCAATACGACGGTGATCGCGTTTTTCAGCTTCTTCTAAACGCTTTAAGTACGCTTTAAGTTGCTTTTTATCGCCCCACGCTGTGCCATAAATACGTTGTAGCATTTTGTTTTCAGAATCACCACGCCAGTATGCACCTGCTACCTTCATTATTTTAAAGTTTTGGCAGAATTTCATGTTAGGTACATGAGGACCACGACACATGTCTACGTATTCTTCGTGGTGGTATAATCCTGGGCGATCATCTTTTGCAATGTTCTCGTCCAAAATTTCAATTTTGTATGTTTCGCCACGCGCTTCAAACGTATCGCGAGCTTCTTGCCAGCTTACTGTTTTTTTCACTACGTCATAGTTTGTTTTTGCAAGTTGCAGCATACGCTTTTCAATGGCATCTAAGTCATCTTGTGACAAAGAATGATCTAAATCGATATCGTAGTAAAAGCCGTTATCAATAGTTGGACCAATAGCCATTTTTGCTTCAGGGAAAAGTTGCTTAACCGCATGACCTATTAAGTGAGCACACGAGTGACGAATAATCTCAAGTCCGTCTTCATCTTTTGCTGTGATGATCTCAAGGCGTGCATCATCATTAATTAGGTCACATGCATCAACACGGTCGCCATTAACACGACCAGCAATGGTTGCTTTGGCTAGGCCTGGACCAATATCGTTTGCAACATCAAGGGTACTTACAGGGTTTTCAAAACTACGCTGACTGCCGTCAGGAAGGGTAATAACTGGCATTATAAATCCTTACATACAGTGGTGACACCTACAATGTATCACGTGTATTTTAAATAAAATTAAATGAGAATGACTCGACAACGCTCTTACGAATAAGCATTGACTATTTTTCGCCTAACAGGCTGATGTAGATGCTGAGTCTGCTCAACTACAAAAATATATTGTCGCGTGAGCGCGAAACAATTACAAGTTTAAAGGCGCTGTAATCAATGTTATTTTGCGTAAGTTTGTAAATATAGTTAAAAACGATGACAATTTTGAGAAATGCATAGTAAGAATTCACCTTATTGCTTATTCTCGCAATTTATTCGATGTTGCGTATAATACGCAATAATTAAGTTTTATTAGAGAACAGCAATGAGAACATGTGGTGTAGAAATTACCGGTAGTGACGTACTACTTTGTATTTTAAGTAAAGATAACGACGTTTTTGATATTCGCGATGTGCGTCAAACACGTTTTACTTTAGGTAATGGTAACGACACTGAAATAATGCGCAAATTTCAATTTGATTTTGCAAAGCTAATGCAAGATTACCAAATTGACTCTGTTGCCATTCGCGAACGCCAACCAAAAGGTAAATTTGCCGGCAGTGCGAAAGGTTTTAAAATGGAAACCGCCATCCAGCTCATTGAAAACCTTGATGTTCGCGTATTCTCAACTACAGAGATTAAAGAGCAAGTTAAGCGTAACCCTATCCCAATAGCATTTGAGGAAACAGGCCTTAAAAAGTACCAAGAAAATGCATTTGTGAACGCCTACGTATACATAATGAAAAAAACGTATCGTAGTGACGAAATTTAATTTAAAACGTTTAAAGTTTTTTAAATTATGAACGCGCCAATATGGCGCGTTTTTTATTGCTACTATTTTACTGGCTATATCTTTACTTATAATACATTAGTCTAACCACCCTTCTTTTTGTCGACAATGTGTGTTTATTTAGTTCCTAGTTTATGTAATACACACACATCGACACGGAGAAAAACATGCACACACTACATAAAACGGTTAAAGAAGTAGAAGTAATAAATTCACTACCGTTGTCCAAAAGCTATTTTAAAGGCTCACAAAATACACCTTTAACCAATAAAACCATTGGTGCTTACTTCGACCTCATTGTCGACAAAAACCCTAACTCGCTTGCGGTAGTGGTCAATCATCAAAACATTCGTTTAACCTACAAAGAATTTCAAAAAGAAGTGAATCAACTCGCAATGGGGCTATTAGCCATCGGTGTTAAGCCAGGCGATCGGGTCGGAATATGGTCACCTAATAATATACAGTGGTGCTTAACTCAATTCGCTACCGCAAAGATTGGTGCCATTATGGTTTGCATTAACCCAGCCTATCGGCCAAATGAGCTTCAATATGCATTAAATAGCGTTGAATGTTCAACACTCATTACCGCTTCACAATTTAAAGGCAGCAACTATATAGAAATGCTAAATAGTCTAGCGCCAGAACTTAAACATTGTGACAGTGGCAAGCTTTCAGCTAAAGCTCTGCCCAATCTTAAGAATGTAATTCGTATTGGTGATAATGTAAGCGCTGGCATGTTTTCGTTTTCCGATATTATGCGTATGGCAACGCCAGCTCATGAGCTTGAACTTAATGCTATTGCTACAAATTTAAATGCCGAACAGGACATAAATATACAATTTACCTCAGGCACAACAGGTAACCCAAAAGGCGCTACACTCACCCATAAAAACATATTAAATAACGCGCTTTTTGTTAGCGACTCTATGCACTTTACTGAGCACGACAAGCTTTGTATTCCAGTTCCTTTATATCATTGCTTTGGTATGGTTTTAGGTAGTCTGTTATGCGTTACAAAAGGCGCCGCAGCCATTTATCCGAGTGATTCGTTTGACGCCAAAACAACGCTTGATGTAATTGAACAAGAAGGCTGTACAGCATTGCACGGTGTTCCCACTATGTTCATTAGTCAACTTGAGCTCAGTACCTTTAGTGAATATGACTTAAGGTCACTCAGAACTGGCGTTATGGCAGGCTCTACTTGTCCAGAACAAGTCATGCGCAAAGTTCAAACACAAATGAATATGCATCAGGTTTTAATTGCCTATGGGCAAACTGAATGCAGCCCAATCAATAATATAACCGAAACTGATTCATCAATAGAGCGCCAAGTAACAACCGTTGGCCGCGCCCTTGCACATACTGAGGTTAAAATTATTGATGAACTGGGTAACATTCAAAAAATAGGTTTACCCGGTGAAGTATGCTCCAAAGGCGTAGGAATAATGCGCTGCTATTGGAATGACGAAGAAAAAACAAAAGCCACAATAGATAGTGACGGCTGGCTTCATTCAGGCGATTTAGGTGTTATGGATAGCGAAGGATTTGTGAGTATTGTTGGGCGAATTAAAGACATGATTATCCGTGGTGGTGAAAACGTTTACCCTCGAGAAATTGAAGAGGTGCTTTATACTTATCCAGGCATACAAGACGCCGCTGTATTTGGTATCAGCGATGAAAAATACGGTGAAGAAGTGTGTGCGTGGATCCAACCAAAAGAAGATACAACACTCGATGAGCAAGCGATTCGTGCTTTTTTACAAGACAAACTAGCCTACTTTAAAATGCCTCGCTATATTCGCTTTGTAGAAAGTTACCCAATGACAGTGACAGGCAAACTACAAAAGTTCAAAATGCGAGAACAAATGCAAGAAGTATTATCAAGTAAATTATTTTCATAATGTAAACTTGCCCAGCATGACACAATATAAATGTTGGGCCATTTTTATATGTAATCTTTAATTACTTTATTTTTACCTGTATTTTTTGCTTTGTACATCGCTTTATCGGCTGCAGATAGCAATGCTTTCATGTCTGGACAAAGGGCGGAAAAATCAGCTACAACAACGCCAGCAGAAACAGTTACACGTTTAAATGTTGAGTATTCGTGACTTATCGTATCTGTAGCAAAACGATTGGGTAAATCATCAAGCCAGTTTAAATTATTTTGATCTAAAATTTTAACTAAAATGAACTCTTCGCCGCCAAATCTAACAACGATATCTGCCTGGAGTTTTTTTAATCGGCTCGCAACATCAATGAGTATGTTATCGCCATCTAAATGCCCGTAATTATCGTTATATTTTTTAAAGTCATCGATATCAACCATAGCAAGCGCTAGCGACTGAGATGGCTTTATTTGATCCATTAAGCGTTTACATTCTGAGTCAAAACTGTGTCTATTATATAACCCCGTTAGTTGATCAATGTTTGCTTTTTGTGTTTCAACAAGCTCAGCTTCATATTGTTTACGTAAAAGTATATCCAGTTGATATTGAATACAAGCCATTACAATCACAATGCTAATATAAAAGTAAAGGCTCCATATTATTGGCGTGGATGAAAACAAATGAACACTTAGAAGGCTTAACCCCGTAATTGTCCATAAAATAAGTTTATGGCCTAAATGAAGCATGGGTATTGCAGAAAAGGAAGCCACTACAAGCATTGGCCCTCCCTCGTTTAAATAACCATATAATCCGACAAAGGACCAAAATAAATACCCAAATAAAATACAAAATAAAACGCCAAAAGCAAAACAACGATAATGTAAGTATTTTGCCTTTAATTTATTGTTTACATAAACCAATACAAACGACAAACAAACCATCGATAGTCTTAAAACATTAATGACAGAGGATATAGATTGTTCATCATTCAACCACGAAAGAATAACCAAAATCGTTAAAAATAAAGCAGCTAAATACAAGGCTATATTAGCAAAGTGAACGGTGCTTTTATTAAGTTGATACTGAAAATCTTTTTCTTTGTCAGGCGGAAAATAAAATGTTGCGGGTATTAATTGCATTTTAAATTCCTTTTATACTTTCGTTGGCTTGAAATAATGTGCTTAAAAGCCGCTATTTTTGTATTTATGTGATGGTTGCTTTTTAAGCCATTTAAATTGGTCTAGTAAAGTTAGCATTTAAATATTATCGCTATGTTTGATTAATTACAATATTAGTAAACGCTTAAAGATGACTGTCTAAAAAACGTTGGTTATTACAACGTTTTTAAGCCAAAATAATTATTAGTAATTACTCAGGGCGGTATTGCTGCTGAACGCCTGTTAAGAATAAACGCAGTATTTGATCGTTACACACTCGGTAATGCTTGTTGTCTACTTTACGAGAAAACGCACTTAATTCGTGTTTGCTTAAATCAAAATCAACCAATGCAAGCGTGGCTATTACATCTTCAGCCTTCATGTTTAAAGCAATGCGTAACTTCATAAAGATAATATTATTATTGAGCTTACTCTCTGGTATTGGCTGTACACCCTCGCGTTTAACTCGTTTGGTATTAATAAACCCGTTTAGGAAGGTTGCAAACTCAGTGTCTGAAATTTTAACAAACTCTTGCTCGCCCTCTTTTGTTAACCACGCAATGACTTGCTCTGTTGTTACTGTAGCCTCTGCCGCAGCAAAAATGTCAACCATGGCAGTATCGGTTAAATTAAAGGTATAGCGAAGACGGCGTAAAATATCGTTATTTGTCAAAGTAATTTCCTGAGTAAGGTGTTGTATAGCTGAGCAATAGCGCCCACTATTAATTGAGCCCGTAGTTTAGCAGCTTTACAAACCCGCCCCTATTGTTTTAGTAAGGTTAATTACCCAGCACCTTTGCCGGATCGACTCGCGTGGCCTGCCATGCGGGATAAATAGTCGCAAAAATAGCAAGTACGAATGTTGCAATTACTGTAATGCCGATGTCTTCGAGCACAAGCTTACTAGGTAAAAATTCTATAAAATAAACCCCTTCAAGCGGATTAGCACCCATTAGCTGGCTCAGCCAAGCAAATAATTCACTTATGTTTAATGCTAATACAACACCAATGAACGAGCCAAGTAAGACACCCACAAACGCTTGCGTTAATCCCTGCATTACAAAGGTTGCTAAAATAGTGCTGTCTTTAGCGCCCATTGTTTTTAAAATTGCGATATTGCCTTCTTTTTCACGCACTTCCATGACAAGAGAAGACACAATATTAAAACTCGCAACAGCAATAATTAAAAACACAACAATATAAACAATGGTACGAACCATTTGTATATCTTGATATAAGCTACCTTGTGTTCTAAACCAACTAGAAATATAGACATAATCGCTAATGGTTTGCCCTACATTAAGCGCTATTTGATGCGCTGAAAACACATCATCAACACTTAACCTTAAACCTGTAACTTGGGTTTCGTCGTAGCCAAGTGTTTGCTGCGCTTTGCTTAAATGTATAAAAGCAGCCGTACTATCAATTGGGCCGCCCATTTCAATAACACCTGCAAGGCTCAGGGTAACGCGTTTAGGTGCTAATAACTGACCACCTGCTTGCCCAACCTGAGGAATTAGTAAAGTAATATTGTCGCCCACTTTTGCGTCAAGTTGCTTTACTATCTGTTGGCCTAAAATAACCTCTTCAGAGGATAATTGGCTTACTAATTTACCTGTTCCAAACTGGTTAACTGCAGAAACATTGCCCTCATAAGAAGGGCTAACACCGCGTATTTCGACCGCTTTTAATTGGCTTTTATACTGCGCCATACCATTAACCGCGATAAATGGGGCAGCTCCCGTTACGTGCGGCTGACTTTCTATATTAGCTACTTTTAGCTGCCAATTAGCAATAGGTCTGCTTGGTGCAACATATTCAACCTGAGGTACTACGCTTAGTAAACGATGGACTAATTGTTGTTCAAAGCCGTTAATTACTGAAAGGGCAACAATTAAAACAGCGACCCCCAATAAAATACCTATAGTAGACGCTTTAGCTATAAAACTAACAAACCCGTTTTTTTCGTCTTTATGACCTGAGTATGCTCTAAAACGTTTACTTAAAAATGCACTAAGCAACATATTGTGACTCTTTTACCGATAGTTTACCGTCATCTAAGTAAGCTATTTTACCTAGCTTATCAGCAAGCTCTAAATCATGAGTTACCACTACAAAGCTCGTGTTTAAACTCTGGTTTAACTCGTTTATTAAATCATAAATTTTAATCGCATTTTGCTTGTCTAAATTACCTGTTGGCTCATCAGCAAGAACCAACGAAGGTTTCGTAACCAAAGCACGGGCAATAGCAACACGTTGACGTTCTCCTCCTGATAGAGCAGAAGGTTTATGATCACTTCGATGTGCAAGGCCCACTTTTTCAAGCATGTCGAGCGCCTGTACTTTTGCTTCTTTTGCCGTTAAGCCTTTTATTAACAAAGGCATTGCTACATTTTCTACAGCACTAAACTCCATCAATAAATGGTGAAACTGATAAATAAAACCTAAATTTTGGTTTCTAAAAGCTGCTTGTTCAGTACGAGATAACTTAGCAACTTCTTGATTTTTAATTTTCGCAATACCTGCAGTGGCAGTATCAAGCGTACCGAGTATATGCAAAAGCGTACTTTTACCAGAACCAGAACTACCTACAATAGCAAGCATTTCACCTTGCTGTAGCGCTAAATCTACGCCCTTTAGCACTTCAACTTGGTTGTTGCCATCTTGGTATACTTTGCTTAAATTTTCACAACTAATTACTAAATTATTCATAACGCAACACCTCTGCTGGTTTTACTTTTGCGGCTTTGCGCGCAGGATATAAGGTAGCTAAAAAGCTCATAGCAATACTGGCAAACGCAATTATTACTAAACTAAGCACATCAAATTTCACAGGTAGTTCAATGCCAGCAAGTAGACTCAGGCCAACTAATTCAAGAAGCTCATTTATGTATAAACTCAGTAGCACCCCAAAAAAAGCGCCGATTAATGTTCCAATAACGCCATTGTAAAGACCTTGAACCATAAATACTTTTTGCACCTGCGATGGTGTAAGCCCAAGTGTTTGAAGTATCGCAACTTCCCCTTGTTTTTCACTCACCATCATTGTTAAGGCAGATACAATATTAAACACAGCCACCAGCACAATAAGTGCAAGTAACATAGACATGATCCGCTTTTCCATTGCTACTGCGGCAAATAAAGTGCCCTGGCTGCTTCGCCAATCTGAATAGTTGTAACCTTTTAATATAAGTTGGCTTGCGTCCGTAAATTCGTCCAATTCAAAGGGTTCAAAAAGTGACACACTTAAATTTGGGGCAACATTTTTATTTAACTTTAAAACACGCTGAAGCGATGGCCCACTTGTGAAAGCGAGTGCCATGTCTATTTCAGAGCCCGTTTCGTATATTGCTGCAACTTTAAATAAACGCTGGCTAGGCACACGCCCCAAAGGAGTATAAGTAGATGCATTTGGCATGATCACACGAAGTTTATCACCTAAACCGACACCTAACTTCCGACTCAAATAGCGGCTTATAGCAATGTTATAATTACTATTAAGTACTGTTTGCCAATTGCCTTGTACTATTTTCTCAGTAACTTTGTATAACGCACCGTTATTGTCATATAAACCTTGCAGTAATACGCCGTGAAGATCTTTATTGGTTTGCAATATAGCTTCGCCTTGGCGATACAAATTAACATGTTTCACATATGAAGATTTAGTGAGAGCTGCCTTTAAACTCGTTATTTGCTCTGGGGTGTGCTGATCAGATTTAACTTCAATGTGCGGAATAAGGCCAAGCATATTAGTTTTTAAGCTATGCTCAAAACCATTCATTACACTGCTTACAGTAAATAAAGCCATTAAACCAATAGCAATACCGGCAATAGAAAAAAAAGAAATAAACGATATAAACGCATTCCCTTTTGAGGAGCGGCTGTATCTAAGTCCTATAAATAAGCTAACCGGTTGAAACATATAATTTAAAACATTTATGCTAAAAGTGTGAGGCTATAGTAGCACGAAGTTAGCACAATTGAATATGACCATAAATGTAAGAAATAATTTATAAATCTGAGACTTGGATGATTTTTCAGCAATTTATTTAGTGCAATTTATTCTTTAAGGCCAGCAACTAAATAGTCTAGTAATACACGTACATTGGTAGCTACAAACTGACGTGGTGGATAAACCCCCCACACACCTTCTTGCTTGGGTTGGTAAGACGTTAAAATAGGCACTAACTCACCACTATTAAGCTCATTATCTATGTAGTAATCAGGAAGTTGCACAATACCTAAGCCTTTTTTAGCACCATCAACAAGTGACCAACCACTATTGCAATTTAATCTGCCAGCAATTTTAATGTGTTTTTCACGCTCATTTTCGTTTACACGCCAATAACTACTATTCCCTACTAAACACTGGTGGTTATGTAGCTCACCTAAGGTATGTGGCTCACCAAAGCGCCTTAAATAAGCAGGCGATGCACACATAATAAAGCGCCGATCACTTAACCTTCGCGCTTTTAAGCTCGAATCTTTTAAATGGCCTAACCTTATTGCTAAATCAAACCCGCCTTCAAGTAAATCTTCTTGTTCGTTACTTAGGTTTGCAATAACTTCAACATCGGGGTGATCGTGCATAAAATTGTGCACAATAGGCATAATAAAGGTTTCGCCGAACATTACCGGGGCTGTTAGTTTAATTTTTCCTTTAGGGGTTGTTTGATGTGATGCAAGGCCCTGCGTAGCATCGTCCATTGCATGCTGTAAGTGTTTTATTTGATGTAAAAAAACCTCACCTTCTTTGGTAAGAACAACTTTTCGTGTGGTGCGCGTTAAAAGCTGGGTATTTAAACGTTGCTCAAGGGCTGTTACATGACGGCTAATATGCGCAACCGAAAGGCCCAATATCCTAGCTGCAGCAGTGAAGCTTCCTTCCTCACCGACTGCTATAAATTCGTCAATCCCATCCCAACGCGCCATTATTACCATACTGTAAAAGTGTTTTAATAAATAAGAGATTATCATTATATGAGAAACAAATACAATAGTCCCATCACCCAAACAAAATGGGTCTACAATTGATATTAAATAACACTACTAAGGATAAACACATGTCTGATTTTATTAAATCAAAAGCGGCGATTGCTTGGGGCCCTAACCAACCTTTAAGCGTTGAAGAAGTTGATGTAATGATGCCTAAAAAAGGCGAAGTAATGGTAAAAATTACTGCTACTGGTGTTTGTCATACCGATGCATTTACGTTATCAGGTGAAGATCCAGAAGGTATATTCCCAGCTATTTTAGGCCACGAAGGCGCAGGCGTTGTTTATGCCGTTGGCGAAGGTGTAACAAGTGTTGAAGTGGGGGATCATGTTATTCCACTTTATACCGCTGAATGTGGTGAGTGTAAAATGTGTACATCTGGCAAAACTAACTTGTGTTCAGCAGTACGCGAAACACAAGGTAAAGGTTTAATGCCAGACGGCACAACGCGCTTTTTTAAAGACGGCCAACCAATTTACCACTATATGGGTACGTCTACATTTTCTGAGTACACAGTACTTCCAGAAATTTCACTCGCCAAAGTAAACAAAGAAGCCTCTTTAGAAGAAATTTGTTTATTAGGGTGTGGTGTTACAACCGGTATGGGTGCTGTAACTAACACTGCTAAAGTAAAAGAAGGCGATACAGTCGCGATATTCGGCCTTGGCGGCATTGGTTTATCGGCCATTATTGGTGCAAAAATGGCGGGCGCGAGTCGTATTATTGGTGTAGACATTAACACCAGTAAATTTGACCTTGCTACTAAGCTTGGCGCAACCGACTTAATAAACCCTAAAGATTTCGACAAGCCAATTCAAGAAGTGATCGTTGAAATGACTGACGGCGGCGTTGATTACTCATTTGAATGTATTGGTAACGTTGATGTAATGCGCTCTGCCCTTGAATGTTGCCATAAAGGCTGGGGTGAATCGGTAATTATTGGTGTAGCCGGTGCTGGCCAAGAAATTTCAACTCGTCCTTTCCAGCTTGTTACCGGCCGTGTATGGCGTGGTAGCGCATTTGGTGGCGTTAAAGGTCGCTCGCAACTCCCTGAAATAGTTGAGCGCTACATGGCAGGCGAATTTGCACTAAACGACTTTATTACTCATACAATGAGCCTTGAAGAAATTAACGATGCATTTGATTTAATGCACGAAGGCAAGAGTATTCGTACAGTAATTCATTACTAATAAGCACTTAGTAAACGACTTGATATAAAGCCGTAAAACTTGAACGTTTGCGGCTTTTAAGGATTTTTATGTTAGAGAATATCTCAAGTACAAAAGTAGCCGGTGGTTGGCATAAGCAATACACTCACGCTTCAACAAGTACCCATTGCACAATGCGTTTTGCGGTATTTTTACCACCAGGTGCAAGTGAAACAAACAAAGTCCCTGTGCTTTATTGGCTATCGGGTTTAACCTGTACCGACGAAAACTTTATGCAAAAAGCGGGCGCGTTTAAAAAAGCTGCTGAGCTGGGTATTGCAATAGTGGCACCGGATACAAGCCCGCGTGGCGATAACGTACCCAATGAAGATAGTTATGACTTTGCTCAAGGTGCTGGCTTTTATGTTAATGCTACTCAAGCACCTTACAATACACATTTTAATATGTACGAGTATGTCGTTAATGAGCTACCAGCACTTATTGAACAGCATTTTCCGGTAACAAGTACCAAAGCTATTAGTGGTCATTCTATGGGTGGGCACGGTGCTTTAATGGTTGCTCTTAAAAACCCACAAGCCTATGTAAGTACCTCTGCTTTTAGCCCAATAGTTAACCCAATCAATTGCCCATGGGGCACAAAAGCGTTTAACGGTTATTTAGGCACTGACAAAGAGCTCTGGGCTCAATACGATACGTGTGAGTTGATGAAACTAGCAAAGCAGGACGATTACCTACCTATGCTAGTATCGCAGGGTGATGCCGATGGCTTTTTAGAGGAGCAACTTAAACCACAAAACCTAGTGGCTATCGCTCACGATAAGAGTTACCCGTTAACGCTTGAAATGCAAGAAGGTTACGATCATAGTTACTTCTTTATAAGTAGTTTTATTGACCAACACTTATTATTTCATAGTCAGTTTTTAACTGCGTAGCCTCGTTAGTGTGTAGTTCTGGCTTATTTAGTTCTACACACTCTTTTAAACTTTTACTCACCTTCCTACACACTTGGCGTTGTTGCTTATTTTCCACACTGACAAAGTCGACTAATGCAGAATCAATTTTTAAACCTAACTTTGTAAAAGAAAACCCTTCTCTATCTTTTGGAATGGGTTTGAATGGATCTTTGTAATGGTCTGAACGAGCTTTGCTATTCATATTTTGATTTAATTTTTCGTTATTTTGAGCATGCCCATCTATTAAAACTCCGGCCACCGTGCAACCACTTAAGTACACACTTATTAATAGTGTTAGTAATAATTTCATAGTTTCATCCTCTAAAAGCATGGATTTATACTATACGTTTATAAAATTAAGACTGTAAAAAGTTGTAAAACCAATTTAAATACACCTGTAAATACATTAAGTAAAAGTGATAAACCAATGTGTACATTTTACTAAATATGATCTAGGTAAACCTAAAATAAAAAACAATACATTGATTTTAAATGTTTTTATACTTGGCGTGGCAATTGCTTTTGTAAGTTAAGTTTTTTAATAGAGAATCGCAATGGAATTTGATTTACAGTGGAATGAAATCTTAGATAACTTAATTCATTTAGGTATTGCCTACGCCCTAGCCTTGCCAATGGCCTACGATAGAGAGCGAAGTAAAGACGGCGCTGGACTAAGAACATTTCCGTTAGTTGCAGTTGCATCGTGTGGCTACGCACTTATAGCCATGTCGGTACTAGACTCATCTGAAGCACAATCTAAAATGCTACAAGGAATAATAACAGGCATTGGTTTTATTGGCGGTGGTGCAATTTTGAAAAATAATCAGTCGACATCAGGTACTGCGACAGCAGCGAGCATATGGAATATGGGATTAATTGGTATTGCTGTAGCAAATAACCGATATGAAGTAGCCATTTTGCTAGCTATTATTAACTTTATAACGCTCAGGTATGTAAAAAAATTGAAGTAATATAGCTTAAAAGTAAAAACCCCATCGTTATATATGGGGTTTTAAATAAAAATATTTTTTGGTCTTTACAAAAAAGCATTACCACTTTGTTTTAGCGTTACTGTTTGTGCTTGCGCACTTTTAATTAATAACCCGCAACGTAAATCATCTTTAGAAATGACAATTTTATCAATAGCGCTTGTGTTGTAATTTACCACTTTATTTTCACAGCGCAGTTGAACCTTGCTAAGTGGCATTGTTGACTCAAGCACAACCTCACTTTTAGACAGTAAAGGCATAACAGCTTGATCTGTCTCAATAGCTATTTGTTGGTTTATATCGCCTGAATTTTTATAAATATCATTAACTTGAGCTAGCAACTGCTGCTTGTTTTCATTTGTAAAAACAAAGGCTTTAATATTTCCTAGGGCATCAATTGCATCATAAGCGCGCACGTAGTCCTGTTTAGATATAAACCATTGCAAAGCATTTTTTACCACTCGCACTTTAATCTGATCTGGTAAATTATCTCTAAATAAAAATGCATTATTAATATGTTTATCAAAGCCAATCCAATCTTGGGTAAAGTAGCTATGCTGACTTTTTAGCCATGAAAGTAATACTATTTCAACAGTATTTTTAGCATGGTCGCGTTCTAGCTCTATTATTTTAATTTGCGCTTCGTCTAATTTTTTTTCATTAATTAGATTACTTGCCGTTTCATAATCATTAAAAAAGCCATGCGTTGCTTTGTCGTTAGTGTACCCCAAGTGCAGGTTTTGAGAAGTCACTGTAATTAGCTTGGCACTAGGCACAGCTTTACCATCGACCTGAGCACTCTTGTAATTTAGTTTTGACACATACTCAACAACTTCTCTTTTGTATTTGTCTTGCCCAATAGATGCAACAATTTCAATATCACTAACCTGACCGCTTTCATTCACAACATAACTACTTAAATTTAAGCCTTCAAAGCGTGACACACGAGAAGATGTATTTGTTTGTTTATTGTAGTTGTCCTTAACAACTTCAGCTGGCACAAAATCTGCCATTACAGGCACACAAGTTAACGCAGGTAATATAGAAAGAGCTATAGAGAGTTTTTTCATTTGATTATCCATCCTAGAACGCAAAGTAGCTATTATAGAAACAAACATTATAAAAAGATGCAAGCTTATATTTATAACTAACCAAAATTTAACTATAGGCTAATAAATATAAAAAAAGGCGCTTTATTAAGCGCCTTGGGTTTCAAGTATGTGTGCTTAAAACATATCTTGATAGGAGTGGGTTGTATTAAACGAAATTGCTTTATCAAAACCAGGAAGCTCTATTCCGTCTTCGCCAATTACAATGTCGTTATCGTCAATGGCGCCATCACCAAAACGATATACTAATTCGTACTTACCAAGGTCAGCTTGCGCTTTATAGGTATTTTGCAAAGCAACAACGGATGTATTTTTATCAGCGTGATCACTCATCGCTTTTTCACCATGGCGCTTAGCAAGCATTTGTAGTGTTACTTTAGCGCTAAGTACTGTAGCTGTGGCGTTATTACCGCCAAAACCTTTTGAGTTTATAAAGGCGATGTCCATGTCGCCACAATCGTAATGGCTGTTACGTATATCTAAGTGATCTGCATAAACATCGTCGGCCACTTTATCTATGGTAGTAATACCCGGCATAATATTATGGCTAAATACCCCCAGCGCAATAGCAAGCTGATCGCCACTGGCGGGGGCAATTGTATGCCCTACATAAGCTTTTGGCGCCGTCACTTTCCAGCTATCAATGGCAAACGTTTGTGCCACTTTATGGTAAATAAGTGACTCTGTGACTCTATTTTGCGGCGTGCTAGAACCATGCGCTAAAATAAAGCTACGCTTTTGTAACGCCTCTTTACCTAATAAGCTTGTTGCAAGCGCTGCAGATTTGGCCATTGTAATGTAGTTACCTGGACCCGGTGAGGTGATTGATTTTTTAATACCATCGGCATTTACAAATACATCAGGTACTGAGCCCGTAATATCTGCACCAAGCTCAAGTGCTAATGCATCATCCATTAAAATAGTGACTTGTGCGCCTTCACCTAATGTAAAACCACAGTTTTCGCCGAATGGGCGGCTGCTTTTACGGTAATCGGGCTCTTGTTCACTGCTTAAGTTATCTAAACGGCGCAGGCCTTCAACATTTGCAAGGGCGCTCATATTACCAAAGCCTTCTACCACTTCAGGCGTAATAGCGCATTCAACACTTGCTACCACCGCAACACGGGTGCGCCCTGCTTGAATATCGTTTACTGCAGCGCGTAAGTTATATAAAAATGTGGCACATGCACCCGAGGTAGAAAACGTAGTACCTACATTACCTGTAACGTAGGCGTTTATAAAATCAGTCGACATCGTGTTTAGGCCAAGTGCTAATTGCTTTGTACTAACACGATCGCCCTGCTGACGGGCTTTAACTAAACCACCTAACCCTTTGTCGTCCATTTGGCCAATAACCGAGGCTGAATAGGTACCAATTTTATCTGGCTCTACGCTATTCATTATGCGTTGCCAGTCAAGGCCTGTTGATTTAATCGCATCGTTTGCAGCAAATATGGTGGCTTGCAAACCGCGTGGCTGATAACGGCTGTTATACATAATTGATGGATCAAACCCGGTAGGAAACTGCCCTGCCGATTTAATTGGGTTATCACGTGTAGAATCAAGCTTTACGTCTAAGTCTGCAGCTATTGTTACTTTTACTTTTTTGCCATCAAGCGTTTGTACATTCCAACTTGCAGGTACTGGACTTGGTAAATCGCGTGCGCGAGTTTCAAATACAATCGCGTTTTCATCAGATGTCTTTAATGTCATTTTTTGCTGCCAAGGTGTGGCATCTGCATCAAAATGTTCTTTTTCAATTTTACGAATAAGCGTCCCAGCAATAATTTGCTCACCAAAGCGTGCTTCTATGTCGCTTTGCTCAACATTATTGCCGTTTGTGTCTTGTAATTGACCATCAACAACGCATACCAAGTTCATTAATGTGGCGAGGCCTAAAAATGTTTCACTACGATCTTGTGCGTTTAATGCGTCTAACACGATACGGCGGTAACCTTGATGAAAAGAAGTACGGCCTGCGGCGTTAATACCACCCATGCCTACAATTACGGGTAATGCTGTCATAATTAACCTTTAAAACGTGTTATGGGAGAAGCCAACAGTTTAATTGGATTAACCACACCGCTTTATGCTTTAATAGCCAAATATTCAGCATTAAAGGCCAAAAAGTACTGGTCGGAGCATTCATATGCATAAAAAATCAGTAAAGCCTGCGTTAAATATTGCAATCACAGTGTATCCGCATTTACTTATTACCAGTTTAACACTGCCTATTGAAATGCTAAGAGCCGGCGAAGCCTACGCAAAAGGCCACTTAGACCAAACTGACTTTAGACCGCTTAGTATAAATTTAATTTCTAAAAGTAATGAGCCAATACAAAACCGTACTGGCCTTGCTATAGTCCCGGATTGCACTACTGCTAACGCACCGTATAACGATTTAATTATAGTCCCCGGCATATGGCGAAATCCTCGCCCTGTAGTACGTACTAATAAAGAAGTGGTTGAATGGCTCCAAGAAAGCTTTGAAACTGGCAGCCATATAATTGGTGTAGGCACGGGTAATTGCCTAGTTGCAGAAGCGGGTTTACTTGATGGGCACCCTGCAACAACTCATTGGCATTACGCAAAACAATTTAGCCATGACTACCCGTTAGTGCGCTTAAAGCCCGACTTTTTTATAACCCAGTCTGAGCGCATGTATACGGTAGCAAGCTTAAATGCTCTTGCCGATGTGATCGTACATATTATTAGCCAATACTACGGCAAAGCCGCTGCGCAGCACGTAGAACGTAACTTTTCACACGAAGTACGTAAACCCTACGAAGATCAGCGCTACCTTGAAGGCGCGGTTGACCGCCACCCAGATGAACTCATAGCGCAAATTCAGTTTTGGCTTAAAACTAATTTAGCCAGCGAGTTAAACTTACAAGAAGTAGCCGCCCAATTTAGTTTGAGCTACCGTACATTTACACGACGCTTTAAGCTTGCAACTAATCAAAGCCCTATAGAATATTGGCAGCAATTACGGGTTGAAAGTGCTAAAGAGTTATTGGCGTCGTCTAATTTAACAATACAAGAAGTGGCACTTGAGGTTGGCTATAACGATCAAGGCCACTTAACTCGCGTGTTTAAAAGAGTGCTAAGCCAAACGCCAAGCGAGTACAGAAAAGTAGTAAGAAGAAAGCTATTTGGCTAACAAATAAGCTTTTTAATTACCTAACATTGAATTATTTATACTACAAACAGCACAATTTCTTCCGTTATCTTTTGCTATGTATAAATAACCGTCAGCTGCTTTAAGTATTTTAGATAAATCAACAAACGAATCTGTAACCAGTTCCTCCAAACCAATACTTATTGTAATTTTTAAACTATTTTTCTCATAAGTAAAATGATGACTTTCAACCGTTTTAATTAAACAATTTATTAAGTCATAAGCGGCTTGTTGATCAGTGTTTATAACCACTACAAATTCCTCACCGCCCATTCTAAATACATTATCTTCTTTAAATTTTTCTACAAATAACTCAGTTAGTTGCGTTAAAACAGCATCACCTGCGTCGTGTCCATATTTATCGTTCACCTTTTTAAAAAAATCAATATCAATTAGTGCTATGCATAAAGGCTCATCAATAATTGTTTGTTTACTAAAGCGGCTTTGTAATGCACGTCTATTAAACGCTTTTGTTAATGGATCTCTTAGTGCCAAATTTAAAATTGTTTCTTGGTTAGAATATCTCATCGCTTCATAAATATGCGAAACGGTCCATATAGTCATATACGAAAGGCCTAAGTTAACAATTAAGTGCAAACTATTAGCACCACCTAAACTGAGGAAAGAATATAAAGGAATTACCGACGCAAACAGTAAGCAAAAGCTACTTATAAGCCCATGTTTTTTACCAAATAACAAATACGCCAAAATGGGAAATGTACAAATCCAATGCGTTATACCCTCATCTGTTTTTAAAATATAAACAGCTAAAAATACAACAAAGAAATAAGCATAGGCTACCGCCCATCTATGCCAAACCTTTGAGGCAGATACACATGTTTTGTAATACGTGTAAAAACAAAACACAGCGAGTAAAACTTCTATCGCTCCTAATATGTAAACCTTCGAAATAATTATATTTACATAAGCTACAACAAGCGCAACTAGCGCTATTATTAAACTCATTCCTTGAAGAACTTTTGTTCTTACCTCTTGTGTTTTATCGAATGAATGACGGTTCATAAAATCCTTTTAAATTACTAACTATTTGTTCATAAATATATTTATTAATATTAGATTAGATATATGTAAATTAACAGCACGCATATGATTAGAGTTCAATCGAAAAGTTATCCGCTGAATAATAGGCCAGTTATAATTTTAAAAATACAATGTATATTTGAGTAATAATAAAACAAAACGCCACTAAATTAGTGGCGTTCTATGTCGTTAAAGTCTTTTCGGTAGTAACGTTTTTGATAATTTTTTACTTTAGTGTGTACCCCTTTGCTTAGGCTTTTAAATTTTGCCTCCAGTACATCTACACCGTATAAAATACCAACCACCAGCACTGAAAGTTTAATAGCAGCAGCTAGATTATCGGTGGCTATCATTACGCCAATTGAGGCAAGCACCCAAATGGTTGCAGCTGAGGTAACCCCTACAACGGCTCCGTCTTTTGCAAGCATAACGCCTGCGCCTAAAAAGCCAATGCCTGTAATTATTTGCCCCACTACACGCGAATGATCAATTACATCCCCTTGTAAGTTAAACGCGGTCGATAAAAACAAATACGTGCCCAGTGTTATTAAAGCTGAGGTACGAATACCTACAGGTTTACCGCGTAACTGGCGCTCTAACCCAATTATGGCACCGCAAAAAGCGGCGGTACCAATGGCCGCCCACGAATAAGGGGCTACATCAATTAAATCTAAAAAAGTCACTCTTTACATTAAACCCATTAATTATTAGCAATGGCCACTGCGGTTCTTAAACGTTGGCTACCAAATGCTGACATTTTACTAAAATCACTGCGCGCTATAGGCACGTACTGGCAATCTATTGCGAGCTGTTTGTCACTGCCTGGCTCGCAAAATGGGTCATGAACATACACGCAGTGCTCATCAAGGTGGGTAACGCACACCCAATGAGGTGATTTTTTACCATCAAACCGGTAGGTGCTAATTAGTAACAGCACACTAAAGCCTTGACTTAACCACTGTTCAATATGCTCAAGCTCAACATCTTTATAGCTAAGCGGTATATTTGCCTGCGCTATACCATCCACAAATTGTTGGTGTACTGTTGAAAGCACCACTTTTTTGTTTTCATTGCGTACGCCATCTAAAAACAAAGGCTCTGTGGTATTTACCATTACCTCGCTTTTAAAGCCGCGTTTGTTTGCCGCCAACGCTAAACCAAACGGATGGCAACCACCATGACCCGATGTCATAAAAATGGTGGTGCCTTCACGCCAAAGTGCCAGCTCATGCGATTGGCTAAGCTCAGTTGTTGGCTCAAGTGCCCCCATTGCCATTAATAACGCAGCAGGCCCACAAGTAAACTCGGTAGTTTGCTGATACCACGGCGTTAACCGCGCTACTTTTAGCTCACGCGTTTTGCGAATATTTTTTTGCATTCGCAGTGCATCACTGTGATCGTCATAATAATCGCTATATTGGCCAAATACTCTATAACCTAAGCTTTTGTAAAGCCCTATCGCACTTTCGTTATTTACCGCTACTTCTAATCGTAAGTAAAGTCGCCCGCGCTCACTTGTTTGTTTTTCAAGCGCAGCTAATAACATTTTAGCAATGCCTTTACTTTGCATTGTTGGTTTTACAGCAAGCGAATATAAACGCGCCAAACGCGTGCCTTTATGACACCACACCAGCCCATAGCCGCATACTTGCTCGCCGTTATCTGCAACGAGCAAAATACCGTGCTTAGCACTTAACCAACGCTTTAAACTACGCGGGCTCAATTTATCGTTATTAAAGCACGCGTTTTCAACATCAATTAGCGCGTTTAAATCACTGCTAAGTGCTTTTCGAATAACAAGGTTGCTCATGTATTAGCCACGGCCTCGCGCTTCTAGGCGTTGTTTAAATTCATCCATAATGATCATGTATAGCTCGTCGCCCAAATATCCGTCCTCTACTTTGTGATCAATACTTGGATTGTCATTTACTTCAAGCACATATGCTTTGCCTTGATGTTCTTTAACATCTACGCCATATAAGCCTTTGCCCACAGTTTTACATGCTTTTAAAGCGGCATCTAACACGGCTTTTGGTAACTCAAAGGTAGGTAGCGTTTCAAAGCCACCAGAGAAAAACCGTTTAGCATCGTGATTGTAAATTTGCCAATGGTTGCGTGCCATCAAGTAGCGACACGCATAAATAGCGCGGCCATTTAATACACCTACTCGCCAATCGTATTCGGTGTACATGTATTCTTGTGCAAGTACCAATGCGCTATATTCAAACAGCTCGGTTAGTTTAGTTTCAAGCTCACTGCGGTTTGCAACTTTAAACACCCCTTTTGAAAACGACCCTTCAGGCATTTTTAAAACTAGCGGATAGGTAAACGCCTCTTCTAATTGCTCAAGCGTTTGCGCTGATTGATCAGCCACTACAACCGTTTTTAAACTGGGCACTTTTTGGTAATTAAACGCATCGTGTAAATACACTTTATTACAACAACGTAAAATAGATTCAGCATCATCTATTACCACTAAACCTAGGCTTTGCGCTTTGCTTGCAAGGCGATACGTTGGATGGTCAATCGCTGTCGTTTGGCGAATAAATAACGCATCAAACTGGGCAATATTGTCTATTTCATCAAAACTGAGTGCTTGTGCATTAATACCATGTTTAGCCGCTGCTTTTATAAAACGGGTAATGGCATCTTTATCACTCGGTGGTACTTTTTCGTTATGATCAACAATTATTGCCATATCCCATCTAAAACGGCGCTGCACAGTACCAATGCGCCATTGGGTTTGAGTAAACGTATTTAGTTTTGCTACAAAATTACTGTATTGCTCATCGTTTAAAGTGCTAAGCGAACCCTGTTGCAATAAGCCTTGCTCATCTACAAATAAAATAGGCGCTGGGTATTGCTTAAATACCGATTTAGCCGCTTTGCTTTGTAGCTCGTTTAAAGCATTACCAAAGTAAATTTCGCCATCAATTTGCCCAACGTTTAACATAGGAGCTTGTCCGCCTCGAAGCGCGTTTATTGTTTTAACACTGGGTAACACCTGGTGTTTGCGGGCCTCAGCAAGCAATGAGCAATAGTAACCCTTACTCAAGTATTGGTTTGAGTCGCATAAATTAATAATGCGGGTTTTAGGTTCATTATGTTTTGGGTAATCACGTAAGTAACTATTAAACGTAACCACATTTTCGAAAGATTGAGCAAGTGTTTGCTCGTTGTTATCAACCACTATTAAGGTTTTAAACACGACTTTTCCTAGTTAAGTCAAAATATAAAAAAGCATGCTTAGTAAAATACTCAGCATTATAAATAGAAACACCCAGCGTACTAAGTGGGCATTGCGCGTATCACTTAATACGATGGGTGCTTTAACAAATACCTACTGTAAGTGTTAGCGCTTAAATTGCTTAAGCGACATCTGCTTTATATGCCCTTTTTAAAAACCACACAAACGAGATATTTTTAGCGTGAAGATAAAAAATATTGATTAACTATATTTTCCTATTAATGCAGATTAAAATACGCAAAATTAATATTAAATGAGCGTTATAAATGTCACACCCAACCTGCCCACAGTGCCAATCTGAATATGTTTACGAAGACCAGCAACAGCTTATTTGCCCTGAATGCGCCTATGAATGGAACCCAAATAGTACAAACGATGAAGACGCAATTTTAGTTAAAGATGCCAACGGCACCCTGCTTAATGATGGCGATAAAGTAACCGTAGCCAAAGATTTAAAAATTAAAGGCAGCTCACAAGTCATTAAAATTGGCACCAAAGCGGTCGTAAGGCGTGTGCTTGATAAAAAAGATCACGAGCTAGATTGCAAAGTAGATGGCATTGGCGAAATGATGGTAACAGCAAAGTTTGTGAAAAAGGCTAACCCGTAGGCCGGATAAAGGGGGAAACCATCCCATCCGACGCGTAATAAAGGCCGAAATTATTTCATTTAACAAAAACTTTTGTACAAAACTGAAGTGTATTATGAAGCTATAGCTTTGTCGGATGGCGCTTCGCTTATCCGACCTACGAAATATTTATATTTTTTATCCGCACCAATTATTTGTATAAATACCTTGTTTCACGGCTCTATGAAAACTTGAATAAGGCCAATCAGTTACTTGACTAACTAGGCCATGTTTTAATGGATTAAAATGAACATAGTTAACATGATGCCAATAATCATTATCATCCCTAATAGTATGTTCCCAAAAACGGCGCTGCCAAATTCCACGTTCATTTTTACGTTTTCGTGTTTGAGTTAAAAACTCTGTCTTAGGGAGTGATTTTGAAAATCGCTTTTTAATTTCTCGCCAACGACTCGAATAATCCACATCATCATCTGGTAAAGTCAAAACTGCATGAAGGTGATCGGGCAGCACAACCCATGCATCTATATAAAATGGCCTTTGAGATTTAACAAAACGGATAGACTCTCTTAATAAATCGATATGCTCAACCAACAACGATTTATTCCTATCGAGCAAATTAACTGTAAAAAAGTACGTCCCACCTTTTACATAATTACGACGATATTGCATTTCATATCCATTGTATTATTTGTTACGCATTAGACAAATAAAGCGCAAATTTAGGATATATACAACATTGACGTAGGTCGGATAAATGGCGAAGCCATGCCATCCGACAATAGATTTATGAACAAAGGTAATAGTTTATCGTGTTGGTAATTAGGCCGGGTGTCATCCTAATTTATTATTAGATACTGGCATTTAAATGAACAAGGGTTGTATTTAAGTGTTGGAAAACGAATGCAATCTACCATGAATCGACGTATTTAGCGGCCTTAAAACTCAGAGGCTCACCACTTTTAAAACTTGCAATTAATAGCTGAATTTTACTAGTCGTCCACCCCAGAGCGTGTTGCTAGCTGTTTACATTCAATTTGTAGTAACTATATAATCCTGTTTTTTACTACAATATATATAATCTATTTTTGTTGGGTAATCATTTGCGGCGGTTTCTAGTATATCAATAATTGTTGATACGGGAATTCTATAGATCCTCTTATCTCTTTCAAAGTCTGAACACGTATATATACCAGCCCAATTTCTACTACTATCACGATAGGCATAAACTGCTCGGCCATGAATCAATTGATTCGATATAAATTGCACGTTTTTGCTGTATTTAGTTTCAGTTTGTAAGTCATATAGCCCATCGATATCGTAAAAATTCATATTATGGACTTGCTTAATTGATAGAGATGAAAAAACTGTAAATCCACTCTTAAGTGTTTTAGATGACAGCTTTAAAGATTCACCTAGTTTTCTAACCATAAACAAAGACAAAATAACGTCTTTTTCAAAATTAACTTGTTTCTTTTCAGAATAATATGCAGGTTTAGCTACAGGCTTGAAACTATTAGCATATTTAACTAAATCACTTTTCCAATACCTAGACTCAATCATATAATTTCAACCTCACAGATATAGAAACAGTTAGCTGCTTATTAAACTCCACTTTGGAGGATTATAAGACCCCAAAACGGCGTATATTACACCTCCCAATAATTCCACCGAACAACTCTAATGTAAACAGGTAATTATGTATGTTATGAAGTTTATGTTGTTCAAATATACCAAAACGACTTTTAGTAATGTTATGAGGCAAGAGACAAATTAGCTTTGTCGGATGGCGCTTCGCTTATCCGACCTACATCTAAAACCAATGCTTTATAAAATTTCTACCACTTCATATTCATGGTTTTTACCTGCAATGGTTAAACTTACTTCATCATCAAGCTGTTTGCCTAAAAGTTGTTTACCCAGTGGTGCTTCGGGTGTAACAACTTGAATAGTTTGCCCTTTCACTTCAACCGTTAACCCGCCTGCGGCTGGGCCTAAATAAAACCATTTTTGTAGGGCGTTTTCATCTTCTAGGCAAACGAGTGAACTTATAATCACTTTATTATGAGTGGGCTCTTTAAAAATGGCTTCAAATTGTTTAATGCTTTTGTAGCAATCGTTTACACGCTCAGCTTGCCCTTGTGCTAAATAAGCAGCCTCGAGTCCTAGGGTATCGTACTGCGTTTCTGCTACGCTTTCTTCGTGAGTTGCGGCGTCGTGCGCGGCTTTTGCTGCTTGTTTTGCGCTGTTTAATTGCGCTTCAAGTGCAAATTTAAGGTGTTCTATTACGTGGGATTTATTCATGAAAGGCGCTAATAACCAATACGGTAAACTATGTGATCAATTTTACCGTTATAAGGCGCTTAAAACCATTATTTTAAGCGCCAGTGTTTTAATGCAGATTTTTAAAAGCATTTATTGCTAGGGCATATCGAGCAACGCTTGCGTTTCTGCATCTTGTTTTTCTTCGTAATTTTTAGCACTTAACCCTAAAAGCTCGGGTAAGGTAGCCGCTATACAAATAGACGAAAACGTGCCCACTACAATGCCTGTGAATAATGCAATGGCAAAGCCTTGTAATGGTGCACCTGCGAGTAACCAAACACTTGCAACTGTAGCAAGCGTGGTACCCGACGTAATAAGTGTGCGGGTTAAAGTGCTTTCAATCGCGCTATTTATAATACTTGCAGGGCTAAGTGCATTATTAGATTTAACACGTAAAAGCTCGCGTACTCTATCGCCTACTATTATAGAATCGTTAAGTGAATAACCTATAATGGCCAGCAAACTGGCAAGTACGGTTAAATTAAACTCAATACTTAATAGCGAAAATAGCCCTAGTACCAGTAATAAATCATGCACTAGCGCAACCACTGAGCCTACGGCTAAACGCCATTCAAACCGTACCGCTAAATAAAGCATTACTGCAACCATAGCTGAAAATAGCGCTAAACAACCTTGCTCAAACAGTTCATCACCCACTTGTGAGCCAATATACGCTGATGATAAAACCTCGGCGTTAATGTCTGCATTTTGTGTAATGGCGCTTTGCCAATCATTGCTGTTTGCTGTTGAACCGCTGGGCGCTTCGCGTAGCTGAAAGTGATTATTACCTTGTGCGGTTAGTTCAAACTCGCCATTGTGATTTTTAGTAATAAATTGCTCCAGTTGTTTTAGCTCAACACCTTGGCTGGTGGTAAATTCTGTTAGGTAACCACCGGTAAAGTCGAGTCCAAAATTAAGCCCTTTTTGACTAAGCGTAAATACCGATAGCAGTACAAGTATGGTGCTCAAAAACATGCCTGAAAAACGCAGACGCGACCCCGCCTCGCCCTTTAAAAAAGTGTTAAGCATGTGCATTTACTCCTGCTTTTTTAGCCATTTTTAAATATACCGTTTGGCTTAGTACTTTTGATACGTACACGCCAGTAAATACTGAGGTTATTAAGCCAAGTGCCAATGTTATGGCAAAGCCTTTAACTGGGCCGTAACCTATTCCATACAATATAAGCGCGGTAATCATGGTGGTTATATTGGCATCAAATATGGTGTTAGCGGCTTGCTTGTAACCTTCTTGAATAGCTTGATAAGCAGAGCGGCCTTTTCTACGCTCTTCTTTTATTCGCTCAAATATAATAACGTTGGTATCTACTGCCATACCAATAGTGAGTACAAGCCCGGCAATACCCGGCAGTGTTAACACAACCCCTGGTAATAACGACATTAGCCCCACAAGCGACGTTAAATTTAATAACAGCGCGACGTTTGCAATAAGCCCTAAACGGCGATACCACAGCGCCATAAAGGCAAGTGTAATACCCATGCCCAGCATTAATGCGGCCAAGCCGTGAGTTATATTTTCTTGACCTAGGCTTGGGCCAATTGTTTGCTCGTGCACTATAGTTACCGGCGCAGTCAGCGAACCTGCTCGTAATAACAGGGCTAAATCGGCCGCTGCTTGTTGGCTTTTCATATTGGTAATACTAAAACGTGAACTTAAATGCTGCGCAATATTAGCCACGTTTATAACTTCACTTTTTTTAACGGTTTCACCGTTTGCGTTTTGAGAGTACTCTGAGTAAACCGTTGCCATAGGTTTACCAATATTTGCTTTTGAAAACGCTGACATGGCATCGCCGCCTTGCCCATCAAGGCTAAGTTGCACAAGGGGTTTACCCCAATCGTCGCGCCCTATGTTGGCATTATTAATATGCTCGCCGGTAAAAATTGGCACAGGATCAAGTTTGATGGTCCCGCCCGATTGCATATTAAATGTTTGCCCACCCACTTCTTTTAACTGATAAAACCCAAGTGATGCAGTTGCACCTATAATGCGCTTTGCCTCTGTTGGATCTTGCACACCTGGCAGTTCTATGCGTATACGCTGTGTTCCTTGGCGCTGTGTTACGGCTTCAGTAATACCTAATTCTTCTATGCGTGAGCGAAGCGTAGTAAGCGTTTGGCTCATTACTTCTTTATTAAAGTTGCTGCGCCCTTGCTCTGAGTAACTAAATTTGGCGTTTTTAACATTGCCGTTATTGGTTGTTGTAACCGCTAAATTAGCAAAGCGACTTTGTAGCTCATCAATCACTGGGTTAAGTTTTTGCACCGCATTAGGCAGCGCGTTAATTTCAAAGCCGTGCCCTGTTTGCAGCACTTTAAGGCCGTGCGCTTTTTGTTTAACAATAATTGATTTGGCTTGTTGATACGCACTGACTAATTGCTCATCAACGGCTTTATCTAAATCTACGTCGAGTACAAATAACACACCGCCGTTTAAATCTAGTCCCAATTTTATTGGCGATAAACCAAATTCTTGCAGCCAAATTGGGCTTGTTGCATGCTCTACAATTTTAACTTGCGTGTTTGGGTACTGCGCCTTTATGGCTGCCTGCGCTTGTGCGCTTTTAGTTGGCTCGTTTAATAAAATATTTATAGTGGATTGCTTATCAAGGCCTTGCTCGACTTTTAAGCCTTGGTTATTTAAAAAAGTAACTAAGGCTTGAGTGCTTGGCACGGCTTGGGTTTCGCTATGTGGCGCGCTATATACATGCAACCACGATTTATTAGGGTATAAGTTGGGTAATGCGCTAATGGCTAATAAAACCAGCACAATAAGCATGGCTATATAGCTTAATTTAAATTTAGCCATAAATGGCTTTTGATCTTTTTTTACACTTAACATGGTTTTTCCTTATTACCAGTTAATTACTGGCAACGTACTTTTTAAAAGTACAATTAATCTCAAGGCTTAAACGAAAAACGTTGAAACCTAATAAAAATTAACTAAGAAAATTAAGCGTGGTAGGTAGTTACAGCTCTGTAGAGTAAGTTGGCATCTTTCCAGCCACTTAAACGCAATTTTTTACTATGATATACAAGCGTATACCATGGCTGAATAGCATTTACAGCTTGGGGGCGTAAAAATATTTGCCTAACAAGGTGCTGCGCAAAAAACTCAAAAACAACGTCGTATTCGGGCTCACTTTGAACTGTGTGCAAAAAAAGTGACGCATTACTTGCTGTAAGCCTTGGTTGATGTGAGTCAAAATCGGTGTGTTGTGTTTTTTTATGCGCAGGTGCGTCTGCAGACTTTTTTGTAGGCTTTGTTTTAGTTTTATCAATAGTGTCTGTAAATAAAATATGTGAATTGACAGCTGGATTTAAATTTTGTGTTACCTGCACAGCATTGCTCTGCACACTAAAAAGTGCAGCGAGTAGCAAAAAAGCAGTTATAAAAACACGAAATTTAAACATACTTAAATCAAACTAAAATAAAGGATGACTAGTATATTAGGGCTACTATTTAAAATACAATGCTTAATAATTAAGTATTTAATCGAGAAAAATAATGCGCTCCAGACAAAACGTTGAAAAACGTGCAGATGCCATGAATTTAAAACAAAGCGTTAAAACATTGTGGCCTTACATTACAAAGTTTAAATGGCGTGTTTTTATTGCGCTTTTAGCGCTTATTGGTGCCAAAGGCGCCACTCTTTTAATGCCTTGGGCACTTAAAGAAATTATCGACTCGGTTGATAAGTCAATAAACCCAGTATTGGTCATTCCCGCTTTATTGTTACTTATGTACGGCAGCTTACGTTTCGCTAGCGTGTTTTTAGGCGAGGTACGCGATGCAGTGTTCTCGCGTGTAACCGAACATGCCATGCGCAATATTGGCCTAAAAGTATTTAAGCATTTACACTCGCTTGAACTTGCATTTCACTTAGACAGGCAAACTGGTGGTATAAGCCGTGACATAGAACGAGGTACCAGTGGACTCAGCTTTTTAATGCGCTTTTTAATGTTTAACATTGTACCCACCCTTTTTGAAATCCTCACCGTCGCGATTATTTTTGGGACGCTATTTTCTGTCTGGTTTGCTTTAATTACGCTCCTTGCTGTAGGCGTGTATATATTTTTTACTGTCACGGTCACTCAGTGGCGTAACCGTTTTATTCGTGAATCAAACGCGGCTGACAACCTCAGTAACACTCGCGCAATTGACAGCCTGCTAAACTACGAGACTGTAAAGTACTTTAACAACGAAGAGTTTGAAGCCAACACATACGACTCATTTTTAGCTAATTGGGAAACCGCGCGTTTAAAAAATAGGATGTCTTTGCTTGCGCTTAATTCAGGGCAAGCATTAATTATTGCCAGTGCCATCACTGCGTTAATGTGGTTAGGTTCAAGCGAGGTAGTAACAGGGTCACTAAGCATTGGTGAATTAGTAATGATAAACGCGTATATGATCCAATTATTTTTACCGCTTAACTTTTTAGGATTTGTTTACCGTGAAATCCGCCGCGCCCTTACCGATTTAGAAAATATGCTGGGCTTACTCAATAAAAAACCACAAGTCACTAACGCTCCAAATGCAAATACCCTTAATGTAAAAAAGGGGGAAATTGCCTTTAATAACGTCAGTTTTAGCTACAATGCAAACCGCCCTATTCTTGATAATATTAGCTTTAAGGTTAAAGCGGGTAGTAAAGTGGCGATTGTGGGCGCAAGTGGTGCCGGCAAAAGTTCATTAGCGCGCCTGCTCTATCGTTTTTACGATGTAACTTCGGGCAGTATTACCATTGATAACCAAGCAATTAGCTCTGTTACGCTTGATAGCCTTCGTAAAGCCATTGCTATCGTTCCGCAAGATACCGTTTTATTTAATACAACAATTCGTGAAAATATTGCCTATGGCCGCCCTTCTGCAAGCGACACCGATATTGATAAAGCGATTGAAATGGCCCATCTAAAAGGTTTTATTAACACGTTGGCTGATGGCGATAAAACGCGAGTTGGCGAACGCGGTTTAAAAGTATCCGGTGGCGAAAAACAGCGAATTGCAATTGCACGCGCAATTTTAAAACAATCCCCTATTTTAATATTTGACGAGGCCACATCGGCACTCGACTCTCAGGCTGAGCAAGCAATATTAAAGGCAATGCATGAAGTAGCCAGCGAGCATACCAGTATTGTAATTGCGCATCGCTTATCAACCATTACCGATGCACACTCTATCATTGTGCTTAAATCAGGCCAAATTGTTGAACAAGGCAAACATAATGAGTTACTGGCCTTGGGCGGTGAATATGCAAATATGTGGGCATTACAACAACAAGATTAACCTGTTGATGAATTTATGTTGGTAGCTTGTTGCTTGCGTTGTTTATTGGTTTTATCGGGTCAGGCTGTGATTCACCTCAAAAGAATTGTGTGCCTGTCTTTTATACATAACAATCAAAATGATATTTTTATAACAAAAATTAACAAATTCATTATCCAGGGGGATAAACAATGAAAAAGAGTTTAATTGCAGCGGCTTTAGCTGCCACTTTTATAACGGGCTGTTCAGAGCCACAAACTACAAGCAGTGGAGTTCAAACTGCAAGCACAGAAAATACAGTTGTTAGCAATAAAGCTGAATTAGGTAGCTTTGGTGTTGATTTATCAGCGCGTAACGAAGCCGTTAAGCCTGGTGATGACTTTTTCATGTACGCCAGTGGCACATGGTACGACAACTACAATATGCCAGCTGACAAAACGCGTTATGGTGCGTTTTCGGCTTTAGCAGAACGTAGTGAAGACCGTGTTAAAAAAATTATTGAAGACATTGCAGCACGTAAAGAGCTTAACGCTGAAGAGCAATTGGTTGCTGATTTTTATAATTCGTACATGGATACCGACACACTTAATGAACTTGGTGTTAAACCTATTCAACCGCTGTTAAATCAAATTAGTAATATGGAATCTACCGACGACTTAGCTTATGTATTTGGGCAATCGTGGTTATCGGGCCTTCGTACTCCTATTGGTGGTGGTATGTGGTTTAACCGTTTAGACCCAAATAAATACGAAATGTCGTTAGGCGCTGGTGGTTTAGGTTTACCAGACCGTTCTTACTATTTAGAAGATGCTGAGCGTTTTGTTAAAACCCGTGAAGCTTACGTGGCTCATATTGCCGACATGCTAAAATTTGCCAATGTTGATAACACAACAGAACGCGCAAAAGCCATACTAAAGCTTGAAACTAAAATAGCACAAGGCCATTGGCCGCGCGAAAAACGACGTAATCGCGACCTGTCGTTAAATCAAATTAAACGTGAAGATTTAGCAGCTACATACCCTGGTTTTAACTGGGATGTATATTTTGAGCAAACAGGATACAAAGTACCTCAACTTAATGTATCTCAGCCTGAACCGGTTAAAGCCATGATTGAGCTTATCAATAATGAAGATTTAGCGGTTTGGAAAGACTACTTAACCTACCATGCAATTAGCGGTAATGCAGGTTTACTTTCTGAAGATATTTTTAATACACGTTTTGCATTTTATGGCAAAGAACTAAACGGCCAGCAAGAACCACGCCCTCGTTGGAAACGCGCTATTAACGAAATGTCGGGTACAAGCTCGCTAGGCTTTGCTATTGGTAAAATTTACGTTGACCAATACTTTCCTGAATCATCTAAACAACAAATGTCTGAACTGGTTGAAAACCTGCGTTCAGCATTAGGTGAGCGAATTGATAATCTTGATTGGATGGGCGCTGAAACGAAGGTAAACGCACGTGCTAAGTTAGCAGCATTTGTTCCAAAAATTGGTTACCCAGATGTATGGCAGTCTTACGATGGTTTAACTATTAGCCAAAACGATTTAGTAGGTAACGTTAAAAACATGCGTGAATTTTTCCGCGCTGAAAGCGTAGAAAAAGAACTACAAAAAACTGACCGTAACCGTTGGGGCATGACACCACAACGTGTAAATGCATACTACAATAGCTCGTTTAACGAAATTGTATTTCCAGCCGCTATATTACAACCTCCGTTTTTTGATCCAAATGCCGATCCAGCGGTTAACTACGGCGGCATTGGTGCTGTAATTGGCCACGAAATGGGCCATGGATTTGATGATCAGGGTTCAAAATCTGATGCTAACGGTATTCAACGTAACTGGTGGACAGACGAAGACCGCGCTGCATTTGATGCAAAAGCAGACCAACTTGCCGCACAGTACAGTAAATACGAACCTATTGAAGGTAACTTTGTAAATGGGCGTAATAGCCTAGGCGAAAATATTGGTGATGTGGGTGGTTTAGCCATGGCTTACCACGCATACAAACTAAGCCTAAATGGTAAAGAAGCGCCTGTAATTGACGGTGTAACCGGCGATCAACGTTTCTTTTTAGCTTGGGCACAAGTATGGAAAGAAAAACGTACTGAGCAAAGTATGTTAAATCAACTACGCGGTGGCACACATGCACCGGGTCGCTTTAGAGCACAAGCACCGCGTAACCACGATGCTTGGTACAAAGCATTTGACGTAAAACCTGGTGATGCCTTGTATTTGCCAGAAGAAGAACGCGTTCGTATTTGGTAATTACACTAATACACATGTAAACAAAAACTAAACAGCCCGCAACAGCGGGCTGTTTTATTTTAAGCATATTCTTTTATTCAAATGGTTATTTTAGCTTTTTAACTATTAATGTTCCCCATTCCGTACTAGCCCTTAATGCCATTTACCTTTAGAATACGGTCTATTATTTTTTCAGTTATTTATAAAATTAAGGCGAAACGCAGATGGGAAGAGCTTACCAAAACAAAAAAGATTCAATGGCTAAAACTGCGGGTGCTAAAACTAAAGTTTATTCTAAGTACGGTAAAGAAATTTATATTTGTGCTAAAAATGGCGGTGTAGATACAGATGGTAATCTATCATTACGCCGTTTAATTGAACGTGCAAAAAAAGACCAAGTGCCGGCACACGTAATTGAACGCGCAATTGAAAAAGCAAAAGGCGGCGGCGGTGAAGACTACGCAGCAACACGTTACGAAGGTTACGGCCCTGGTAACTGTATGATTATTGTTGACTGTTTAACCGATAACAACAAACGTACATTTGCAGACGTACGCGTTTGTTTTACAAAAGCAAATGCTAAAATTGGCGCACAAAATTCGGTGTCACATTTATTTGATCACTTAGCTATTTTTGTTTTTGATGGCGACGATGATGAAGCTGTTCTTGAAGCGCTTATGATGGCTGACGTTGATGTAACCGATGTAGAAGTAGACAGCGGTAAAGTAACCGTATTCGCACCTCATACTGAATACAACAACACACGTACTGCATTAGAAGAAATGGGCATTTCTGAATTTGACGAAGACTTAATCGCGTTTGTACCACAAGTAGAAGCGCCAATTGAAGGTGAAGATGTTGAAGTAATGGAGCGCTTTTTAGCTATGCTAGAAGATTGTGACGACGTACAAAACGTTTATCATAACGCGCAATTCTAAACTTCATCTACATGTTAATTAAAGCCAACAGCCATGTTGGCTTTTTTATTTACAGGGCTTTATAAATTAATGAATACCCTTTCAGAGCTAAAGGCTGGTAAGTTAGCCGGTGCAAAGCACTTACAGCTGATTGAGCAATTATCTGAGTTTCCAACAGACATTTTTAATCTTGCCGATACACTTGAAGTACTTGATCTTTCTAATAATAATTTAAGTGATTTACCAGACGAGTTTGCGTGTTTGCATCGCCTTAAGCGTGTGTTTTTGTCGTTTAATCAATTTAAACATATACCCTCAGTATTGGCTAAATGCCCTGCTTTAATTATGGTTGCGTTTAAAGGTAACCAAATATCGGAGTTTGCACCAAACAGCCTGCCAAAAAATATTGAGTGGCTTATTCTCACCGATAATAATCTAAGCGAATTACCTGACGACTTTGGTAATTACACCCAACTTAAAAAGCTTGCACTTGCGGGTAATAACCTGAAAAATTTACCAGCAAGCATGGCTAACTGTACTAATTTAGAGCTTGTTAGGCTCTCTGCAAACAACCTAATAAAACTCGATGACTGGCTACTAGAATTACCAAAACTTGCTTGGCTTGCCTTTGCAGGTAACGACTTTAATAAAGCGCAGTGCTTAACTAAAAGTACGTTGAAAAATACCCCACTTGAAAATTTTCAGCTTAAAAAAGTAATAGGCCAAGGCGCATCGGGTGTTATTCATCTTGCAAAAACAGAACATAATAATGTTGCAGTGAAACTTTTTAAAGGCGCGATCACCAGCGATGGTTACCCACTTGATGAGGTGAATTGCTGCCTACAAGCTGCTAATCATGCAAACTTAATAAAGGTATTAAGCTACATAGAGCAAAGTGAACAACTTGGCTTAGTAATGGAGTTAATAGATACCAATTATACTAATTTAGGCTTACCACCAAGTTTAGAAACATGTACACGCGATACGTTTAATGACGGTTGCAACTACTCTATTGAAGCTGTTTATAAAATAGCAAAACAAATGGCAAATACTCTTACTCACCTCCATACGAATAAGGTAAGCCACGGCGATATTTACGCCCATAACACCATGATAAATGAACACTATGACGTTTTATTTGGCGATTTTGGAGCAGCAACAAATTTAGCTATGCTTAGCGAATATCAGCAAAAGCAAATACAATTAATAGAAGTCCGCGCTTTTGGTTGTTTAATAGAGGATTTACTAAGTACTGTTAGCGCAGCAGTTAAGCAAGACGAATTGTTTGGTAAAATGTCCGATATAGCAACGCGTTCTACCAACAGCGTTATTGCATCACGCCCTAGCTTTAAAGCATTAAGCACCTTATTAAACGAATTGGTATAAATTAAGCAAAAAAAGCCTGCATAATGCAGGCTTGATTGGATAAAGCTAAACTTTTACAGGGTCAATTATAAGTACTGACCTAATGCTTTAACTTGGTCTAACATGCGGTTTGAGAAGCCCCACTCGTTATCGTACCAAGCCATTACTTTAACTAGTTTGCCTTCAGCTTTTGTTTGCGTTGCATCAAAAATTGATGACGCAGGGTTGTGATTAAAATCAATAGAAACAAGCGGAAGCTCGTTGTATTCTAAGATATCTTTCATTGAACCTGTTGCTGCGGCTTTCATTACTTCGTTAATTTCTTCAGCAGTTGTTTCGCGCTTAGTAATAAACGTAAAATCAACTAAAGAAACATTAATAGTAGGTACACGTACCGACATACCGTCTAATTTACCCGCAAGCTCTGGAAGTACTAAACCAACAGCTGCAGCAGCACCTGTTTTAGTTGGGATCATAGATTGTGTTGCACTACGCGCACGGTATAGATCTGGGTGGTAAACGTCAGATAAGTTTTGATCGTTTGTGTAAGCATGAATTGTAGTCATGCTACCTTGCTCAATACCTACTGTGTCGTTAATTGCTTTTGCAATAGGTGCTAAACAGTTAGTCGTACAAGATGCGTTAGAGATAATGTTGCTATCAGCATTAATTACATCGCTGTTAACGCCGTGAACTACTGTTGCATCTAAATCTTTACCAGGAGCAGATACAATAACTTTTTTAGCGCCAGCTGTAATGTGCTTAGCCGCGTCTTCACGCTTAGTGAAAAAGCCCGTACATTCTAAAACGATATCTACGTTTAGCTCTTTCCACGGTAGGTTTGCAGGGTCACGCTCTTGAGTAAGTGTAATTACGTCATCACCAATCAGCATGGTGTTATCTGCAAGTGTTACTTTTTTAGAAAATTGACCATGAACTGAGTCAAACTGTGTTAAATGTGCATTTACATTAGCCGGTGCTAAATCGTTAATTGCTACAATTTTAATTTCACTGTTTTGTGCTGATTCATAAAGCGCACGTAATACATTGCGACCGATACGACCATAACCGTTAATTGCTACATTAATCATTTGAGACTCCTATTTAAGTTCACTTGCTTGGCGAGCAAGCGCTTCAATGGCTTGCCAGTCTTTATTTTCAATTAGTTGTTTGTCTAGCATCCATGTACCACCAACACAAATAACATTGTTAAGTGCTAAATAGTTAGGTGCAGTTGCTAGGCTAATGCCACCTGTTGGGCAAAAAGTAATATGTGGTAATGGTCCGCCTATAGACTTAAGCATTGCCGTTCCGCCTGCAGCTTCAGCAGGGAAGAATTTTAAATACTTAAAACCATGACTTGCTAACTGCATTACTTCGCTCGCAGTTGCAGCACCAGGTAAAAATGGAATGTCTGACTCTTTTGCAAGTGCTAATAACTCAGTACTCACACCTGGGCTAACCATAAAATCTGCACCTGCAGCCACTGATGCTTCAAAGCTTGCTTTATCAACTACAGTTCCCGTACCAACAAAAGCTTCTGGCACTTCAGCTTTCATCAACTTTACAGCTTCTGCTGCAATTGGCGTACGCAGTGTAATTTCAAGTGCTTTTAAGCCACCGTTGTATAACGCTCTAGCAAGTGGTGCAGCATCTTCTAATTTTTCGATTACAACCACTGGCACAACGGGTGCCGATGCTAAGATTTTTTCAATACTCATTACTTGTTCCTCATTACCCAGTTCGGCTAATTATTATTCAAGTCCAAAAGCACTCGCGCCTAAATCGGCACTGCTTACGATATTTCTAAATCCAGTAAATAACTCACGTCCCGTACCAAATGTTAAGCTTGGCTGGCTAATTTCAAGCTCACGTTTTGCAAGCTCATCGTCGCTAACATGTACTTTTAAAATTCCGTTAGGGGCATCTAAAGTTACTAAGTCGCCTTCTTGAATTTTTGCAATTATGCCACCTTCAACAGCTTCTGGTGCTAGGTGAATTGCAGCAGGAACTTTACCTGATGCACCCGACATACGACCGTCAGTTACAATAGCAACTTTAAAACCTTGGTCTTGAAGGGTTGCCATTACTGGCGTTAATTTATGAAGCTCTGGCATACCTTTCGCTTTAGGGCCCTGCTCTTTAAGCACAGCTATAAAGTCTTGATTTAACTCGCCGCGGGTATACGCTTCTTGTAATGCTCCTTGCGAGTTGAAAACTTTAGCAGGTGCAGTAACGACTTGATGCTCTTCAGCAACAGCAGACACTTTAATAACCGCTTTACCTAAATTACCAGTAAGCAGTTGCAAGCCACCTTGTTTGCTAAATGGATTACTTACAGGACGAAGCACTTCTTCATCAAGTGAATTAGCAGGGCAATCAACCCATTTCACTTTGCTTGGACCATTTGAATCGCTCATGATCAGGCTTTCGTCTTTGTCTAAACGCGGCTCTGTCATGTATGGCGCAAGACCATCGCCAAGCATTGTTTTAACGTCTGTGTGTAAGTAGCCTGCGCTTGCTAGTTCGCGCATTAAGAAGCCCATGCCGCCGGCTGCTTGGAAATGATTTACATCCGCAGAGCCGTTAGGGTAAATGCGTGTAAGAAGTGGGACAACTTCTGATAAATCAGACATGTCTTTCCACGTAACTTGGATACCAGCAGCCTTAGCAATTGCAACGATATGAATAGCATGGTTAGTAGAACCACCTGTTGATAGCAAGCCAACTAAACCATTAATAATGGTTTTTTCGCTAATTACCTCTGCTAAACACGGGCTTTCTTTATCATCTGTAAGTTGCTTAAGCATGGTTTCTACAGCATTACCTGTTAGTCCATCGCGAAGCTCTGTGTATGGGTTGATAAATGAGCTGCCTGGAAGGTGCAAGCCCATTATTTCCATAAGCATTTGGTTTGAGTTAGCAGTACCGTAAAACGTACAAGTACCCGCGCTGTGGTAAGATGCACTTTCAGCTTCTAGCAAGTCTTCGCGGCTTACTAAGCCTTGTGCAAACTTTTGACGAATACGTGCTTTTTCTTTATTTGGGATACCCGACTGCATTGGGCCTGCTGGTAAAAAGAACACAGGTAAATGGCCGAATGATAATGCGCCAATTAATAAACCTGGGACAATTTTGTCACATACGCCTAAACAAAAAACGCCATCAAACACATCATGTGATAGTGAAACAGCGGTAGACATTGCAATCACATCACGAGAAAAAAGCGATAATTCCATGCCGTCACGCCCTTGCGTAACACCATCACACATTGCAGGAACGCCACCCGCTACCTGAGCGGTTGCGTCAAACTTAGTTGCAATGCTTTTGATTACGTCTGGGTAATCTTTGTAAGGTACATGCGCAGATAGCATGTCGTTGTATGAATTGATAATAGCTAAGTTTGGCACTTCATCTGCTTTTAAGCGCGCTTTATCGTCGCTGCTACAAGCTGCCATTACATGGGCAATGTTGCCACAGCCTAATCCCGCACGAACTCTTGTTTGTTTTTTTGCATGCGAAATACGATCTAAATAATCTTGACGGGTTTGTTTACTGCGTTCAATAACGCGTTGGGTAACTTCTTGAATTCGAGGATGTAACATAATTAACTCATCTCTATTAGTTAGAGGATAAAGGCTCAGTAGCAATTACAGACTCCACGTAAATAACTGTACTGAGCATCTTTGATTGACCCGTTCAAAGGTACGATATCAGGGAGCCTCTCACAACAAACCTGACACCGGTGTCACTGTATTAACTCATAGCTATGACACCGGTGTCAACCCTGACCGCTAAAATTAATTTAACTTTTTATCATGACCAATTAATGAACACTTAAATTCTTGTGTACATACAGACTTTTATCAAGCTACGGGCAAAAAAAAAGCCTGAATAAGCGTCACTCTTATTCAGGCTACTGTGAAAAATATTTTATGGGTTTACGCGAGCTGTTGATTCACGCGTTATTAAACGCGATTCAAGCGTAATTTGAAAAGGCTGTTCTTGAGGCTCTGTAATGTGATTAATTAATTGAGTAACAGCAAGCTTTGTCATCTCTTCTACTGGTTGGGCTATGGTTGTTAACCCTGGCCATATGTGGCGTGCAATAGGTGCATTATCAAAACCAGCTATAGATATGTCGTCAGGTACACGCAATTGCCTTTGTGTTGCAAGTTTTAGCACCGCTGCTGCCATGTAATCGTTCGATGCAAATACAGCCGTAGGCCGTGGCGACAAGTCTAAAATACTGCGGGCGCTGTCTACACCCGAGTGGTAACTAAAGTTACCCTCTTCAACTAATCGCTCGTCAAACTCAATATTGTGATCGGCTAATGCACGCCTGTAGCCTTTAAAGCGCTGCTGTGTTGCACTGTGATCGGGGTGACCTTTAATAAATGCAATTGACTTGTGACCAAGGCTGATTAAATGTTCTGTAATTTCAAATGCGCCCTGCTCATCGTTACTACGAACAGAAATAGATTCATCTTGTAAAATTGCGGACGCTACTCTCGCAAACGGGATTTTTTTAGCTGTTAAAAACTCAACCAGCTCAGGAAAATCACCAAAAGGTGGCGTAAGTACAATACCATCTAAACGGGATGTTTGAAGTAACTGCTCAACGTTGCTAATTAAAGCATCACCTCTGCATTCACATGGGTGAATTAGCAAGTTGTAATTGTTTTCTTGGCAAGCGGCTAGAGCCCCTGTTTGAACACGGGTTATGTAGCTTTTACTTGGGTTGTCGTATAAACAACCAATAATAAAACTTCGATTTTGTGCTAACCCACGCGCTATAGGGTTTGGCGTGTAATCCAACTCTTTAAACACAGCGAGTACTTTTTCGCGAGTGGCTGCACTCACGTTGGGCTCGTTATTTAGAACCCGCGATACTGTCTTTTTAGATACGCCAGCATGACTTGCTACGCTGTTGATTGTTACTTTCTTCATCACTCTATTTTCCACATGCAATCAACAAAAAACTAATTTGCGTTGTGCAAACACGCCGCTGCGCCAATTAAAGGTATGTTGTCTTGTGTCACTAATGTAACAGGTATTTGCCCTGTGTATTGCGACATAATCCCTTTTTGCGAAAAGCGTTCAACAAAACGGCTTTCAAGTAATCGAGCTTGCATACGCGGTAATATTCCACCACCTATAAATAGGCCACCCAATGCGCCATAAGCTAGTGATAAATCGCCTGCTACGCTGCCAATCCAATCACAAAATTGATTCAGGGTTGCATCGCACACATCACATTCGCCACTATTTGCTAAGCTGCTAATTTGTGCAGCATCAAGATTTTTAGGCGATTGCCCTTTAACTGCAGCCATTGCTTTATATAAGTGGGTAATACCAGGGCCTGAAAAAACGGTTTCGACAGACACGTGTTGATGCTCTTTTTTTAGTTCTTGAATTAACAAGGCATCAAGCTCTGTTACAGCTGCAAGCGATATGTGCCCACCTTCCGAACTTAAAACAGAAGTAGAGTGAGATGTTCTGACTAAACAAGCCGCACCAAAGCCAGTTCCGGGCCCCATTACACCAATATTTGCATTGTCATCAGCTTGACCTGCTTTTATAACAACATTTTGAGATGGGTTTAAGTAAGGTGCAGCGTAAGCAAAAGCAGCAAAATCATTAATAACATCAAGCTCATTTAACTCAAAATAAGCCTTAAAATCGTTAACACTAAAGTGCCATCCTAAATTTGTTAAATGCACCTGCCCTGCTTTTATAGGGCCAGCAACCGCCAAACATGCGCGTTTTGGTACAATATGTGGTACGGTTGATAAGTAATGCTCGAGTGCTTTTTCAAGTGAGCCAAAATTAGCACTAGGAAACGTATTATTATGCTCAATTGCAAATTGATTTGTTGTGTCATCAAACGATGTAATTAAAGCAAAACGAGCATTAGTGCCACCAACATCGGCAACTAAAATAGGATCAAATTGGGTAGAAGAGTTTAGGCTCATGGTGTTATCTCTTTTGTTTAAGCAATCAGTGCTTTTTGTTCTACAATAGTAAACCATTGGTGTAATTGCTTTAGGCTATCACCCTAAAGCGGCTATCAGAGAAAAAATGCTGCCTGTAGCAATTACAAACAGCCAATTCGTTTTGACAACAAAATGATAAAACATAAATATTATGACACCGGTGTCACAGTCAAATCAATAAATAATTTACATTAAACACAAAAAGCTTGAAATATTTAATTAATAAACGAAAATGGCACTATTGTGTATTACATTAACTAAGTTGTGATAATGAAAGGTAAAGCTACATCATTTGATATTGCCCACTATGCAGGGGTATCTCAATCAACTGTATCTCGCGCTTTACGAAATAGCCCGCTTGTTAACGAAGAAACACGTAAACGTGTTCATGACATTGCAAAAAAACTTAATTACAAGGTCGACAAAAACGCAAGCAACTTGCGCACGCAACAAAGCAGCACACTCGCACTTTTATTATTTGAAGACCCTACCTCAGACGAATCACAAATTAACCCGTTCTTTTTATCTATGCTCGGCAGTATTACACGCGCGTGTGCAAAAGAAGGCTACGATTTATTAGTATCGTTTCAATCAGCCAGTGCAGATTGGCAAGCCGATTACGAAGATAGCCACAGAGCCGATGGCATTATTTTGCTTGGTTATGGCGATTACATTGATTTTCAGCCTAAATTTAAAACACTGCTTGAGCAAAACACTAAATTTGTATGTTGGGGGGCAACGGTAGATAACAGACCTGATTTAACCGTGTGCTGTGACAATTACGGTGGTGGTAAACAAGCTGCGGCTCATTTTATAGCTCACAACAGACAAGATTGTGCATTTATTGGCGATGCTTCTGACCACAGCCCGGAATTTTTTGCTCGTTTTCAAGGGTTTAAGGACGAGCTAGAAGCTAACAATATCGCAATAAATGAACGTAAAATGGCTAACGCTATTTCAACGGAAGAATCGGGCTATCATGCAACTCGCTCGCTCATTGCCAATAATATTAAATTTAATGCGTTGTTTGCAGCAAGCGACTTAATTGCAATTGGTGCTATCAGAGCACTCAAAGAAGCAAACATTAATGTCCCTAAAGATGTCGCTGTAGTCGGGTTTGATAACATAGCTATAGCCAGTTTTGTAAACCCACCACTGACAACCATAGAACAAAATACAACTCTTGCAGGGCAAATGCTCGTTGAAAATTTACTCAAACTAATCAGAGAAGAAGATGTGCAAAGCACCCTTTTACCCCCTGTGTTAATTGCTCGCGGATCGAGTTAAATATTAAGAAAAGTCATGAAATTTAAACAAATGTAACACCTCCCTGATTTACATTTGTTTACAAATTGCAAGGCAAATCAACACAATAATTTAACCATAAAAAACAATATCTTACATTTACCCCAGCACTTTCACGTACACCAATTATCATTCTTAATCATTATACCTGTTGAAATGCAATGTTTTTTGAATTGGACCGATTTACATAACACGCATCATGATGTAAATTTATTGTGACTTATCTATCTTTTTATATATAAGTTGTTAAACATTATAAAAAAAATATCACAGGGATTTTAATATGTTCAAAACCAAAGCTCTATCAAATGCAGTAAGGTACTCTTTATTGTTAGGCTCTGTAGCACTTGCCCCCAATGTATTGGCGCAGGAAGAGTTAAACGCAGACGTAGAATTAGAAGAAGAAGGTCCTGAGAGAATTGTTGTTACCGGCTCTCGTATACGAAAAGCAGAATTCTCTAATGCGTCCCCAATTCAAATTATCAATGGCGATTTATCACGCGAAATGGGGTTGTTTGACGCAGGCTCTATGCTGCAATCCACAAGCCAAGCTGCAGGTACACAAATAGATAATACATTTGGTGGTTTTGTATTAGATAACGGTCCGGGCGCTGCAACAATCGGGTTTCGTGGTTTAGGTGCAGAGCGTACTCTTGTACTAATTAATGGCCGAAGAATGGCTCCTGCTGGCGTTGGTGGTGCACCAACTTCTCCAGATCTTAACTTAATACCAGGTGTTATGGTTGAACGAGTTGAAAACTTGTTTGACGGTGCATCAACTGTTTATGGTTCTGATGCGGTAGCCGGTGTAGCTAACGTAATATTGAAAAAAGATGTTGAAGGATTCATTTTCGACGCATCGTATCGTCAGCCTAAAGGTGAAGGCGGAGAAGAAACTGTACTATCTGGTATGTGGGGTAAAACCATGGACAATGGTTTTATAACAGTCGGTGTTGAGTACTCTGAGCAAAAATCTCAATCTCTATCTGGTAATCCTTTTGTTAAAGGCTGTGAAGAGCGTATTTGGGAAGCAGAAGATGGAAGCATTGTTACGCGCAATAGTGGCTATGGTCCAGTTGCAAGTGGTGAAGACTCTTGTGACATATTTCCTTTAACGAATCGCATTAGTGTTCCTTCGTTTTTTGGAAGTGTTTACTACACACCTAATTTTACGAATACAGGGATACCTAATTTTAGTGAATCAACTGTTCCTGCAAGTCTTGAAGGATTTTTTCCATCTTGGGTAGCGGGTGATTTTGATGGTGATGGGATTAATGATGGTGTATTTGTTGATGGTGATGGTGATGGTTTCCGTGATGTTGACTTCCAAAACCCACTATATGCATTCCAACAATCTGATTATTACAAAAGCGGTGATTACAGAAGTAAAAATGAACGCATCTCGTTAATGCTAAACGGTGAATATAACTTTCAAGATGATAACGATACTACATTTTATTACGAAGGTTTATACGCAAGTCGTAAATCACCAATTTTTAGCCCAGGCGCACAAATTTTTGAGTATGTACCAGAAACAAACCCATACAACCCTTGTGGAACAAATGGCATTGATTGTTTTGGCGTTTTAGGTGTAGGTCCTGGAGGCCCTGAAACAGTTCGCCCTATTATAAATATTCGTGGAGATCGTGACCGTACTGATGTTGAAGTTTCTCAATATCGCTTAGTCTCAGGTGTAACGGGTAACTTAGGGATGTTTGAGAATGTCGGTTTAAACAACTGGTACTATGATGCATCCGTATCTTACAGCGCATCTAAAGGTGATGATCACCGTGTGGGTATTGATGAAGAACGATTACTTTACTCTCTAGAAACATCTGTACTCAATGATGACGGCACTGTTACTTGTGGTACAGGTTCTGATGGCTGTGTTCCTGTAAATTTATTTGCTGATAGTATATATCAAGAAGGTGGCGGAACGCTTTCACCTGAAGAAGCGGCGTACTTATTCATTGACCGTGATATAGAGACTAAGGTAAACCAATTCGTATTCAATGCGTTCATGGGCGGTGATTTCTTTGCATTACCATGGAACGATGAAACTGTAGCTGGTATTGTTGGTGTTGAATATCGACGTGACGAAATTGAATCAAACCCGAATGCTGCAGCAGCTCAAGGCTTGCTTTGGGGTTACTTCTCTGACCAAGGAGCCGATGGTGCACGAAATCTAAAAGAGGTATTTACTGAAGTTGAATTCCCTTTGCTTAAAGGTCTTAAAGGTGCAGAAGAATTAACGTTTACGGCCTCTGGTCGTGTTTCTGAAGAGTCTTTTTACGATGCTGAATCTACGTACAGTATCAAAACCATTTATCGACCTGTAGATTGGTTCACACTTCGAGCTACGAAAGGTACTTCATACAGAGCACCAAATTTACGTGAACGTTTCTTAAATGGTACCTCTGGTTTTAATACAGTTGCAGATCCATGTGTTGTACCTGAAGATGCACGTGATATTGATCCATTAAATCCAGGCGCTGCAGCGACATATAATGCAGCTGAAGAAACTCGTGATGCTGCGGTATTGAACGCTTGTCAAGCATCTGGTGTTGATCCTACTTCGCTTGGCTTAGGTCAAGACGGAACAACAGTTTACACTGCAGGATATAGTGCTGAAATAGAAACTGGTGGTACTACAGAGCTTCAACCTGAAACCTCTGTAGCAAAAACATACGGCTTTATCTTTGAACAACCATTCAGTGAAGCGTTTGATTTAACTCTATCATTGACGCGCTTTGATATTGAGGTTACCAACAGTATTGCAGAGCCAAGTGCAGGATACAGCATTGCACAATGTTACTCTGCAGACGGTAATGAAGCATTCTGTGACAGAATAAACCGTAATGCTAATGGTCAAATTAGCTTGGTTGATGCTAGCTTTATTAATATTGGCTTAATCTCATCTAAAGGTTTTGACTACAACGTTTATTTCGAAACTGATACTGTTATAGCCGAGCAAAATTTAGGTATTACTCTAGACCTTCAAGCAACACGTATGACTGAACAAGTATATGATGTGCTTGGTACAATTGACGATAATATGGGTGAACCAGATTCACCAGAATGGCGTGGTACAGCTCGCTTACAACTGAAGTACTCTGATTTTAGATTTAACTGGGAAACTCGTTTCATCGGTAAAGGTCGTGAAGATGAAGATGATTTAGGTGAGTTTGAAGAAGGTACTGCAGGATGTCGTGGTTTAACTGACGCTAATGGTGAAGCACTTAAGTGTCGCCCTGTTGGTTTCACTGATGACTACTTTGTGCACAACGTTGGTCTTACATGGTCTAACGATGCATACAAAGTTAACTTAGGTGTCCGTAACGTATTTAATGAAGCGCCACCAAAAGTAGATCCGAGTGGGTCTTTCTCAAATACTAACATCCCACTGGGTGTTGGTTACGATACCTCTGGTCGAAGCCCTTACATCAGCTTTACAGCATCATTCTAATTTAGAATGGCTAAGTAAATTTCAATACAAATGGCCTAAAATTTTAGGCCATTTTTTTTGAAGGAATAAAAATGAAACTAAAAAAAAGAATGTTAGTAGGATTGAGCTTACTAAGCCTATCTTCTTTCGCCAATAGCGAAACTGAAGATACGACGCAAGTGAGTAGTATCGATGCTTTCTCAATGTCGGCTGCTATTCGGAGCGTTGTAGCATCACCAGATGGTAATAAGCTTGCTATTTTAAGAGCGACTACCAAAGATGGTGATTATATTATTGAGATACGAGATCCTAATAATCTAGAAGCAGAACCTGTAAGATTAGGTGCTGATAAGATGTTGATATCTTCCATCGTATGGTTAAACGATGAAAAAATTGGCGTTATGTTTAGGCAAATACTTGAAGATGGTAGTCGCAAATACTGGGTAAACAAATTTGCAATAACAGATGCAGATGGTAAAGGTGACTGGTTATTACCGTTTAAGAAAAAGCGAAATGTTCAATTTAATATAATCAATATACTTCCAGACAAAAAAGATGAAGTACTCGTAGAGGTTGATATTAATAATAACTACATTCCAGATGTAGTCCGATTTAATATTAATACTGGACGAAGTGTTACTGTAATGCGTGGTAATGAAAAAGTATCAGGCTCGTTTTTATCTGATTACGATGGTGAAATAAGAATAGCCCAAGGTTGGAATAAATCTGATAACGCAATTGATTATTACGCACGCGATAAAGGCAGTGATGACTGGAAAGTAATTAAGCAAGTTAGCCCTAAAAAGCGTGAAAGCTTTGAGATATTAGGATTTGCGAAAGGTAACCCTAACGAAGTTTATGTAAACGCTAACTTGGGCGAAAATACGACTGGTATTTATATATACAATATCAAAACAGGTCAGTACACTGACCGACAATTTGGTCTTAAATCTGTAGATACCGATGGTGTCGTACTTGATACCGACGGCACTTTACAAGGCTTTCGCTATACAACCAAGCAACCTAAGTTTTATTTCACAGATCCTAACCTTCAAGCACTTAACGAATCTGTTTCCTCCCTATTTAAGGGTAAATTTGTACAAATTGTTAGTAGCTCTGAAAACGATAACGTATTAGTGGTTAGAGTATCTGCTGACGACAATCCTGGCAGCTATTACATTGTTACTAATAAGCAAAAACTAACTAAAATTGGTGATCGACTCCCGTTTATTGATAAGAGTAAGCTAGGAACCGTTAAGTATATCTCTTATAAAGCTAGAGATGGTCGTAAAATAAAAGCATATGTAACCATCCCGGCTACTAAAGGCCCTTACCCTGCGGTAGTGCTTCCTCATGGTGGCCCTTGGGTGCGAGATTCCATTGTGTTTGATGATTGGGCACAGCTACTTGCTTATCATGGGTATGTAGTTATTCAACCAAACTATCGTGGCTCTACTGGTTACGGTTTAGAGCATTGGATGGCTGGTGATAATAACTGGGGCTTGAAAAAACAAGATGATTTAGACGATGCTGCGCAGTACTTGATCAAAAAAGGCTTAGCGACAAAAGATAAACTTGCTTTATTTGGCTGGAGCTATGGTGGTTACGCTGCATTTGCTGCATCTATGCGTGAAAACAACATATACAAATGTGTTGTTGCCGGTGCTGGGGTAAGTGATTTAAGTCGTATAAATGCAACCCTTAACGAAAATCGCTTTTTAAGTATTTTACAACGCCCTACTATTTCAGGTGTATCCCCTGTAGAACAAGTAGAAAAGGTAAATGTTCCTATATTGGTTATACATGGTGATATAGACAGTCGTGTTCCAGTAAAACACAGTAGAGACTTCGTATCAGAGCTTGAGAAGTATAAAAAAGACTTTAAATATGTTGAGCTAGAAGATGCCGATCACTTTTCCGATACGCTTTTCTACGATCATAAAAAAGAGTTTTATACAGAGTTGTTATCATGGTTTGATAATGAATGTGGTCTCAAATAATATAAATAAAAAAGTGGCATTCATTTTATTTGAAGAGCACTTTTTGTGTATTAAGTGAGGATATAGAAAAAGGGCTTCTAAATTTATTTAGAAGCCCTTTTTCCAGTTACAGTATTTTATATACCGTTCCTCAATAATACTTAATCATTTTTTGGGGCTAAACTTGTCGCTAACGGCGTTAAAAATGTCTCATTTAGAACAACTAAGTAGCTAATTTTTTAGCCAAGCTATCAACGCGTTTTTCTAGCCCTCAAATAAATCACTTAATTATGCGAATTGGTATGATGTATTATTTCTTTAGCGATTCTTCAACAACTGGGTAATGATCCCATACTTGTTTATCACTTAGTGAGCGCACTAGCTTAACGTATTCAGCATGAGTCCATGCCAGTGGGGTTGCTGAATTAGTACCTTCGCCTAGTTCATAACCCGCTTTGTTGACACCTACACCATCCCATACTTGCTCAGGCAGCATCATGCCTTCATTCGCAAATTGTTCTAAACCTTTTACGTAACTATTTCTAATATCAGCCTGCTTAGCATCATTCAATGTTTTGGTAGCGTTGGCTGCCGCTATTTCGTAATGGCCACGTTCACCGGTGAAAAATGGCCATACACGACCACGTTGGCCTGGTGTGTTAGCGCCACCTTCTGCGTAATTTGTGCCTGTTACTTCATCTTCGCCGTAACCGTCGTTACCGTAACGGCGGTAGCCTGCAAATGTGCCGGTCCCGTCTTCAAAACTAAAGCTATATTTTACCTGTAGGTTATCTTCAAGCGTTTCATCGTCGTATTCAGGCAGTGTTTTAACAATACTTTCGTCGGTTGCACGGCGAACGCCATAGCGTACTAGCTCTAAAAAACCACCATCTAATATTTGCTTTTTATTAAACCCTTCACGGCCATTATTGGCGTTAATTTTAGTGTTTGAATTGGCGTCAGTATCCTGACCGATCCGAATAAAGTACTCACCATCGGTACTTTCGCCTTTTAAATTACCCTTTGTAGTAAACATTTGCGATTCTATTTCGCTGTTATACTTTTTAGCCGTTTCTAAATAACGTTTTGCGTTTTTATCGTCACCGCTAAGTGTTGCTATATCGCTTGCTGTTATCAGCCCTGCAACAATTGCGGCAGTAGTAGAAGGAGAATACCCTTCTTGCTCTTCCCAGCGCTCCTGCTGTGTTGCCGGTGGAGTGATCTGCGTGTCGTTCCATAAAATTTTAGCTAAGCCACCATCAACTAAAAAATCAGCTGCGGGTTTTAACATTTTGCCATACCAAGTTTTTAGCTCTTCATCGCTAAGTACATTAGCTTGGTGAAGTTTCCAAGCAAGCATAATAGGCATGGCTGTTTGGTCAAGCTGGACACCCACCCATTCAAGTTCACCATCAACATGTGTTTTTTGTAAAAACCAGCCAGTATCACCATTGTTACCCGGTGTACTGCTGTTAACTTGTACTTTTTCAAGGTATTCGAACGCTGTTTTAGCTGTAGCGGTATCGCCGAGCGCCATAAAAGCCATAGCTACTTGATAAAAATCGCGTACCCATACCGCTTTATAACCCGTAGAGCCCTCTTTAGCAGATACGGTTTCTCCCCATGGGTTTGACAGTGACGCAATAAGCGCACCCGCGTGTGTTTTATCTTCTTGCGCTTTTAAAACCATAGCACTGGTGTATAAAAGCTTGCCGTTATCGGCAGTTTGTTCAGTCATTGTATTTAGTGGTTTAAGGCTTTGTAGGTAATCTTGCCAACCTAGCGCATCGCCTTTACCGTTGTAATGATCGAGTACGGCTTGGTAGCCCTTAGCCAAACTTTGTTCGCCTTGCTGAATACTTTGCTGCTGCGTTTTACCAAAGCTTAACGCTAAATCAAATGTGGTGTTGTTACTAATATCACCGAGTTCTGCAAGCATGTTTACATTACCTGAAACTTCACCGGTATTTGTATACTGATTATTAATTGCTTGCGTTGTTTTAAGTGCATTAATACCATCACTTTCACCTGTAAATCCTACTGTTTTAGCTTTAAAAGGTGAACTTGATTGTAATGTTAAATAGTTATCGCCTTCCCATGCGACAAGCCCTTGATCTGTTGTTTTAGCAAAGTCATCTAAGCCGTTATTATTAATGTACGGATTAACAGCCACATACGCTTTTAGCCCTTCAAGCTCAGTATTAAATACGCTGCGTACAAACAAGGTTTGCCCATCTGGGTCAGTAAATATGTGCTTTTCTAAGCTAAAGCGGCCTTGCTTATCGGTACTTGTTACCTTATAAGCAAGCGAAAGCGGTCTGCCTTGCTCATCTTTGTATAAGTAATCAATGCTTACGTCTAAGTCATCCGCTTCGGTAACGGTAAAATCATTACCTGTTACTATAAATTGCATGTCTTTTATTTGCGCTTGGTGAATAAGCCCAAACATGGTTTCGGTGATCATTCCTTGAGCAATAGAAAACCATACTTTAGACACATTGCCTGTTGCGGTTGTATCGCTGTACTGCCCGTTTTTATATTCTTCAAACGATGTGCCAATACCTGTTTTGCCTGCATACGCCCAAAATGGCTCTACCCCTGGGGCGCCTGGTGCCGATGTAACTTTTGCTGAAGTACTTTCATTAGTTGTGCTTGTGTTTTGTGCACCACAAGCTGTTAATCCTAAGGCTAAAAGTGAGGCGGTTATAAGGTTGTATTTTTTCATTGTGTGTCCTTAATTAGAATTTTTAACGCGCATTACGGCTACAGCGGCAACCACAAATGAGGCTGCACCAATTAATAGGGCGTAAATAGGCTGGTTAGAAAATACATGGCGTAAAATAAGCCCTAAAATGCTAGCGGCGAGTAACTGCGGTATTACAATAAAGAAGTTAAAAATGCCCATATAAACGCCCATTTTATTACTTGGTAAGGCGTTACTTAACATGGCATAAGGCAGCGATAAAATAGACGCCCACGCAAACCCTACGCCTATCATAGGTATAAGTAACATTTTAGGGTCTTGTATAAACATAAAGCTTGCAAGGCCTAACGCGCCTAGCAATAAATTAAAACAATGTGCGCCTTTTAAACCCATTTTCTTTACTAAAAACGGAATACACATAGCTGCAATTGCGGCAAAGCCATTGTAGGCTGCAAATAAAATACCCACCCAGTCTGCGCCATCGTTAAATGCTTTAGAAGTTGCATCGCTACTACCATAATGAAAGCTTGTTACTGCAGCGGTGGTATAAATCCACATAGCAAATAAGGTAAACCAGCTAAAAAACTGTACCCATGCAAGTTGCTTCATGGCCTCTGGCATCGTAAAAACATCTTGTACTACTTGGTAAAAGCCACCTTGTGTTTTGTTGGCGCTTTTAAGCGCGGCTGCAATCCACTGAACAATACCAAATGCCAATAATCCACCGGCTAATAGGTAAAGCTCTTTTTCAAGCGATAAACCCATAACTAATGCAAGGGTTGCTAAACCTAACACCACAAAAATAATAGCACCTTTATTAAAGTTAATATCAGCAATAATTGCAGTCGTAGATTTTGCTGTTTGCTGTTCAAATTCAGCAAGTTGTTCTGGGCTATATTCCTTCGTGCGTGCCACAGTCCATAAAACAGCAACTAATAAAACTACTCCACCCCAGTAAAATGAATATTTAACCGACTCGGGAATTTGCCCAGCCGCTGCAGTATTACTTACATCAAACCAGTTGGTCATCATCCATGGTAGCGCCGAGGCTAACACCGCACCAATACCAATAAAAAAGCTTTGTAAACCGTAACCTGTCGCGCGTTGTTTTTCTGGCAGGTTATCGCCAACAAGCGCTCTAAACGGTTCCATTGTCACGTTGATTGAGGCATCCATAATCCACAACATACCAGCAGCAATCCAAAGTGTTGGCGAGTGCGGCATAATAAACAACGAAAGTGTTGTTAACACAGCGCCCACAAAGAAAAACGGACGACGACGGCCAAAGCGCCCCCACGTTTTATCGCTCCAGTAACCTATAATAGGCTGAACAATTAAGCCTGTAAGCGGAGCTGCAACCCATAAAATAGGAATATCATCAACTTGTGCGCCTAATGTTTGAAATATTCGGCTTACATTGCCGTTTTGCAGAGCAAAACCAAACTGTATGCCTAAAAAGCCAAAGCACATGTTCCATATTTGCCAAAAACTTAAATTTGGCTTATCGGTATTAATATTTTGATTATTCATTATTAGCCTTATTTGTTAATACTGCGCTGCTAAATGCATCAAGTGTCAGGTTAAATGTGGCGCCTTGTGAGTGTGTTTTAAGTTCCACTTGGTGTTGCTCAAGTAAATCAACAATTAGTGAGCTTTCTCCCAGTTTTGTTACTTGCTCCTGAGATAAATCAACGGAGATACTCTGTGTTTGCTCACTGAAGTTACTTAGTACCAAAATTGTTTGCTGCCCTAGTGTTCGGCTAAACCCAACAATACGATCGCTACCTGTAAGGTTAAGCTTTTGCATATCGCCGCCTACAACAGCAGGTAAGCTATTTAAAGCCATAATTGCTTTATAGTACTCACGCAAAGCAGCTTGTTCGTTAGTGAGTTTTGCGCCATCAAACTTACCGTTATTCATCCATGCTTGATGAGCGGGTACGCCTATGTAATCAAAAATACTAGTCCGAGTAGGCGATCCAAAGCCGGCATTTTCAGATCCATCCTCACCAACATCTTGGCCAAAGTATAATAAGCTTGGTGCTCGACTAATTAAGTTAGAAACCACCATGGCGGGTTTACCCCAAACTGCATTTCCTGCAAAGTCAGGGCTAGCGATACGTTGCTCGTCGTGATTTTCTAAAAAGTGCAACATGTGTTGCTCTATGTCTGCAACGGTTTTATGCGCATCAAAAATAGTGTTTGCTGGCTGCTTGCTTTGCATAATGGCCTTTAACGTATCGTAAAAGCCCACTTTGTCGTAAAGAAAATCCATTTTCCCTTGGTGAATATAGGCGCGATACATTTTTGGGTTGTAAACTTCAGCCAGTAAAAAGGCATCTGGCTTTTGCATTTTTATTGATGAATTCAAAAAACTCCAAAATTCGACCGGTACCATCTCGGCCATGTCGTATCTAAAGCCATCAACGCCTTTGTCGAGCCAAAAAAGCGCAATGTCTCTAAATTTATACCAGCTGTTAGGAAGCTCTTTATCTTGCCAAAACGCATAATGAACACGGTAATCTTTCGTTTCTATGTTTTTTGGTAGTGTTGGAAAGTCGTAACTGCCGTCTGGTTTAACACCGTAATTCACTTTTACGGTTTCGTACCAATCGTTTATGTCAGGTTTTGGCGCTCGTGCACCATTACCGGTCCATTTTGCTGGGTTTTCATCAAAAAAGCCGTCCGCAAGTGGATGAGCATTGCCACCTAGGACTTGGTAATTAACATCTGTAGGTACTTGAAAAGACTTTCCTGGTACATAGTAAAAATTATTATTTTTATCGTACACTTTACTGGTGTCATCTTGCTCACCAAAGTATTTAACACCTTTAGGCTTACCTAGCGATTCATAATTACGTGCCACATGGTTAGGCACTATATCAATAATGACTTTCATGCCATGGCTATGTGTACGTTCAATAAGCTGGGTAAACTCTCCCATGCGGTTTGTTACATTAACAGCTAAATCGGGGTTAACATCGTAGTAATCTTTAATCGCGTACGGTGAGCCTGCGCGACCTTTTACCACATCAGGGTCATCTTGTGAAATGCCGTAGTCGGTATAATCGCCCACTAACGCGTGGTGTAACACACCGGTATACCAAACGTGCGTGGTACCTAGCTCTTTAATGCCTTTTAGGGCTGCGTCGTTAAAGTCGGCAAATTTACCTACACCGTTTTGCTCTTTAGTGCCCCATGGCACATTGGCTGTCTCGGTATTACCAAATAAACGGGTAAAAACTTGATACACAACTGGCTTGGTAAGCTCATTTTGCGTATGTGCAGGTGTTTGCTGTTGTTCAGGTTTATTATTTTCTGAACACCCTGTAGCAATAAGTGCACTACACAGCACTGCGGGTATATAAACTGATTTTTTCATTGTGTGTCTTTTTTGTCAGTATTGTTATTAACTTTATACTAAAGATTACTGCAGCAACCATACAGTTGCTGCATACGTATTCAGGTCACTATTGTGGCTTATTGATAACTAATACAGTTGCGCTCATAGCTGGTAATTGAACAGTTTTGCCAAGCTTTTGTATTTTTTGAGTAAATAAATTAAATGCTGTTGTGCTGTTAGGCATCACCTCTTGCATATACTCAATGTTTTTTTGTAGTGTCTGTGTGTTTTTATTCATAAATACCAACACAGTTTGCTCATCGCTAATACGTGCATAACTATAAACCCCTTGTTGAGGCGTAAAGTGTACAAGTTTACCTTTATCTAGTGCTGAGCTGTTTTTTCTAAAGTTAAGCAGCGTACTGATGGTGTTATGCATCTCTTTTTGCTGTTTTGTTAAGCCCTCTTTGGTAAAGGCGTTACGTGTTTGCCCATCAAACCCTCCAGGAAAATCAATTCTAATATCGCCATGGTCTTTACTTGGGGTGTTATCTAATAATACTTCCGTACCGTAATACATTTGCGGTATGCCACGTGTGGTTAAAAACAAGGTCATCGCCATTTTTGTTTTGGCTACATCTTGACCTAGCTCAGTGTAAACACGGCTCATATCGTGGTTATCGGCAAACACCATAATGTTATTTGTATCAGGGTATAAAAAGTCATTAGCTAACGATTCATATACTTTAACCCAACCCGTGTTCCAGCTTTCATCTTCATTTAGCGCTTGAATTACCGACTCTTGCAACGAAAAGTCCATCACGCTTGGTAAGCTTGATGTATACCCATCTTGATTATGCTTGCCACGTTGCCAGTAAGAAGCAATAGCAGGGTTAGACGTCCACTCTTCTCCAACAATATTAAAGTCTGGATACTCTTGCATTATGGCTTTTGTCCAATCACTCAAAAATGCTTTATCTGAGTAAGAGTAGGTATCAACGCGTATGCCGCTTAAGTCGGCGTATTCTATCCACCAAATCGCATTTTGAATTAAGTATTCACTTAACAGTGGCTGGCGCTGATTTAAATCAGGCATGGTTTCTACAAACCAGCCATCGTTAAACTGGCGCTTGTCGTATTCACTGGCATGTGGGTCTTGTATGGTTTGGCGCGCATGGCTGGTGGCATTCTTGCCTTTATTAAACTCACCATTAAAGTTAATCCAATCTTTAGTTGGCTTATCTTTAACCCAAGTATGCTCAGAGCCAAAATGGTTAAGAACCATATCCATTACAAGGCCTATACCCTGCTCTTTTGCTTTTACAGATAACGTTTTGTATAACTGGTTTGAGCCCATTCGTGGGTCAACCTTATAAAAGTCAGTAATTGCATATCCATGATAAGAATAATTAGGCATGTTGTTTTCAAGCACAGGCGTTAGCCAAAGCTGTGTTACGCCTAAGTCGTTTAAATAGGGAAGCGCGTTTATAACGCCTTGAATATCACCACCGTGGCGCCCACCTTTTATACTCGGGTTTGCTGCTTCTAACATGTTTGGGACGGTATCGTTTTCTTTATCACCATTAGCAAAGCGATCGGGGTTAATTAAATAAAGCGTATCGGCTGATGTAAACCCTTGACGCTGAGCGCTGTTTTTATCTCGATCAAGAAGTGGGAACTCAAAGTTATTGCTCGTTTCGCTGCTATTAAACTTAAGCGTTCCGGCTTTAGCGGCGTCGGTGATGGTAATATTTAAAAATACATAATTTGGATTATCGGTACGGGTTACTTTATTTAACTTAACGCCGTTGTATTTAGCTAATTTAATGTGCTCGTTTGCAATGTTTTGCTCATGAACCATGATGGTAATCGTGTTTTTGTTCATGCCAACCCACCAATTAGCTGGCTCAACGTCAAGTGCGTAGCTAATGGTTGGTAAAGTACAGGCACTTACAAGTAAAAGTTTTTTTAAAAGTTGCATCATCATGCCTTTTTAATTTTTGCTAAAAAATCTTTATGAGTGGGTAATTGATCTACCGTTGAGGTAATAAGCGTTTTTAGTGTTGAGAATAAATCGTTTAGTTGTTCACTACTGAGTGACTCAACGATGTTGTTGTAATCCTCGGGAATAAGACCTTGCCCAATACACACCTGCTGCCAAGCCACTTCTGCAAATAGCTCGTCGTTTTCGCGCACTACCTTGCCTGTTTGCCTAAATAAATCTATTTTATGAGCTAACGATTGAGGTATATCCATTTGCTTACATTGGCGCCAAAATGGCGAGTCTTCTCGTTCGTTTAATTTGTAATGCAAAATAATGAAGTCGCGAATATGTTCTATTTCAGTAACACTTTGCTTATTAAATTCAGTAACAAGCGCATCACTAATGCCATTATGAGGAAATAACTTAATTAAACGTATAACCGCACTTTGAATTAAATGAATACTGGTAGACTCAAGCGGCTCTAAAAACCCACTTGAAAGCCCCACTGCTACCACATTTTTATGCCATTGCTTTAAGCGTCGCCCAGTTTTAAATTTTATTAAGCGAGGATCTGTTGTCGGTTCACCCGGTAAGTTATTAAGTAAAAGTGCAGTCGCGCCCTCGTCAGATAAATATCGACTGCAGTAAACAAGCCCGTTTCCTGTTCTATTTTGCAACGGTATTTGCCACTGCCAGCCTGCGTTATGTGCAATAGAACGCGTATAAGGCCTTAATTCGTCACTTCCTGTTGATTGCACTGCTACGGCGCTATCGCATGGTAAATAATGCGACCAATCAACAAAGCCTGTATTAAGCGTTTGCTCAATTAAAAGTGCACGTTGCCCCGTACAATCTATAAATAAATCTCCCTCTATTTGGCTATTATTATCAAGCGTTAGACTGTTAATTCGGCCTGTATTTGTGCACTGAGTAACACGCTCTATTTTTGCATCGATGTGTTTTACACCGCGTGATAATGCCAGTTTTTTAAGGTACTCAGCATATAAGGTGGCATCAAAATGAAAAGCGTAACTTATCCCAGGTAGCTGGGTATTAGGAATAGCGCTTAGTGGTGCAAACTTGTGCTTTTTAGCTGCTTGGTAATTAAGTGAAAAATCCCATAAAGAATCCTCACTACCACTAATTTGCCCTTTTACCCAAAAGTTATAAAAGTCACAAAACGGAAAGTCTTTACCAAACGAGCCAAACGCATGCATGTAACTATGTGATGGTGTTTTCCAGTTTTCGAACTCAATACCAAGCTTTATAGAGGCATTAGTGGCATTTATAAAATCTTGTTCATTAATACCTAACGCATTGTTGAGCTGAATAATAGGCGGAATGGTCGCTTCACCAACGCCAATTGTGCCAATACTGCTGGATTCTATAAGGGTGATGTTAATTACTTTACCTAACACTTTATTAAGTAGCGCTGCGGCTATCCAACCAGCGGTCCCACCGCCCGCAATAACAACGTTTTTTATTGGTTTCATAGTATTGCCCACTTGTACAAGCCAAAGCTTTGTTAAGTTTGATAAAATTTAGATAAAGTAGCTATAAAAAAGCCCTTGTAAAATAAATTACAAGGGCTCCTACACACAACGTTTATTATAGCTTGTAACTAAAGCCCAATAAGAACGTACGACCATAATCTTGGTAGTCACGTACTTGTAGCGCGTTATCGCCACTTAAAGTGGTAAACGGTTCTTCAGTAATATTTTGTACTTGGAAGGTTACATTTAAGCCATCTAAGCTATCAACACCTGCTTCTCCAAAATCAAAGCCCAATTGTGCATCCCAAATTGTTTCACCTTTAATGTCAACTTGAGTTGCAGCAAGGCCTAATCCATTTACGTTACCTTTAAAGTCACTACGTTTACGCATACTTGTACGCGCTTGGAAGCCATTACGCTCGTAGTAAACAGTTAAGCTATCTATTTGGTCAGATAAGCCAACAAGTTCATATTCATTCCCATTTTGATCTTCAACGTCTTGCTCAATGCCTGTATGGCTTGCAATTAAACCAAAGCCATCAAGTGAAGAATGAAATACGTTAAACGGTAGCGCAAGAGAAAGCTCGTAACCCCATAGGTCACCGCCGCCACCATTTACTTTACCATTACCAGTACCTGAAGAAGTTGCTGGTATTTCACCCGTTGCAGGGTTAGCAACGCCAGACATATCGACTGCGTAAGTACCATCAAATATCCACTGGTTGATATCTTTATAGAAAACCGCAGCAGAGAAGTAACCTTCTGCATTAAAGTAATTTTCGTAGCTGATATCGAAGCCTGTCGCTTCTTTTGGCTCTAGTTTAGGGTTACCACCTGAAATACTCCAAAAGTTGCCATTATCATCTGGTTGTTGACCGTATGATGCATTGATTGACGCATTCATATCGTTTAACAATGCGCGTGAAATAGTTTTAGCCGCACCAAAACGTAACGTTTGTTCTTCGTCGATTGCAAACGACAAGTTAATGCTTGGTAAAACATGGCTGTAGTCGTGACTTACGTCTGTTGGTGTAACAACTACGAGACCGTCTACTGTGTTAGCAGCTGAACCTTGTGAAGACTGTTCAGTTTTAACATAACGAACGCCCACATTACCTGTTACCGGAATTGATCCAATTTCTGCGTTAATATCGGCTTGAACAAAGAAGGCAGTTACTTTTTCTTGGACTGTCCACGACTGTGTTTTATGTTTTTGGTCTGTAAGGCTCTCTTGAAGTAAATCATAGTAACCATCGTTTATTAGGGCACGAGTATCGTAGGCAATCATATCGCCCATACCAATGAAGTCTAAGCTAGCTGAACCTAAACGGTACTGCTCTGGAACCGAAACCATACCTGGGTTTGATAGAGAAAAATCTTTAAGTGTTAAAAAATAACCTTCAGATAACTTTGATTTTTCACGGTCACGATAAGACATACCAAATTTAACAGCATTAACGTATTCGTTGTCTAGAATTTTAGTTGCAGCAAGTTTTAACGTGGTTAGTTCATCATTCACTTCTGGCGCATTGATGAAACCATCTTGTGCTGTATTTTGAAATGGTGTGTCAGTTAAACCATATTTGTCATTAAGGGCTTTACTTCCACCCCACGATAACGGGCCACCTAATTGAATTAGGTTATAGTCACTATAGTCTAGCTCATGAGAAAATTGTGCACCTGTATTACCGCCATCAAGCATATAACCAATGTTGTCAGCAACACCATTAGCATCACCTCGACCTGTGCCTGAATAACTTTCAATGCTCCATAGCTGACGTTCAACCTCAGAGCGGCTAATATCAAACTCTGTGCTCCAACTGTCGTTAATATCGTATTTTGCATTAAAACCAAACTGCGTTAATTCAGCTTTTCGTTCTTGATGGTCGTTACGAACAACAACACGCTGACCTTCAGTCACAGCACTTGTGATAAATCCAGTTTCAGCATCAACTGTTGTTGAATCTGAGCTAATTGAACCTTGACCCCATGCAAATGGAATTTCGATACCGCGCAAAATTTGTTCATCTGAAAAGTCGATATAAAGCGCATCAAACGTCATATTCAATTTATCAGTCGGTGCAGCTTCTAATACAAGCATTGCTGAATCACGCTCAAGCGTTGAAGAACGTACGTATGGTTTAGCACCACCTAAAATAGAATATGATTGACCATCTTCAGTAGTAAACTCTGGGTAACCCCATGAGTTCCAACGCTTTTCTTGGTTTGGTGAACTCATTGTGTTTAGAGCAAACGCAACACCAATGGTGTCATCTGCGAATTGGTCAATGTATGAAACCGTACCACGGTAACCTTGATCATCACCGTCTGGATTAAGCTTACCAAAACCAGTTTGCTCAAGTTGACCATTAAACATGATTACACGTTCACCTTTACTTAAAGGTTTAACGGTTTGCATGTCGATAACACCGGCGATGCCTTCAGCTTCGATACTCGCACTTGGTGTTTTATAAACGGTAACGCCGCTCATTATTTCAGATGGGTAAAGGTCGAACTCAACACCACGGTTATCACCAATTGATACTTGCTCACGACCATTAAATGTAGTGGCACTTTCGTTTTCGCTAAAGCCACGTACACTCACTCGGCTTGCACGCCCGTCTAGGCGCTGTGCTGTTAAGCCAGGTAGACGAGCGATAGACTCAGCAATCGACGAATCAGGTAGCTTACCGATATCTTCTGCAGAGATAGATTCAACGACTTCTGGTGAAAAACGTTTAGTGTTGATTGATTCTACAATACTGCCACGAAAACCTTTAACTTCGATAACTTCTACGTCATCATTTTTTAATTGTTTTTCTTCCGCTGCAGTTGCTGCAAAACTAGTGATGCCAGCAGCAGCTAACGCCAGAGTTAATATACTTGGTTTGAACATAGACATGATGTTTTCCCGTTACCCATATTGTGATACCCGCTCAATTGTTTAGTGATAGTAAACAGAGGCGAGCTTATTTTGTTGTCAGGATGGATATTAACGCTTGGTTTATTTTATTAACAAGTTTATGCATACGTATTCAAGCCTTATAAAACCAACATAAATTAACATAAACTTCACAAAAAAATTAGTAACACACTGTTTTAAATGACATTTATTGGTGCAAAAAATTTTATCCGAATATTACAATTATGCAAAATAGCCTAATGATTTAAACCTGCTTTAACAGCTTGTAATTATTAAGAAATAAATTAGATCCATACACCATTGGCTAAATTTAACTAATAAATATCAATGTGAAATTGGTAAGACCATTACATTCAATCACTATTATAGTGCAACCCAGCTAAAATATGCACTTGCGAGGTGCTATGCCGTGTTACTTTTTAATTACATGCAATTGGTAAACAGATTTAATTTAATGGCAACGCTTCCTTAAAACTAAATAGACGCTTTTTGAAGTCACTCAAACATGCTTATTTTTGTGCATACGTATGCAGTCTTTTTACAGTATCTCGGCCTTCACGTATGCTTTTTGCAAATAACGTGATTTACCATAATCACATATAAGAATTTAAAAAACTGTTTGGAATGACGGAGAAAAGCATGGCCCAAAAGCAGTGGTATAAAGGTGCGGTTATTTATCAAGTTTACCCGCGTAGCTTTCAAGATAGCAACAACGACGGTATTGGTGATTTAAGAGGAATAATTAATCGTATTGATTATATTAAGAGCTTAGGTGTTGATGCTATTTGGATTTCGCCATTTTTTAAATCTCCAATGAAAGATTTTGGTTACGATATTAGTGACTACCGTGATATTGACCCTTTATTTGGCAATTTAAACGACTTCGACGAGCTCATAGAACAAGCACACGACCGCGATATTAAAATTATTATCGATCAGGTATTAAGCCATACGTCAGATCAACATCAATGGTTTTTAGACAGCCGTGAAAATCAAAGTAACGACAAAGCCGACTGGTATGTGTGGGCTGACTCTAAAGAAGACGGCACTGCACCAAATAACTGGTTATCAATTTTTGGCGGCGGTGCATGGCAATGGGAACCACGCAGAGGGCAATACTACCTTCATAACTTTTTAACTGAACAACCCGATTTAAATTTTCATAACCCAGATGTTAGAAAAGCAGTGCTAGATAACGTTGAGTTTTGGCTTAAAAAAGGCGTTGATGGTTTTAGACTCGATGCCATTAACTTTTGTTATCATGATGCGCAGCTTCGTGATAATCCTGCAAAACCAAAAGAAAAACGCCAAGGCCGTGGTTTCAGTGAAGACAACCCTTACGCATTTCAATACCACTATTACAATAATACCCAACCTGAAAATATTGAGTTTATGCAAGATATTCGTGCGTTACTTAATAAATACCCAGGCACTGTATCACTGGGTGAAATTTCGTCAGAGGACTCTTTAGCCACTATGGCAGAGTACACACAAGGCGGTGATAAGCTGCATATGGGTTATAGCTTTGAGCTTTTGACTAACGATTATTCAAGTGAGTATATAAGAACAACCGTGCAAACCCTTGAAAAAGGAATGACAGAAGGCTGGCCTTGTTGGGCGTTTAGTAATCACGACGTTGAACGTGTAGCAAGCCGTTGGAGTCAAAATGGCGAAGTTAATTCACAGCAATGTAAAATGCTCACCGCCCTACTCGCATCCTTGCGCGGTAGCGTATGTATGTACCAGGGTGAAGAGTTAGGCCTAGGGGAAGCAAACGTAGCCTTTGAGGATTTGCAAGACCCGTATGGGATAACCTTTTGGCCAAACTTTAAAGGCCGTGATGGCTGTAGAACGCCGATGCCATGGGATAATGCCGATTTACACCATGCGGGCTTTAGTGACACTAAGCCATGGCTTCCTGTAGACGAGCAGCATAAACAGCAATCAGTAAAACAGCAAACACATGATCATGATTCTATTTTAAATGCTTATCGTGAATTTATGGCGTGGCGAAAAACAAAAACCGTGCTACTTGAAGGCGATATTGAATTTATTAACACACATGAGCCTGTACTTGCTTTTTACAGAACATTCGAAAATGAAAAAATGTTGTGTGTTTTTAATTTAAGCAGCGCTGATGCATCGCTATCGCTGCCAACTGAAGTATTAACAGAGTTTAGTGAGCTTAGCCACCATAAAGGCCATGTAACGAGCGAGGAATTACTATTAGCGCCTTTTGCATGCTATTACGCAAAGTGCTAATTGATACTAACCGCTAATTAGTTACAAAAAAGCCCATGTAATAACATGGGCTTTTTTTGTAGGTAAATTTAATGGTTATGGGTTTTACTATTGAGGTAATCGGTAAATGCAAACAACACTCCGGACATTACAAAGGTAACGTGGATTATTACTTTCCATAGTAGCTCGTCGTTTGAATGCGCCTCTGAATTTATAAACACTTTTAATAGTTCTACAGCCGATATTGCAACGATTGCGCTGATAAGCTTCATTTTCAGCCCTGAAAACCCCACTTTACCCATCCAAGATGGCTTATCTTCATGATTATCTATACCTAGTTTAGACACAAAGTTTTCGTATCCACTAAATATAATAATCAATAATAAGCCTGCAAGTAACGCTGTATCAACCAGCGTCAATATGCCTACTAGTAAATCTTGGCTTGATGCGGTAAAAGTAGCGATCCCCATTAAATAAAGTTGTTTAAAAAACTTTATTAATAACAAAATAACTGCAAACAAAAGGCCAACAAAAAAAGGCGCTAACAACCAACGTCCTTTAAAAATAAACGACTCCAATGCATGCTCTATTTTATTGGTTGATTGAATGTTTTTTTTGGGTGTAACGGGAGTGTTAGGTGTCATTTATTATTCTATGAATTTAAAAATGCGACATTAACGTATTAATTAAGCTTATACAAATAATTATAAAAAAACGGCTCATAAATAAACTTATCTTTACGATAAATATATTTCGTTATCTTTTATTTAAAATTCGATTAAATTCAGCATACCAACAGAAGCGTTCTGCTTGGACATGTTTGTTTAATAGCGACAATCACCGCTATAAAACCATTTTTAGGAATAAACGAATGAAAAAAGCATTACTTGCATCACTTACAGCGTCTCTATTTGCAGTATATGCAACATACTCAGTAGCAGACGATACACCAGTAGCATCAGCACAAATGGTAAAAGAGTACACTGAGATGTGCGTTAACTGGGCTAAAGACGACGATGTAATGAATGAAGACCTTTACGCGTATGTTTTAAATTGCGTAAATGATGAGCTTGAATCAGAAGGCTATCAAAAAGTAACTTCTGTAAAAATCTAACCCTGACTCAAAGGTATGCTTTAAGCCTGCTTTAAAGGCTAGCTATGCTTAGCTAATTGAACAGCCAAAAAGCCGTTGCGAGCACAATTACCAAGCATAAAAAAACCGGAATAGACACATGCTGTGCATTCCGGTTTTTTGTAACTATAAGGTGTTAAAAACGAGCTTTAGTTACTCTTCATCTTTTTTTGCTTTTGCTTTAGGTTTTGCTTTAGCAGGGGCTTTTTTAGCAGCTGCTTTCTTTTTAGGTGCAGCTTTTTTCTTGGCTTCTTCTACCCACTTACCTGCTTCATAATGAGCAGTCCAACCAGTTGCTTTGCCGTCTATCTCAGTCATAACATACTGCGCTTTGTTTTTACGACTGTAGCGCACAACAGCAAGATTACCATCAGGGTCTTGACCTGGTGCGTCCGCTAAATAGTAAAATTTAGGGGATATACGATCTCTAAATCGTTTTAACTCTTCAACCTTAGGAGCTCGAGTTTCACGCGATTTAGGGAATGTATTTGCAGCTAAAAATATACCTGCAGCACCATCACGTAATACAAAATAGGCTTCTGATTTTTCACATTCTAATTCAGGAATATGAACTGGATCTTCTTTAGGCGGAGCAGCTTCACCATTCTTTAGTAACTTACGTGTATTTTTACACTCTTCGTTATTACAGCCAAAGTACTTACCAAAACGTCCAGATTTAAGTTCCATGTCTGAGCCGCATTTATCACACTCAATAATTGGACCGTCATAACCTTTAATCTTAAACGTGCCTTGCTCAACAATATGCCCTTTACACGCTGGGTTGTTACCACATACATGTAACTTGCGAGTCTCATCAATTAAATACGAATCCATCGCTGTTTCACAAACGGGACAGCGCTTCATTTGCATTAATTTTTCTGTTTCTTCGTCTTCAACATCAGCGGCAACCGCTTCATCGCCCGACACTAAATTCATAGTAGTAGTACAACGTTCTTTAGGCGGTAAGTTATAACCTGTACACCCTAAGAAAACACCCGTTGATGCCGTGCGAATACCCATTTTACGGCTACAGGTAGGACACTCTATATCAGTTTCAACCATTTCATTAAGACGCATGCCACCTTGTTCTGGTTCGTCTTTTGCAATGGTTAATTGGGTTGAAAAATCAGCGTAAAACTTATCAAGTACTTGCGTCCATACACGCTCACCTTCTGCTATATCATCTAAACGGCCTTCCATTTTTGCTGTGAAATCGAAGTTCATTAAATCGGTAAAGTTTTCAACCAGACGATCGGTTACAATTTCACCCATTTTTTCAGCAAAGAAACGACGGTTTTCTACCCGCACATAGCCACGGTCTTGTATTGTAGAAATGATAGAAGCATAAGTAGATGGACGACCTATTCCTCGTTTTTCTAACTCTTTTACCAAACTTGCCTCACTAAAGCGCGCAGGTGGCTTAGTGAAGTGCTGTTTAGGATCAAGTTCAACAAGTGTTAGTGTTTCGCCCACTGCAACAGCTGGGAGTGATTGATCTTCTTCGTTCTTCTTACGAACAGCTGGTTGCACTTTGGTCCAACCATCAAAACGAAGCACACGCCCTTTTGCCTTAAGCTGAAAATCGTTAGCCGCAACAGTTAAGGTTGTTAAATCGTACTCTGCAGGTACCATTTGGCACGCTACAAATTGACGCCATATTAATTCGTAAAGCTTTTTAGCATCGGCATCTACACCTTCAAGGTGTCCAGACAGCACAGTAACGCTAGAAGGACGAATCGCTTCGTGTGCCTCCTGTGCATTACCTTTAGAACTGTAGTTAATTGGTTCTTTTGGCAGATATTTTGAGCCAAATTGCTCTGTAACGTATTCCCGACACATCTCAACAGCATCTTTCGATAAGTTTGTTGAATCAGTACGCATATAAGTAATATAACCACCTTCGTACAATCGCTGCGCTAGCATCATGGTCTTTTTAACACCATAACCTAAACGTGTACTGGCAGCTTGCTGCATTGTTGATGTGATTAAAGGTGCACTTGGGCGACTTTTACTCGGTTTTTCTTCAACATTAACAACTTTATATTCTGCACTCTCAAGGCTTTTTACCGCCTCTTTGATCTGTGCTTCATTTACAGGTTTAAATGGCTTGTCTGCTTGTTTAGTGACTTCTAAACGTAAGTCAGACTCGCTATTTTTAACATCTGCATGAATATCCCAGAACTCTTCTGGAATAAACGCTTTTATTTCACGCTCACGCTCTACGAGTAATCGCACTGCAACTGACTGTACTCGCCCTGCAGATAAACCACGCGCTACTTTTGCCCACAGAAGCGGCGATACCATAAAGCCCACAACACGGTCTAAAAAGCGACGAGTTTGCTGAGCAAATACCATGTCAGTATTTAGCTCACCCGGTGTTTCAAACGCTTGCTGAATGGCATTTTTAGTAATTTCGTTAAAAACAACGCGTTTGTATTTTTCTGGTTCACCACCAATGATTTCTTGAAGGTGCCAAGCAATTGCTTCCCCTTCTCTATCCAAATCCGTTGCGAGGTATATTTGGTCTGCTTTTTCGGCCAGCTTTTGTAATTCTTGAACAACCTTTTCTTTACCCGGTAGGATTTCGTAATGAGGCTGCCAGCCTTTTTCAGGATCAATCCCCATACGTGCAACCAAGTTTGTGTAATCTCGTTGCTGTTTATAAGCTGCTTTCTCATCCGGTGGCATTTTACGCACTTCTGCTGGCGTTTTAGTTGCCGGCACTTTTGCTTTGCTCGAACCTGAGGTAGGTAAGTCTCGTACATGTCCAATACTGGACTTTACGATAAAGTCATTACCTAAGTATTTATTAATTGTTTTAGCCTTAGCAGGTGACTCTACAATTACTAGCGATTTGCCCATAGTTGCCTATTTCTAACCAAATATTGAAAATGTGTTTACCGCATTAGCGGTGCGAATATTTATAGGTATATCTACAAACACTAGTTGTTACAAGCTTTTAATACAAACTTTTCAGTATTTACTGAATAAACGAACAATTTTTGTTGCTAATTTAGACAAACTGGTGTTTTTAGAATAATTGCTGTGGAATATATAGAACACAAAGAAAAATGCCAACCTAAAGGTTGGCATTTTTTACGATAACTTAAACATCATCGAAAATTGTGATGCCTGTCGAGACCGTTTTACTGGCCCCTAGTTGGTTTTCAAATTCAAAAGTAATACTTAAAACCCCACTTGTTTGGTCGTTACCATCAGTCTCTCGTGAAATTAATACATCCGAGAACATCGGTTTATCTGTGTTGGTATTAGGTATTGTTTCACTGTGACTAATAATTGACAGATCGCCATTGCTCGTTGTTAAAGACACTACTGTGTTTGCAGGTAATGGATTACCAAATTCATCTGTGTAGTGAATACGAACAGCCATTGATGTTAAACCAATGTCCACGGTAAGTGTTTCAGGGTCTGTTTCGTCAGGGTCATTAGGGTCGAAATCTGGGTTAGCGATTTCAACATTGTTGACAGAAAGGTCTATTGCAGCAACATCACAACGTTCAGTTACATCGGACTCTTCTAACTCTACAAAAGTTCTGTTACCAGATACTGAACTTGAACAATCCGCAGGAACAAATACTTCAAATGGTGCTGGTAATGCATCCGTTTTAACCACAGAGAAACGTACAAATGGTTCATCGCCTGACATAACTAGCTCAATGTTTTTACGAACCTCAACCAACTCACGTGAACACTCGCCTGCAGCATTTGCAGCTTCACTACATAATAACCCATTGTATAGGCCGTCAGCGGCATCGTAGATACCGTCGTTGTCTAAGTCACGCCACGTTTCGTTATGGCCACCACGTGAGTTTAACTCTGAACACGCATCTGATACAGGGTCGTAATCATCGCCGCGTGCATCACTACAATCCGCTTTATCAAAGCTGTTATTTTCGTTGTGATCAATAAAGGCTTCAGGTAAATCGTAGCTAGCGTAGTACTCGCCAATATCAAATAAACCATTCGTACGCTTTATATCATCAGTTGATTGCTCATCAACAAAATTCTCTTGACCTTTAGTAACTGCAAGCACACTTACGCGCCCGCCCATTACTACGCCATTTTCGTCATTTTTAGCGCGGGTAATACCATTAATACACGGTGCAGCTGCGCCAAAGTAAGGGTCACAGTTAATTTGGCCTGTTTTAGGATTGATACCCTCAGTTGTAGACGCATTACCGTCAATATCGCCTATTCTGTTGCCCCATTTGTAATCTTCAAATGGGCGGTCACCTTGAGAGCGCCATGTAACAACACAGGTTGCATCGGTTGTTTTACATGTTTCTTCGTTGCTTGAAGAGCCAACCACACCGGCTTCTGAAAGCACTGTGGCTTCAACACCGTCACCGTTGTAATTATTAAACTGGTCACCAAAAAATACAGTTAAATCGGTTATGATACCGTTGTAGTAAAGCGAGTTAGTGTTAAATGTTGTTGGGCTTAAATCAAAGCTGTTTTGATCAGTTACACCCGAGGCAAGTGTAAGCTGAGCAGAAACAGAACTAATTTGCTCAGAAAGTGGGATCAGGTTTAATGTACCCTCTGGGCAAATTTCATTGCTAGGATCAGTTTGGCACAATTGGAAGTCATCAACCCAACACGTTAAATCATCACCTTCTGGAAGTGCTTTAACATCGTCTTTAGACACATAACACGCTTTCACAACTAAAGGCCCAGGCACGATACCTGACGTTACTGTCGTTTGTACCAAGCCCTCATTATCTGTATTGCCACTGGTAAGCGTTAAATTTGCAGCGCCTACCGAATCTGTTAGTTTAAAGTCAATTCGTTGCTGAGAAGACGCTATATTGTCAGCATCTAAAAGTTTAAAAGTAACGATTGATTGAGTTGGTAGGCCACCTTCGCCTGGTGGAAGCGCAATAAATGTTTCGCTTACATCCACAAATTGAATAGACTGTACTGCAGAACTTTCCACGGGTATAACCGTTGATTCAGTAAAGTTTTGTCCGCCTGTTTCAACAGTGATAGTTACATCATCGTCAATATTACACCCTGTTGCTCTGTAAGTTGCTGTAGCAATACCATTTGACGATTTTACGCTGTCATCAATGACTGACTCACCCGCAATCGCACAGGTAGAGCTAAATTCAACGTCAGTAGCCGTTAAGTATAAATTGCCATCTTCGTCTGTAAGCGTTACTTCTATCACCGTACTACCGCCGGCTTTAAGTGGTATTACACTACCGTCATCATTGGTGTTCAAGCCGTTATCAACGCTAAGCGTTAAATTTGCAATACCCACTGCAAAGTTTAAAGATGCACTTTCATCGAGAGCCGTTGCTGTAACGGTTCCTGCGCCACCAGTATTGCCCGGTTGCAACTTCAATAATGCAATACCAAAGTTATCAGTTAAAGCAGTGCCCGATGAAGGTAAAATTGTACCTAAATTCGTTTCAATATTTACGAGTGCGTTTTTACTGCCTTCGCCACTTTGTTCATTAGTGACTTCTACAAATAGCTCACCCAATTCAGAAGATGAAATACTGTTGGTCACAGTACAACCAGATGCTGCAGATAAAGGGTCTAATTTAACATTGCTTCGGTTATCATCCCAATCAGCATTACAGCCTGTTAGTAGTTTAATAGATACCGAAAATTGCGCTTCATCTTGCGCTGCACCATCACCCGATGAGTAAAATACAGCCGTGTTGCTAACGCTCGTACCACTTGCTGGAGCGTAACTTGCTACAACTTGGCCAGCACCCGTTGCAACACCACTGCCCAATGTGACGCGAGCTTCGCCTGAATCATCAGTAATTGCCGTGCCAAGCTCTGGCGTTATAACGCCCGTAAAATTGGTATTAAAAGAAATGAGTTTATCCGCAACAGCAACACCATCTGATTTAAGTGTAGCAACAACAACACCAACGTTATCCGCAGTTACTGGATTAGCACTGGTAAATTTATCACCATTTTGGTCAACAATTTGGACTTCTAAAGTTGTTGAGCCACTCACACCCGTGTCGTCACCTTGGCCACCCGTTGATTGAAATGCAAACGTGGCTGTATACGTTTCATCATCACCATTGTAGGTAGCAGTAACTTCACCAGCGCCTGCCTCAGAGCCTGCACTTAACTCGATTGTTGCTATGCCATCGTTTTGTGTCAGGGCTGAATCAGGGTTTAAAACCCCTATATCGTCAGCCAACGTAAAGGTAATGCGTTTACCAGCAACAACAGCGCCATCATTGTCTTTTAGGGTTGCACGTAAATCTAATGCCGCAGTATTCGTCACGCTATTTGATTTAGTTGCGTCTGCTTGAGAGTACCCTTGTAGCGTTAACGTGTAAGTTGTTGTATCTGTGTCCGTATCAGTGCCACCAACTGTACCGCTTTTTTCAATTGATCCACCGCCACCACAGGCTGTGAGTAATAAACTGAGCAATAAAATGCCGAGTAGTCGCATTAAAGGCATGAACCTCTCCCTAGCGTTGTTATTATTAACAATATGTTGTTTACCTCATATTAACCTATAACTTAGTCTAAAATCACAGTTTTTTATTACTTTTTTGTACAAAAATATTTCGTGTAAATACTAATTTTTTCTGTAGTAAATAATTTCTTACTGGTAGTCTATGGCAAATTTATAAAAAGTAGATTCGGTGTATGTCAAAAATCGGTACGTTAAGTTTAACTACTCGCATCATGATTGGTATGGTGCTTGGTGTTACAGTTGGTTTTATATTTCAAGCAATCTTAGCTGGTCAAGACGATTATCTAATCCCTCTTGGATTATTCTCTTTGCCAATTAAAGCCTTTTTTGTTGATGGCATTTTTCATGTGGGTGGGCAAATTTTTATTGCTAGCCTAAAAATGCTCGTTGTCCCTCTTGTTTTTGTGTCCTTGGTATGTGGTACCTGCAGCTTAAGTGACCCTAAAAAATTAGGGCGATTAGGTGGCAAATCGATTGGCTTGTATTTGATTACAACTGCAATCGCTATAACGGTGGCTATGACACTTGCCTTATTATTTAACCCAGGTGAAGGCATTGGCTTGCCATCTCAAGCAAGTTACGATGCGAAGGAAGCTCCGACCCTCGCTCGTGTTATTATTGATATGTTTCCAACCAACCCGTTTGAAGCAATGGCAAAAGGAAATATGCTACAAGTAATTGTATTTGCATTGCTTTTTGGTATTGCTATGGCTTTAAGTGGCTCAGCAGGTAAACGTGTTGCAGCCGTTTTTGAAGATTTAAACACCGTTATCTTAAAGTTAGTAACGTTACTAATGAACATTGCCCCTTACGGTGTGTTCTTTTTAATGGCCAAACTATTTACTACAATCGAACTTAATTTGATTGTAAGTTTAGCTAAATACTTTGGTGTTGTTGTATTAGCGCTATTGTTTCATGCCTTTGTAAACTACACTTTATTATTAAAACTCCTGACCGGCTTAAACCCTGCCACTTTCTTAGCAAAAATGAAACACACGTGTTTATTTGCCTTTAGTACATCAAGCTCTAGTGCAACCATGCCAATAACACTTGAAACTGCAACTAAAAAGTTAGGTGCTAGTAATTCTGTCGCATCATTTACTATTCCGCTCGGTGCAACTATCAACATGGACGGCACTGCAATCATGCAAGGTGTTGCTACGGTATTTATTGCACAGGTTTTTGCAGTTGATTTAACGGTATCGGATTACTTAATGGTAATATTAACAGCTACGCTTGCGTCTGTAGGAACGGCGGGTGTACCAGGCGTTGGTTTAATTATGCTAGCAATGGTGCTTAACCAAGTTGGTTTACCGGTAGAAGGTATCGCCATAATTATTGGTGTAGACAGACTATTAGATATGACTCGTACTGCTGTAAATGTTACAGGCGACTGTATGGTTACTTGCGCGGTTGCTAAAAGCGAAGGTGAGTTAGATGAGACTATATTTAACGACCCTAACGCTGCAAAAGATTTAGAGGATTACCATAAGTCAATTGACTAATGGCCATGCAGTTTTAAAGCTATAAAAAACCCTGATAGTTCTCAGGGTTTTTTATGCGTAACACTTTATGCCGTACTTAAGGATTTAGTGATTTAAACTTAGACAGCAAGTTTATGCCTATTTTATTAACGCCACTACTTAATCCAAGCGCAAATTTATCGCTTAGTCCTTTTTTTACTTTGTATTTTATTTTGTATATTTGACGTTCGCTTTGCTGTTCAAGTAATGCATCGTCGCTTGTTTTAATTACGTCAACTAATCCTTTTTCTATTGCTTGCGTTGCAAACCAATGTTCACCCGTTGCAACTTGGTCTATATTTAAACTTGGGCGCTGTGAACTGACAAACGTTTTAAATAAATCATGAGTTTGTTCAATTTCATCTCTAAATTTTTCACGCGCTTTGTCTGTGTTTTCACCAAACAAGGTCAAGGTTCGTTTGAATTCTCCTGCGGTAATTTGTTCAAACTCAACATCATTCTTTTTCAAGATTTTATTAAAATTTGGAATTTGTGCTATCACACCAATTGAGCCGACTATTGCGAAAGGCGCTGCCAATATTTCATCAGCTACACAAGCCATCATGTAACCACCACTCGCTGCTACCTTATCGATTGACACACTCAGTGGTATACCTGCCGATTTAATGCGTTGCAATTGCGATGCAGCAAGCCCATAGCCATGGACTACCCCACCACCACTTTCTAAGCGAATGAGGACTTTATCTTTTTTAGGGTCTGCAATTGAAATAATTGCCGTAATTTCTTCTCTTAAACTTTCAACTTCATGTGCATCCATGCTGCCAATAAAATCAACAACATACAGGCGAGGTTTTGAGCCTTCTTTATCTGACTTTTTGTCGAGTGCTTTTCGCTCTTTATCGTGCGCTTTAAGTTCTTTTTTACTTAATGTATTTTGTAAAAAATCCTCTTTAAGCTCACTCAACTGAGCCGACACATCATCAATTTGTATTTCACCCTTTTTTGCTTTTGGCCTCACAGCAGCGCCAACAAGCATCATTAAAATAACTCCTATCGCAATAACAAAGGTAACTGTTTTGGCGAAAAACAAACCGTACTCGTATAAAAATTCCAACTGGTTTCTCCGATTTTAAATTTACGCTAATTTATCATGCTTTTAAGCAAAAAAAAGCCACTTTAAAGTGGCTTTGTACTAGATATATTTTAGAGTGTATATTTAATCAGTAACAACATCACTGTTTGTTACTAATAACATACGACCGCGCGTTGCTAAATAAACAGCAACTTGCATTTGCATTTCAGCATTTGCAGCAGCACTCCCCTCTACAGTAGAAGACTGAGCAGCATCTTGAGCAGGTGTTAAAATAGAACCATGATGGCCCTTAGAAAATTTAACTAAGTAGCTAGCCGGTGCTTCTGTCATTGCTTGCGTTGTACTTACTGTTTCTAATCCCATAAAGTTAGCAAGTGGAATTGTACCAGAAATAGGATTGTTAGCTGCCATTGGTGGAATAACTTGATCTGGCTTATTTTCACCGCCGTCGCCCACTACAACATTCGTATAAACAGGTGTACCTAACGCTTGTACCGCCGCTGCGTAATTAGTTGGATCGCCACTGTCTAATGCTGTTTGAGAAGCAAACGCGAACTGCGTAAACACGCCTTGGATATTAGTAAGCTTAGCTGTTTCGCCTGCCGTTGTTATAGAAGTAATGTACTCGTTATAACCACACGTTAAATATGCTTCCATATCTGGCAACGCAGCACCACAGTTAGAAACAGCATCACCTTGCAAGAAGGCATTAAATTCATCAGCTTCAGTTGTACCAGCTTGAGAAAGTACAGAGCCTTGAATAAACGGACCAAATGCTGCTGATTCTAATAAGAAGCTAGCTATACCGCCGCCGCCACTTGCCAGAGCCACTGTATTTACATTAAATAATGGGTCAACAGTAGGCGCTAATGGATTATTAGCCTGTGCAATAAATGCAGGAGCAACAATAGAACCCAATGAATGCCCTATGTATGTTACATCTTGGCTGTTAATAGTTGCATCTTGTAAAAAGTTTAAGCCTAAACGTAAACCTAATAAATCAGCTGCTGATTGGCGTAAGCTATCACGAGCAACTAATAAAGAGCTTAAATTCATGTAGCTAAGTACTGAACCGGTCGTTGCATTAAAATCATCGTTGCCGTCACCGTCTACATCAACACCACGTTCACCATGGCGAGGGTGGTCTATTGCAACCGTTGCAAAACCTTGAATTGAAAGTTGAGCCGTTAGCGCAAGCATACTCTCTTTATTAGTTGTAATACCGTGTTGCATCATAACAACAGGCCAACCGCCTTCAGGCATCTCAATTGCTGGCAACTGTAACTGTGCACGTACACCGTTAATGATTGGTAAAATTGGCTTTGTCACCTGTACTGGTACGTTAGCCATACTTTGTACTTTAGGGATTGAGTTATATTTTGTTAAATGACGTGTGCTATCGATACCTAGATCACGTAACTGTCCACCACTAAGCGCTGAACATAACCCATCATTTTCACTGATAGGATCAGTTGGGAATGCATCACCTGCAACCGCTTTGTAACCTTGAAGTGCTACAGCGTTATCACACATACCTTGCCAGTATGTATCGTTTAAATCGCTAATATCTGTGCCAGTTGGCGTACCAAGATACATAGGTAACATAATGCTACCTTTTTGATATTGAACGCCTGAAAACGCAGCAGATACTGTTACACCCTGAGATGCAAACACTTGTTGCACATTGACCATAGGTTGTTCAGGTACTTGCAATGCTGGTGTAGGCAAAGCATCGTTTTGTAAACTTGCAGCCAATAAGTTTTTAATTGTGCCAAGTACTGGACCCGCTGACTGAATCGTCATCGCGCCAGAAAAAATAATATCTTCCTTTGAAATATCCCCAGAGCTCACAACTACGTTCTCGTAACTATTAACTGCACCTTGTAATGCAAGTTGAGAATCAGTAATTAATGGCGCTTCTTGCTTAACTAAGCCATAAGTAGATGACGGCGCAATAGAACGCCCCATAGAATCTTTTAGGCCTGTGGTTAATACATTGATGTACGAACTACCTGCTTTAAAAGGCTTTAGAGGAATAATAGCGACGGCATTTCCTGAAGCTTGAGTAACAAAGTCAACACCGAATGTTAATTCGCCAACAAGCTTACAAGCTGCACCAGCTGGAGCAACAGAACATTCTGCATCTGTCAGACTTGCGCCCATTATTACTTCAAAAATTCTTACGCTACCAAGTGTTCCAGCTGACGCTTCGTCAAGTGAAACATTTGGTGGAAATGTCAAATCAACTTTATAAGGAACTTGAGACGACCAGCCGTCCAGTGCGCCTAATGCTAACTGAGGATCAGCATATGCAGCACGCGGGATAGATACATTGTCGTCATCTAATTCACCTGGAATATTTAAAGTACCATCTTGGGTACCGCTCATTAATAAATCATTGGGAACAGAAATTACACCGTTAGCAGGGTCAAAGCTAACCGTGGCCATAGGTACAACTGTAGCGGTTTCATTCTTAACATCTTCTAACGTTTCTCCGCCGCCACAACCTGCTAAAGCAGCAGTGACCGAGAGTGAAAGTAGCATTTTCTTCATATTGGTGACTCCGAACATATTTTATTTTTATAGTGTGTTTAATCAGTGTATCAAGTTAAAACAATGTAATCAGATTATTAATGAGACATTAGACCAGTTAAACTTAACGTAAAGTTTCTTTTTTCGCCACCTAATTTTTCAATAAATTCGATTACTTGTCGAATTGCTATGTTAAAATCAGAAAAAATCTATCAATTGGTACTTTTATGCACACTTATCAAGCAGCTGAAAATGCATTAAACGATAAAGTTATTTTAATCACTGGCGCAGGCGATGGTATTGGCCGGGTAGCAGCCATTACTTATGCAAAGCATGGTGCGACTGTCATTTTATTGGGTAAAACAACAAATAAACTTGAATGCGTATACGATGAAATTGTGAATGCAGGTTACCCAAAACCTGCGATTGTGCCAATGGATTTAAAAGGCGCAACAAAACAAAATTATCGTGATCTTGCTGCAACTATTGAGAATCAGTTTGGTCGTTTAGACGGACTTTTAAATAATGCTGGCATATTAGGCTCTCTAGGGCCACTAGAACATTTTTGTTCATCTACGTTTGAGAACATCATGAAAGTTAACGTGACAGCTCAAGCAATGATCACCAAAGCATTATTCCCCGTGATGCGTAAATCAGACAATGCTTCTATTGTTTTCACTTCATCTGGTGTTGGTCGTAAAGGCCGTGAGTTTTGGGGACCCTATGCCATCTCTAAGTTTGCAGTTGAAGGTATGATGCAAACGTGGGCTTGTGAAGTAGGTAAAACCAACATTCGCGTAAACTGTATTAATCCAGGTGCTACACGCACATCTATGCGCGCATCGGCATACCCTGGCGAAGATAGAGATAAGTTGGCAACACCTGAAAGTATTATGCCGACCTATTTATATTTAATGAGTGATGATTCAATTGCAGTCAATGGCGAGTCATTAGACGCACAAATAAAAAAGTAACAGCTGTTTACTTTTATTAACCTCAATAAAAAAGCCGCAAATAATGCGGCTTTTATACAAAACGTCAAAATATCACTTACGCTTAGTCGACTTAACACGTTGGTTGTGCTTTTTAACCGCTTTACGAATTTGATTAATTTTAGCGCGTTTATCTTTGCGTTTTTCAGGCATAACTGAAAGTTTAGTTTGCGTTTCACGACCTAACTTAACCGTTTTACGCAAGTAGTTAACGGTTTCTAAGTCGTATTCAACCCAACCACCTTGTGGCACACGCTTATCTAGCTCTAGCTTACCGTAACGAATACGGATAAGACGCGACACTTCAACGTCTTGAGATTGCCATAAACGACGAACTTCGCGGTTGCGCCCTTCGTTTAATGTCACATTAAACCAGCGGTTAATCCCTTCACCACCTAGCGGTTTTATATTTGTGAATTTTGCTGGACCATCTTCAAGCTCAACACCACGCATCAGGTTTTTAAGTGTCTCGTTTGTTACTTCACCAAACACACGCGAAGAATATTCACGCTCTACTTCATAACTTGGGTGCATTAAACGATTGGCTAATTCACCATCGTTGGTAAACAACATTAAGCCTGACGTATTCACATCCAGTCGGCCTACAGCTATCCAACGATCGCCATCAATACGAGGAAGTCTGTCAAATACAGTACGACGACCTTCAGGGTCTTTACGAGTACTCAACTCTCCCTCGGGTTTGTTGTACATAATTACACGGCAAATTCTGTCAGCTTTTTCTTCAATTTTTACGGTATGACCGTCAACACGAATTAAATCGGTTTCTTCAACGCGGTCACCGAGTTTAGCTACTTTGCCATTAACACTAACACGGTTAGCGTCAATGTATTTTTCCATTTCACGACGCGAGCCTACACCAGCTCTGGCTAGGACTTTTTGTAACTTTTCACCTTGTATATTCATTCGGATGGTTCTCTCACAGAAGGATCACTTAATAACTGGTTTATTTTACTTTCTTGTTGCGCAGGTAACGCAGGTAAGTTTTCTAAACCCGTTAATGAAAAATAATCTAAAAATTGTTTAGTAGTGGCGTATAAAGCGGGCTTACCCGGTACTTCTTTGTGCCCTACCACTTTCACCCACTCTCTTTCGAGTAAGGTTTTAATTATATTCGAACCCGTTGTTACACCTCTTACTTGCTCTATTTCACCACGCGTAATGGGTTGACGATAAGCAATAAGTGATAATGTTTCCAATAAAGCACGTGAGTATTTAGGAGCTCGTTCTTGCCATAGGTTACTCAACCAAGGGCTTAAACTACTGCACGCCTGAAATCGATAACCACTACCAACTTCAACAAGGCGAATACCACGGGTTTGAAAGTGTGTTTGTATTGTTTCTATAGCATCGTTTATACGTGACATAGAAATTGCAATATCCACTAAAACAGTGTCTTTAATATGGCGTTTACTTATGGGTTTGTCTGCAACAAAAATCGCAGCCTCAATGATTTCAACCAACTGCTCATCACTAATTCGCCGCCCAGCCATATACACTCTTAATAAATAAAAATACACAGCCATCTATTATGACAGAACAACCACTAACTAGGAAAATATATCTGGCAATTATCTAAAATTAGCCATAAAAAAAGCCAGTTAAAATAACTGGCTTTGATTTTTATGTTCTGAATTTTAATTAGCTGTGTTTAATTGACTCTAACGCTTCGTCTTCAGCTACAGATTTACCATATTTATTTATGTAGCCCATAAACTCATTTTTGCTAATTCGCTTGTCTTCGTTTTTGTCCATATAACCAAAGTGATTTGAAATATCGTCGTCATTGCCTTCAACAACTGATATGTAACCATTACTATCGTTATCTAAACTGGCAAAACTACTTTCAATTTTGTCAAATTTTGCAATTTCAGCTTTAAAGGCTGATTCACTTACATCACTATCGGTTGCAACCTTGCCAGTGTTTAACTGCATGTAAGCATTAAATTCTTTACGACTAATTTCTTCATCCATATTGGTGTCGATATTTGAAAAGTGACCCCAAATATTATCGTCGTCAGCTTCAACTTTTGAAATAAAACCATCACTGTCGTTGTCTAGGCTTGCAAAGTCGCTGTCTATTTTATCAAGACCTTGATTAGATGCGCAGGCTGCTAAACTTAATGTTGCTAAAATAGTTGTTGCTAATGTTAACTTTTTCATAAGACGTGTCCTTCGTTGTTAATAAATGTCACAACAACTAATACAAGTCTGGTGCCAAAGTAAAATAAATATAAATTTCAGTACCTTACAGAAACCCTGTTTATTATTTATCCTATTTTCAATACGTTAGCCTTGAAACCTTTTCAACCAACCTTGTAAATTTTGCAAAAAAAAGCCCAGCTGTAAAAGCTGGGCTCTCATTAATTTTGTCGTGCTAATTAAATTGCAGCGTTTTGATAACGCTTAACAAAGTCAGTAACTTTCTGACCGTTACATTTAAGCGAGTTTAAGTTACCTATTTTTTGGCGTACTGGCGCTAAACCTTGCTTTAATGCAGTCATACATAATTGAGTTTCTTGTTGAGCATCTTTAGCAAACACTTCTACTTTGTTTTCAGTTATGTTGTTTGTTGAATCTTTCTTTGCAATATCACGAATATCTTGGCCGTTACACATGATGCTTTGTGAGAAGCGTGATAAGTATACATTGTGCTTAGCTGCTAATTTACGTGCTGCAGAAAAACCTTCGTTTGCGCTTAATACACACAGCTTAGACTCAATAGAGCTGTCTTGGCTAAAGTAAGTGTTACTTTGAGCTGAAACAGAAGAAGATGCTAATAATGTTGCCGCTAAAAATAATTGTGCTTTCATGAGAGATCCTATGTGAACGAGTTTGCCAATGAATTTGCGCGCATTATATAGCCAATTTTTTGCAGATCAATTGAATTTTTTATTTATTTTATAAATTAATACAACATTAACAATGTTTAAACTTTCACCACCATTTGATCAACATTTGCGCAGCTATTTTGTCATTTCAGACATGTTATGTAAGCTAAATTACTGATACAATTTGCTATCAAAATGAGAACAAATATAAAGGTAAATCGAATGAAAGTGATTTCTTTCAATATCAATGGTCTGCGTGCTCGTCTTCACCAATTACAAGCTGTTATTGATAAACATCAACCAGACGTAATTGGCTTGCAAGAGATTAAAGTTCATGATGAAGCGTTTCCATTAGACGATGTTCAAAAAATGGGGTACCACGTCTACTTTCACGGTCAAAAAGCACATTACGGCGTAGCTATGTTATGCAAAAAAGAGCCGAAATCGGTCTTAAAAGGGTTTGCTACCGACACAGTAGAGTCGCAAAAACGCATGATCAGCGTCACTATTGAACAAGAAAACGGCCGCGACATTACCATTATGAATGGTTATTTCCCGCAAGGCGATAACATCAATCACGAAACTAAATTCCCCTATAAACGTCAATTTTATAAAGATTTGATGACACATCTAGATACAAACCTCACTCCCGATCAGGATGTAGTTGTTATGGGCGACATAAATATATCACCTACAGATTTAGACATAGGTATTGGTGAGGTCAACGCTAAACGCTGGCTAAAAACAGGTAAGTGCTCTTTCCAACCAGAGGAACGTCAATGGCTATCAACACTTTTAGATTGGGGATTTAAAGATACCTTCAGAGAACTCTATCCTGATGTTAACGATCAATACTCATGGTTTGATTACCGCTCTAAAGGCTTTTTAGATAATCGCGGTCTGCGAATTGATGTTGTGCTTGCAACTCAATCACTTGCTGAGCGTTGTATTGACTCAGGAATTGACTATGAGCTGCGTGCAATTGATAAACCATCAGATCATGCGCCAATTTGGTCAACGTTCAAGTAGCTATAATGTTAAACACTGAAATACAAGGGCTGATGTGGGCCCTTGTACTTGCTATTGCGATTTTTAGTTTCGATAAAAACACCTATAAATCGCTTTATAAAACGTCTGCTAGGCAAACAGGTGTATTAGCCTGTGCGCTTGTATTTGCACTACTGTGGCGTATTAAAGCCGGTATTTTAACTGGCCTTGACCTGCACATACTTGGTATTACTGCAGCCACCTTAATATTGGGCTGGCGGCTAGCCATTTTGAGTAGCCTACTGGCAAGTGCCTTGTTGTTTTCATTTGGGCAGGTTAGTTTTAACCTTTTACCTGTACAAATACTTATTGGCGCTTTTATTCCCATATTATTGAGTTATTTAAGTTTCGTTGTGTGCTATCACTATTTACCAAAACATTTTTTTGTTTATATATTTGTTTGTGCCTTCATAACAGCTGGGTTTATAGCATGCATAAAGATATCTTTAGGTGCCCTCTTTTATTTCTCTTTAGGTCAGTATAATTGGCAAGAACTTGCCGACAATTACGTTTATTTAAGTGCTATAATTTGGTTTCCAGAAGCCATGTTGAACGGAATGGCCATCACCATTTTAATTACATACCGTCCCCACTGGGTTAAAACTTTTTACGACAAGGATTACCTAGACTCATGAGTCTTGAATATCAATGCCCTTTATGTAGCAAATCGCTAACAAAAACTCAAAATACACTGCGCTGTGAAAGCAACCACAGTTTTGATTTTGCCAAAGAAGGCTACGTTAACTTACTGCCTGTTCAAAACAAAAACTCTAAACAACCTGGTGACTCGCTTGAAATGGTGCAAGCAAGGCGCACATTTTTAGAGCAAGGTTTTTATGCATTCTTACAACAAGCACTTAGCGATATAACAAGTACTATAAAAGGTAATAATATTATTGACTTAGGGTGCGGTGAAGGGTTTTACACCCACGCTATTGCTAATAATACTCAGGCGCAAGTTTATGGTGTAGATATTTCAAAGTCAGCTATAAAATACGCCGCTAAACGTTACCCCAACTGCAGCTTTAGCGTTGCCTCAATCAGTCAAGCCCCTTTTAAAGAAGGGTTTGCTGATATTCTTATAAGTGTATTTGCACCTTTATTTACTAAAGAGCTTGATAGACTCGCTAAACCTAATGCTACGCTTGTCGTGGCCAGCCCAGGGCCATGGCATTTAAAAGAGTTAAAAGCTTATATTTACCAATCAGTAAGCGAGCATACGAAAGTAGATGTGCCTGAAGGTTTTACAGAAACTCACCAAGATTTGATCACTCAACAGGTAACACTGAGTATTAACGATGTTAGAAACCTGATAATGATGACACCGTTTGCGTGGAAATTTAGACCTGAGCACTGGGAAACACTAGAAGAGAAAGGTGAACACCATGTCACCTTGTCGTTTTATATAACGCAATTTCAAAAAGCGTGATTAGTAGAAGCGTTTATTAAAACTGTTCTTTAGTGAACGCTTTATCCATTTTTTCAAACATATCTTTAAGTAAAGTTGCAAGCTCCAAATACCGGGGCTTTTTTTCACTTAACTTAGCTTGATAACCATTAGCAACCATTTTTGTATGAAGCTCTTTGTACCAACTTAGCATGGCTGGGTCTAATGGGGTTTGTGCTCGTTTACCCAACCACAATAAACCTTGTAGAGGTAAAGATAAGAAAAACAATGCACTGGCAATCGCTTGTGGTAAAAAATCAGGGCCAAGGTAGTTGAGTTGAAAAAATAATGTCAACATAGCAAGAATCGGCATAACAGTAATGGCAAGTTCTGTTGCTCTAATTACCCTAAACTCACTAAACAATGGAGCTAACTCTTTTCGCATTGGCCATTGTTTTGCGTACTGTCTACCAATTTGAACTTGTGACATCACACTTTTTTGCATCATGACTCCTCACAATTACTAAATTCAATATATAAATTAGCTCGTATTTTACAAAGTGTAACACAAATACGGCGGGTTTCACTTAATCAGTAAAAGTGCTTAATTATGCTGTTAAATTGTGCAAAATACTAAACTAAATACATCAAATAGTTTAAAATATAAAACTTATTCATGGGTCTAACGACCTTGTTTATAATATCTTTAGCCTTTTAATTGAGACCTGAGTGTAACAGTAAATAATTAATGTTCACTTACTAAACTTTATTTATGGAAATTATATCTATGCCAACACCCGCTCCTAAGTCACAACATGTTTTAGTATTAAACTGTGGTAGCTCAAGTTTAAAGTTTGCCATTATTGATGCAAACACCGGCCATGAAATTATATCGGGCTTAGCAGAGCGACTAGGTGCAGCAACTCCGTCGGTAAAGTATAAATACAAAGGTGATAAAACACTTATTGATTTAGCACCAGAGCAAGCTCACGCTGAGGCTATTAATACGTTAGTGACGTTAATAAAAGATCACAAACTAGATGAACAGCTAATTGCTGTTGGTCATCGTGTTGTTCACGGTGGCGAGCACTTTACCAAATCAGTATTAATTAATGATCAAGTTATTGAAAGCATAACTCAGGCTGCAACACTTGCACCGCTTCATGGTCATGCCAACTTGCTGGGTATATCTTCAGCGCAAGACTCGTTTAAAGGCTTACCTCAAATTGCAGTATTCGATACGGCTTTTCACCAAACTATGGATAAGGTCGCATACCTTTATGCGCTACCTTACAATTTATATACCGAGTTTGGTGTTAGACGTTATGGCTTTCATGGTACGAGCCATTTTTATGTTGCCGGGCAAACAGCAAAACTACTTAACCAACCTATTGAAAAAAGTAATTTTATTAGTGCTCATTTGGGGAATGGCTGCTCTGTATGTGCGATTAAAAATGGTAAGAGTGTCGATACAAGTATGGGCCTTACGCCACTTGAAGGGTTAGTAATGGGTACTCGCAGTGGCGATATTGATCCAGGTTTATTTAACTTTTTAACAACACAACTTGATTATAGTGCGCAACAAATAGATGACTTACTCAATCAAAAAAGTGGTTTGTTAGGCATTAGTGAGCTTTCAAACGATTGTCGTACTATTGAAGAAGCTGCTACAGCGGGAAATCAACAAGCAACATTAGCACTCGATATGTTTTGCTATCGTTTATCTAAGCAAATTGCGTCGTACATGGTGCCTTTACAGCGTCTTGATGCGCTTATTTTCACCGGCGGTATTGGAGAAAACTCAGATATCATTCGTAAAAAAGTGATCACTCAACTTGGATTTTTAGGTATGGAATGTGACACGCAAGCAAATTTAGATGCTCGTTTTGGTCAACAAGGTGTAATTAGCACTGAGCAATCTCGTATCAAAACTGTCGTCATGCCAACGAATGAAGAATGGGTTATCGCCCTCGACTCTGCAAATATTGTTAAGGAGCTATAATATGGCACACCGTATTATGTTGATACCGATTTCTACGGGAGTTGGTTTAACATCTGTTTCCGTCGGGCTTGTGCGTGCGCTTGAGCAAAAGGCGGTAAAAGTTAATTTCTTCAAACCTATTGCTCAACCGCGCTCTGGCGAAACCGGTCCAGAAAAATCGACACAAATAATAAAGCAAGGCTCCCCTCTTGACCCACCAACACCGTTTGCATTGGATTACGCAGAGCAAATGATTGGTGATGTAAAGGGCGACGACTTATTAGAAGAAATTGTTGAGCGCTTTGAAAGTAAAATTAACGACGATGAAGTTGCCATTATTGAAGGCATGGTTCCGACTCGTAAACAACCTTATGCAGGGCGCGTTAACCGTGAAATAGCGCAAACACTCGGTGCCGATATTGTATTTGTATTAACGCCTGGTAACGATAATATTACCCAGCTGGAAGATCGTCTTGAGATTGCAGCTGGTAATTATGGTGGTATTGACCACCCGCGTGTATTAGGCTGTATTTTTAATAAAGTAAATGCCCCTATTGATGAAGAAGGCAGAGCACGCGCCGATTTAGTTGACTCCTACAAACCTGATGAAGTAGATAACGAACTGAACCGCTTAGCATCACTGCCAATTTTTAGAAAAAATCCATTTATGTTACTTGGTGCAATACCATGGGATTTTGATTTGGTCGCACCACGAGTGAAAGACCTAAGTGCATATTTAAAAGCCACAATTATTAACGAAGGTGACATGCTGCATCGACGCCTGCGTCGTATCACATTTTGTGCACGGACAGTGTCTAATATTTTAAACCACTTTACACCTGGTGCATTATTAGTTACTCCTGGCGATCGTTCTGATATTTTAGTAGCTGCGTGTTTATCGGCAATGAATGGTACTAAAATTGGGGCAATATTACTCACCGGTGGTTTTATGCCAGAACAGCGTATTATGGCGCTGTGCGAACAAGCAATGCAAACGGGACTACCAATTTTAGCAACAGAGGCCGATACATGGCGAACATCGTTGTTACTTCATAACTTTAATATGGAAGTGCCAAGCGATGATGACCAGCGTATAGAAAAAGTGAAAAGCCACAATGCTGAATATATTGACTCAGATTGGCTGAACTCACTGGCAAAAAATGTGGGGAAAACACGTAAACTCTCGCCACCAGCTTTCAGATACTTACTTACAGATAAAGCTCGTAAAGCAGGCAAAACGGTTGTTTTACCTGAAGGCAACGAACCTAGAACTATTAAAGCAGCTGCTATCTGTGGGCAACGCGGTATAGCAAAAACCATTTTATTAGGTGATCGCGAAGAAATAATGCGTATTGCTGAGCAACAAGGTATAGAGCTCAACGAAAATGTAAGTATTGTAGAACCAAGCAGCATCATTAATGATTATGTCGAGCCTATGGTCGAAATCCGAAAAAGCAAAGGTCTCACCGATGTTGTAGCGCAAGAACAATTACTTGATAACGTAGTACTGGGTACTATGATGCTTGAACAAGGCAAAGTTGACGGACTTGTTTCAGGAGCAGTTAACACAACCGCCAATACAATTAGACCGCCATTACAACTCATCAAAACGGCCCCGGGCTCATCGCTTGTATCGTCGGTATTTTTTATGTTGCTGCCTGATCAGGTACTCGTTTACGGAGACTGTGCAATTAACCCAGATCCAAATGCTGAGCAACTTGCTGATATTGCGATTCAGTCAGCTGACTCAGCTGCAGCTTTTGGTATAGAGCCGCGTGTTGCCATGATCAGCTACAGTACAGGTACATCTGGTACAGGAGCCGACGTTGAAAAAGTGCGAGAGGCAACCAAAATAGCTCAACAAAAACGTCCCGATTTGATTATTGATGGTCCCCTTCAGTACGATGCAGCAATTATGGAAAACGTCGCGCTTAAAAAAGCACCAAATAGCCCCGTAGCAGGTAAAGCAACGGTGTTTATTTTCCCTGATTTAAATACCGGTAATACAACCTATAAAGCCGTGCAAAGAAGCGCAGACCTCATCAGTATTGGGCCAATGCTTCAAGGTATGCGTAAACCAGTCAACGATTTAAGCCGTGGTGCATTAGTTGATGACATTGTGTACACAATCGCACTTACCGCTATACAAGCAGCGCAGGTCGAAGCACTTAATTAAAGGCTTTAATTAACATGTGTTTTTTATAGCCTAGCTAATTTCTAATTATAAATTAGTTAGTTAGGCTATTTATACCTCTCAACCCCCATAGTTATCCACAGAAATTGTGGGTAAGTATAAGTAGCTCATATTTTGCAGCTTAGGTACGGTGAGTTACCACTTTAATTTATCTTTAATAATCTATACTATTAATAAATCGTCTTTGCTGTACCGCAGGTTTTTAATGTCAAAACAAACATTACAATTACACAGCACTATTTTGTCTATACATAGTTTAGATATTGATGCTGATATCCCTGCTGCTTTGTTAAAACTTCCGTTGTTTTTTATCTCTAAAACCCATGACGAACTATCAATTGTATGCCCCAGTAGTTTTGAATTACACAGCCTGGATACAGAATCTGATTGGCAAGCATTGGAAGTTATTGGCCCTTTAGGGTTTTCGTTAACAGGAATTATGGCTAATATTTCTGGCGTGTTAGCTAAAGCACAAATATCTATCTTTTCTATTTCAACTTACGATACTGACTACATACTTGTAAAAAAACAAACAGCGGCCCAGGCAATCACAGCACTAAAAAAAGATGGCTATAATGTGGTGACAAACTAATTTATGAAAGCACAACCAATAGAGCTTATTGCACAAAATAAAATCCCCCGTGATGCTATTAATATCACCAGTCCTTTTACGGGAAAGGTATTAGAATTAAGTAATCACCCAGAGGCTTTGTTCAGTTTTGGTACTCTTGGCCCCGGTGTTATGGTGCAAGCAACCAGTCATAAAATTTTAGCCCCCTTTGATGGGGTTTTACTGCAGGTTAAAAACGCAGGAACTGAATTTATTTTGCAGGCTAAAAATGGTTTAAAAATACTCATTAATTTAACCTTACCTGCCTCTGCAGCAATTACGCATACCCATATAGCACAGTTAAATGGCAGCCAAGTACTCAAAGGCCAACGACTTGCTTATTTTGACCTAAGAGAATTAGACTCCCCTATGCTAGGAAGTTTAATATTACTTAATGGTCACAACCTGGGCACATTTCATTATTCACACCTGCATGTAAAAGCAGCTGAAGACACCTTATTAACTATTATTAAAAAGAAGTAACTTATGATCACTCTTTACGGAATTAGTAACTGCGACACAATTAAAAAAGCTAAAAAATACCTTACAGATAATAATATTGAGTTTATCTTTCACGATTACCGCAAAGAGGGTGTTAATGAACAAATGGTCGCTGAATTTGCTGATAAATTAGATTGGGAACAATTAGTCAATAAACGTGGAACTACATACAGAGCTCTAAGTGACGAGCAAAAACAAAATTTGACTAAGCAAAATGCTATTCAATTATTAGTTCAGCAGCCCGCTATGATAAAGCGACCAGTATTAGTTAACGGTACTGACTTTTATTTAGGCTTTAAGGTCGCGCAATACGATGAGATTTTTAAATAATGAATGAAGTAATTGCACTTGCACAAGCCTTGATACAGCGTGAATCTGTCACCCCAGAAGATGCCGGCTGTCAACAAATGATGAACGAACGTCTTGAAGCGATCGGCTTTAATATAGAGTCACTATTTTTTACTGATACATTAAATACTTGGGCGCGTAAAGGCGACCAGTCGCCGCATTTTTGTTTCGCAGGACACACAGATGTAGTGCCTACGGGTCCGGCAAAAAACTGGCAGCACCCACCATTTTCAGGGCTGGTAGAAAATGGTTTATTGCATGGTCGAGGAGCTGCCGACATGAAAGGCTCGCTTGCTGCCATGATTGTAGCTACTGAGCGTTTTGTAACTAAATACCCGAACCACAAAGGATCAATTTCTTTTTTGATCACTTCTGATGAAGAAGGACCATTTATAAATGGAACCACCCGAGTTATTGATACACTAGAATCTCGCGGTGAAAAAATTGATATGTGTTTGGTTGGCGAACCTTCATCTCGGGATGTCTTAGGTGATGTAGTTAAGAATGGCCGACGCGGCTCGCTTACCGGATTCGTAAAAGTTAAAGGTATTCAAGGACATGTTGCCTACCCTCACCTGGCTCAAAACCCTATTCATCTAGCCACTGAAGCATTAACAGAGCTTAGCCAAACCCAGTGGGATAAAGGGAATGATTTTTTTCCGGCAACCAGCTTTCAAATATCAAATATTAACGGCGGCACAGGTGCAGGTAATGTGATCCCTGGTGAGCTAGATGTGCAATTTAATTTTAGATTTAGCACCGAAGTCACACATCAACAATTACAACAGCGTGTAATCGACATTTTACAAAAACACAACTTAAACTACGAGTTAAACTGGATTGTAAATGGTCTCCCATTTATTACAGAACATGGTCCACTCGTTGACGCAACCGTTAATGCTATTGAGTCTGTGACAGGATTAGCAACCAATTTAGAAACCACGGGGGGAACCTCTGATGGTCGCTTCATAGCTCAAACCGGTGCTAAAGTCATTGAGCTTGGGCCTCGTAATGCCACCATTCACAAAGTGGATGAGTGCGTAAGTACAGATGACTTAATTAAACTCACCGACATTTACGAGCAAATACTTGAGCAATTGTTAACCTAATGACTGATTTAGAAGTACCCACGTTAGCGTGTGTCACAGGGCAAAGTGATACACATTTAACTAAAATACAAAGCCATCGTTTGCATAGCGCTATCACTACTGATTTTATAGCGCTACAAAATGCAGCTAAACAAGCTGGGTTTGACTTAACTATTGCATCAAGCTTTAGGGATTTTGAACGTCAGGCGCTCATTTGGAATAACAAATTTTCAGGACAAAGGCCTGTTTATAATTCACAACAAAAGGTTGTTGATTTAACGAACTTAAGTGACATTGATAAGTGTATTGCAATTATGCGTTATTCAGCTTTACCTGGGGCAAGCAGGCACCATTTTGGTACTGATTTGGATGTATATGACAAAGCCAGTGTTAGTGACGATTATCAACTGCAGTTATCTCCTCATGAATATGAGAAAAACGGTCCCTTTTCACCATTGAGTGAATGGCTCAGTATTCACCTTGAGAAATTTGGTTTTTATCGGCCTTATCGCGAAGATTTAAACGGGGTAGCTCCTGAACTTTGGCATATTAGTCACATTAAGCAATCACAATTGCTTAGTATTCAACTAACTGAAAGTGCTTTACGAAAATGTATAGAAAACAGTGAACTACTTGGTAAAAGTGCCGTATTGGCGCACTTACCTTCACTTTATAAGCGCTTTGTGACCAACGTTAGCCCACCATAAAAGAAGGACTACTCCTTCTTTTTATTTAAAATAAATATGAGTACCGCTGTTAATATAACTGAGCTGGCGATAACAAATTCAACCGTTAATTGTTCTTGTAAAAAAATAACACCTGCAAACGCTGCAACTACCGGCACACACAACTGTACAACCGCAGCTTGCGTGCTTTTAAGTAATGGCATTGCAACGTACCAAATACTATAGCCAATGCCAGAGGCTAAAGCGCCAGAAGCGCTCGCGAGTAAAATGCCTTCTATGGTAAGTGCGTTAAAGTAGCTCATACTAACAAGTAATAAGATGGGGAGCGCTACTAAACTTCTAATAAAATTAAACCCTGTCGTTCGTAAAGGCGATACACATACTTTGCCACGTATACTGTAAATACCCCAAGCAACACCGCTTATGGCCATCAATCCCGCTCCTATTAGCGAGGGCACCGCCGCTGAGGGCAACATCAAATAAGCAAACCCCGTAACAGCAATCAAAAATGCAGCCCACTGCACGGCGCTTAATTGTTCTTTTTTATATATACCCCAACCAATCATCGTAAGTTGCACGGCTGAAAATAAAATCAGAGCGCCTGTTCCGGTATCTAACTCAACGTAGGCCACCGAAAAACTAAGTGCATAAACAAGTAAACTAATGCTACTTCGCCAACTCCCTGTATCACTTAAAATAGCATCATTAAATGACCCATTACGTTTTAGATTATAAGTATAAACGCTCATGATAATACCTAAACATGCAGCACCGCTTAATAAACGAATGATGGTAAAGTTATAGGGATCTATATACCCCTCAGCTAATGCCATTCGGCAAAATAAAGAATTGGCGGCAAATGCTATTAAAGCAATAAATGTATATATAGCTGCTTTCAAAATAATCCTTTTTAACCTAAATATGGTTGTTAAATAATCTTTTTTTATGGGTGAGTAGTTAAATAACTTAAACTGCTATAAAAGTAAGTTATTTATACAGCATAAGGCAAAGTGTGCAAAAACTTTCAACTTAATAAGACCTTAACTTTTCGCTGTCTATTTCACACATTACTAAATTCACGCCTTATTCACATAGAACATGCATATTTACCTTAACGATGATATGGCTCTACGTTTTTTTACAATGTTTCACACTCTTGTTTAAAGTGAGTGTGTTAACCTGCTTAAGTAGATTAAAAGGAGTGCTGTGTGCGCAGAAGTATAATTTTAAGCGTTTGTTTTATTTTAAGTGGTTGTAGCTCTATAGGGTTTAACGACCTGTTTAACGATTACGCCACACAAATGACGCCAGTGCGAAATGCTATTGAAAATAATAACCCACAACAAGCTAAATCGTTAATTGCAGACAATAGCACTATACACAGTAGTTACTTGCTTAACCAACTTGAGCAAGCGCGTATCAACGACCTTACTAATTCAGCTGATAACGCTCAAAGCAAATTCGAAAACGTATATGTTCAAATGCAAACTAAACGCCAAGCAGCAAAGATTCAACTAAGTGCCGGGCTTGAACAAAGTAATGCATTATTTACGAATGACTCGGCAATTACCTATGTACCACCTGCTTACGAGATGAGCATGCTTCATAGTTATAAAGCGCTTAACTACGTGTATAAAAATGATGTTGAAGGCGCACTGGTCGAAATTCGCCGAGCTAATAAAGTACAAGCTGATGCGCTTAGCGAGAATGAAGCAGAAATAGATTCAGAAAAAAACGAAGCGCAGCAGCATTATCCAAGTATGAATAATGTGACAAGAGACGTTAAAAACGGCTTTCAAAACGCATACACTTTTTACTTATCGGCTTTGCTTTACCAAAGTGCAAAACAGTTCGACGACGCCTACATAGACTACAAAAAAGCGTTAGCTATTCAACCAAATAATAAATATTTACAGCAAGATGTAATTCGCCTAGCTAAAAAACAAGGGTTTCAGCAAGAATTTGACGAATACACACAACGTTTTGGCGAACTTAGCACTTTAAAGCCTAACCATGGTGAGGTAATCGTATTACTTGAGCAAGGTTTCGTGCCCAAACAAACTGAATTTAAATTAAGGCTACCGATTGATACAAGTAGAGGTGATGTTCGTTTTTATAGCCTTGCTATGCCCGTATATAAAGACAGTGCTTACATTAGCCCTATACAAAATGTGAATATTGCTGGACAAAAAGTAGCATTAGCGCCATTAGTTTATTTAGAAGCCCTAGCCGCTAAAACTCTTGAACAAGAAATACCAGGCAAAATTACACGCCAAGTATTACGGCTCATAACTAAAGAAAAAGTTCGCGCTGAGCTTGCGCGCAGCGCAGGAGATGTAGGCAACATTTTAGCCAATATATATAATTTAGCGTCAGAGCAAGCCGACACCCGAAGCTGGCTTACATTACCAAATCAAATTGCTGTAGCGCGTCAAAGTCTGACGGCAGGTGAACATATATTAAATATAGGCAATCAACCGCCTATTAGTTTTACCGTTAGTAAGCAAGGGTTAACTTTAATTTACCTAACCTCTATTAATAAATATTTTAACTACCATGTAGTTCAACTCTAGGAGACACCATGAAATACATAGTGCCAATGTGTGCCGTTTTACTGTTAAGTGCTTGTGCAACACAGCCTGTTACATCAGGTATAGCGGTTGAACAAAATAAAGGAAATTTTAATGATCAACTTAGAGTGGATAACCCTGATTTAGGTGAAAAACTCGCCATTACCGACGTTAAAACGCGTCAAACAAATCAGTTAACTGATGTGGTGGTTACCCTATCTAGTCAATATAAAAAGTCACAATATTTACAGTATCAATTTAAATGGTTTGATAAAGATGGATTTTTGATTAAAGGAAATCATTCACCGTGGCAGCCATTAACTTTATTTGGTTTTGCTAATACACAATTACCAGGTTTAGCGCCTAGCTCTGATGCTGTTACATTTTCACTAGCAGTTAGAAAAGTATCAACTGAATCTCAAGAATTTAAAGATTAAAGGAAACTATTATGAACACGACATTTAAAACAGCATCCACTTACGCATTGGTCGGGCTCAGTGCATTGATCTTAAGCGGCTGTGCTAACAAAGCCGTAGTTAGCTATGGTGACGCTCAAGCAGTTGAAACAACTGATATAAATTTTGGTTCTACCGATTTACAAAAAGTCGCGAGCCAAATGACCGACTCATTACTAAGCTCGCCAGTGGTGGGAAGCATGACTCAAAATAACCGTCCTGTTGTGTTTGTGGAACGTATTAAAAACAAAACCAGTGAGCATATTGATACAGAATCAATCACTGATTCTATCTCTACGCAAATGCTACGCAGCGGTAAGTTTCGCTTTGTAGACATGACACGTGTTGAAGCTGTACGTGAACAGCTAACCTTTCAAAACGAAGATGCATTAGTGAACCCAGCAACAGCGGTTGCATTTGGACAACAAATTGGTGCGCAATATATGTTGTATGGCAACTTATCAAGCATTGTTAAAACAAATGCAGATAAATCAGACGTATATTATAAATTCACAATGCGTTTAATGGATATGAAAAGCGGACTTATTGAATGGGCGGACGAAACTGAAATTCGCAAAACCAAAGAAAAATCAACCTTTGGCTGGTAAGCCGGTAGGAGTAAGTTATGAAAGCAATTGCTGTAATTATGTGCGCTTTACTTACATTAAGTGCACCCACTTTTGCTAAATACGAGCGAAATAAAGCCGTAGCAGTTCAAAAAGTGTTGTTTGGTGACATTAAATCTGTACGAAACATCACCGAGCAAGAACTAATACAAGACAAAAAGAACGGCTGGAAAACGTTTGGGGGCGCACTTGTTGGTGGTGTTATTGGTAATCAATTTGGTGGCGGCAGCGGTCGTGCTATAGCCACAATTTTAGGCTCAGTTATCGGTGGTAGCGTTGCTAACAATAGTCAGCAAGGTAGCTATTACAAACAAACTCAGTTAGTTGAATTACTAATTCAGGTAGAAAATGGCGATCAGTTTATGGTAGTTCAAGACCTAGACCAAGGTATGCGATTTCAAAAAGGCGATAATGTGAGGTTAGTTTATTTAGGCGATAATACCGTAAGAGTAGATAAAGCATATTAATAATACGCCTTTAAAAACAAAAACGAGCCAACAGGCTCGTTTTTTTTATAAAGTTTTATAACTGGCGATAATCTTTAAAGAAACGCTGCATTTTTTGCATGGCGTCAGTTAAGTCATCCTTATTAGGTAAAAACACTAACCTAAAGTGATCAGGCTCTGGCCAATTAAACGCACGCCCATGCACTAACAATATTTTTTCGGCCTTGAGCAAATCAAACATCATTTGCTCATCGTCTTTTACATTAAAGTGTGCAGTATCAACCTTAGCAAACGCATATAAAGCGCCTTTTGGCTTTTTACAGCTAATCCCTTCAATCGCGTTTAAACCGCGCCATGCAATATCACGTTGTTCGTATAATCGCCCGCCCGGATTAATTAAGTTATCAATTGATTGCACACCACCCAATGCCTGCTGAATTGCATATTGGGCAGGTACATTAGCGCATAAACGCATTGACGAGAGTATATCTAACCCTTTACTTAAGTCGTCCATGGCTGATGTTTTACCACTTAAAACCATCCACCCCATTCTTAGCCCAGCAGCACGGTAAGTTTTAGCTAAACCATTAAAAGTAATCATTGGCACATCATCACACAATGAAGCAATTGAAGTGTGGCTAACTCCATCGTATAAAATCTTTTCGTAAATTTCGTCGCTTAACAACAGTAACTTGTGCTCTCGCGCAATATCTATTAATTGCTTAAGCAGGTCATCACTGTATACCGCACCAGTGGGATTGTTCGGGTTAATTAATACCAAGGCTTTGGTTTTAGAGGTGATTTTACTTTTTATGTCATCTATATCAGGAAACCAATCTTGCTCTTCATCACATAAATAATGAACGGGATTACCGCCCGCTAACTTAACTGACGCAGTCCACAACGGATAATCTGGCGCGGGGATAAGCACTTCATCGTCGTTGTTAAGCAAAGCTTGAGTGATCATTTGGATTAGTTCACTTACCCCATTACCAATATAAATGTTATCAACGTCTAAGTTGTTTAACCCACGTTGTTGATAATGTTGGTACACAGCTACTCTGGCTGAGTAAAGTCCTTTAGAGTCACAATAACCTTGGGCAGAATACAGGTTACGGATAATATCGCGATGCATATCTTCAGGCATATCAAAACCAAATGCAGCTGGATTACCGATGTTTAATTTTAAGACTTTTTGACCATCGTCTTCCATTTTTTTAGCTTGAGCTAAAACAGGTCCACGAATGTCATAACATACGCCTTCTAATTTATGACTCTTTTTTATATCTGACATTTTACCTCTACTAGCTGGCGCCTGATGACCTTTGTAATTTGAGTTTTATAAGTAAGGTCTATTTTATCTCAACAATAAAAACCCGGTTGCCTACTAGACTAACCGAGTAAATATATAACACCAGTAAATTTAACAGCTTAAAACTGAAATTAATTCACGTTAACTATTGTGCATCTAACCATTGTTTAAATTTTGTTTGAGAGCCTTCTACCTGTGGCATTAAGTTGGCACAAGCATCCATCGCTTTAGCTAAGTCATCATCAACTAAGCTTAACTCTATGGTGCGCGAAACATCAGCTAAACTAGACGCACCAAACTGCGCGGCATTTGATTTTAAACTATGAGAATGACGAATCGCTGCCTCTTTATCTTTACCAATGGTTGCCATAACTTCAGAGCCCAGACGTTCAAACTCGGCACAACAAAAATCAAGCGTATCAGCAAACTGCTCGCCCAATAAAGATTTCATATTCTCTAACGCTGATGTATCTATGGTAATGTCTGTCATTATTTAATTCCTTCAACTATCCATGTTCATTGTATTTGATATAACTACTGTATATTGATAAATGAAAAAAAACCAACTTAATTGCTTTCATAAATGTATAATTTACAAGTTAATAATAGAGAGAAAGTTTTTAAAATGGCACGCATTCTTTGTACTCATTGTAATTTTGCACTTAATACCTGTGTATGCAGCGCTATTGAAACAATAACTAACAAAGTTAAAGTTATTATTCTACAACACCCCAGCGAAGAAAAAATAGCAAAAAACACGGCTAAATTACTCGACTTAAGTCTAACTGATTGCGAAATAATCAAAGGTGAAAACAGTGCTGACTTTAGTATGTTAAATAGTTTGCCAAAAGAATCAACAGTACTGCTTTACCCAAACGAAAACGCCACCTGCCTAGATGAACCAAGCTCCACAAAACATAAGCACATCACTCATTTAATTGTGATCGATGGCACATGGAAAAAAGCCTATAAAATTTTGCAACTCACCCCTGCACTCAATCAATTTAGAACAGTGAGTTTTAATAAACTACCTAAAAATCGTTATACAATACGTAAAGCACCCCGTGCCGATAGCCTCTCTACACTTGAAGCCGTTGCTCATAGCTTAAGCTTAATAGAACATTTAAACCCAGAGCCTTTGTTTACTTTATTAGAAGAATTAATTAATAAACAAACCCAACATATGCCTGAGCACGTAAAAGCACGTTACTTAAATTAAATTTAGCTTTTGATAAACAGATGCGACATTACCCAAATAGATTAAAACGAGGATTTACTCGTCAAGGCCCCGACTATCGCTTTGATGACCAAGTTGATTTTAGCGATATAAGAACCACGTTTGGGTTCAGATCAATGGTGGTTGGTAAATGGGTAACCAAAGAAGAGCGCTATATTAGCGCTAATTTAATTTACGATGCGCTGGCCGACCTTGCGCAAATACTGCACTTACCACCTAAAGCAATTGGTCTGCGCGGAAAGTTAAATTTTGCATTTGGGCACGGTGGTCAAAAAGGTGTGCAAGCGCATTACAATGCAGGCAGTCAAACATTAGCACTTGCTAAAAATGCGGGCGGTGGTGCGCTCGCGCATGAGTGGTTTCATGCATTCGATCACCACATTAGTGAACATTTATTTAAAGTAAAACCACGCTATGGATTTGCTTCAAAGCTTTGGCTTTCAAATACACCAAATTTAATGCACCCACTCAATGACGCACTGAACAGCTTTTATAAAGAAGTATTTTTAGATGCAAGTGGCGAAAATGCCAATGAATTTGTGCAAGCATGTATTAAACACGACCAAGCCCATAATATGAATTATATGAGTATGCCTGAAGAAATTGCAGCTCGCTGTTTTGAAGCCTGTATATATGCACACCCAAATATAAAAAACAGTTTTTTGGTGGACGGTTTGCAATCCAGTAATTTAATATACCCACCAGCACAACATACCGCCAAGGCAAATAAAGCGCTTAACCACTATTTTCAACTATTGGGTTATGCGCTTCATAATTTACCCGATAAGGTTTAGCTGTTTTCATCACTTATGCGACTTGCAACTGCGCTACTCTGGTCTTTGTATTTAGCATCTTTACGAATGTTATACGGGTTTTCACAAGGCCCTGAAAGCATTTCGAAACTCATAGCGCCAATTTTCATCATTGGGCGCAGCGCTAAGGGTAATTTTCCTGAGTTGTAAAACTCTAATACAATATTACCGCTCCAGCCGGGATCAATTCGGTGTGCTGTTACATGCACCATCAAACCTAAACGCGCAAGCGATGAGCGCCCATCCAACCACCCTACAATATCGGCAGGTAGCGTTACTTTTTCATAAGTGATTGCAAGTGCGAGTTCACCTGGATGTAAAAAAAACGCTTCACCGTCTGCAAGCTCAATTTCCTCACTCATGATTGATTCCATGGCTTTATTGAGTTGATCCTTTGGACCACTTAAATCAACGTAGGCTGCATTATGGGCATTGAACGTTCTAAATTTATTACCAAGACGTAAATCTGCTGTCACACCCGATATCATCTCACTACTCGGAGCAGGCTCTATAACTATTCGGCCATCTTTTAGGTGTTCTTTAATATGTGTGTCTGAAAGTCTCATGCTTTTAATCTTCTGTAATCACAATTTCTATGCTGTTGTGATGCTGTTGATAATATAGCGTGCTGGCTATAAGCCTAGCTGCTGCGCTGTATGTTTTGCTTATTGCCGCATCGTTATCGCTAGCAATAAGTTTTCCTTGCTCAGAGTACTCTCTAATATCAATGGCAAGGGGAATATGGCTAAGTACCGGAACGCCATGCTTGTGGGCTAGTTTTTGTGCGCCTTCTTTGCCAAATACATGGTTTGCCTCACCGCAGTGGCTGCAAACGTAATGGCTCATATTTTCTATTAAACCAAGTACTGGCACATTTACTTTATTAAACATTGCGATGCCTTTTTGGGCATCAGCGAGTGCTAAATCTTGAGGCGTAGTTACAATAACAGTCCCACTGGCAGGTACTTTTTGACTCATGGTAAGTTGTATATCACCTGTACCTGGGGGCATATCTACAATTAAATAATCGAGCTCGCCCCAATCAGTCTCGTTCAGTAATTGACTAAGTGCACCCGATGCCATTGGGCCTCGCCATACTGTTGCGTCATCACTGGGTACTAAAAAGCCGATAGATTGGGCTTTAATGCCATTGGCATCAAACGGTAGTAATTGTTTGTTATCTTTTGTTTTTGGCTCAGCACCAACAAGGCCCAACAACATTGGTATTGAAGGACCATAAATATCAGCGTCTAAAATACCAACTTTTGCTCCCTCAGCTTTTAATGCACCCGCTAAATTAACAGCTGTAGTCGATTTACCTACCCCACCTTTACCTGAAGCAATAAGTACAATATGTTTAATTCCTTTAAACTTTGCAGGCTCTTGGATATCAACCTTAGCCTTTATTGAAATTTCAATATTTAAAACATCACTGACATGCTGCTCTACAAGGGGGATTTCTGATTGCGCAGCAAAAGGTAAAGTAAGACTAATTTGTATTGATTTATCGTCGTTTTCAGAAATTGACTCAATAAAGCTTTCGTCAATTCCTACGGCAAAGGCCGCACTACGATAAGCCGCTAAAGCAGCAATAATCGGTTGTTTTTGCACCGATTTAGAAGAGAAAAGTTTCGACAGTCCAAACATAGCAATTAAATAGCGTTTCTTTGATGAAAAGTGCCTCGGAATTATGTAACATTCAGGTCATTAACACCAGTCAATTAATAAAAATCCATAAGCAGTGTGCGCGCATAGCCACCTGTTTATAGATAAATTAATGATAACAGCCGTTTAAATAGTAAAAACGGTATTTTATCCTCAATTCGGAATGATTATGGCACAGCGAAAGATCCTGATTACCAGCGCATTACCTTATGCAAATGGCCCAACCCACTTAGGTCATTTATTGGAATATATTCAAACTGATATTTGGTCACGTTTTCAAAAACTTCAAGGCCATGAAACGTATTATGTTTGCGCAGACGATGCCCACGGCACACCAATTATGCTTAATGCACAGAAGCAAGGGATCACACCTGAAGAAATGGTAAAAAATGTGAGCATTGAACGCCAACGCGACTTTGCTGATTTCAACATTAAGTTTGATAATTACCACAGCACGCATAGCCAAGAAAACAAAGAATTTAGTGAATTAATATACAACCGTTTAAACGATGCGGGCCATATAAAAAAGCACACTATTTCGCAATTGTTTGATCCAGAAAAAGGCATATTTTTACCTGATCGCTTTGTAACCGGTACTTGCCCAACGTGTAAGTCTGAAGATCAAAATGGCGATAGCTGTGATTCGTGTGGTGCAACTTACAGCCCAACCGAATTAATAAACCCGCGCTCTGTTATGTCAGGTGCCGAGCCTATTCTAAAAGATTCTGAGCATTACTTTTTTGACCTACCAGCATTTGAAGGCATGCTTAAAGAATGGCTACACTCAGGTACTATTCAACAAGAAATGGCTAACAAGCTAGACGAATGGTTTACTGACGGCTTACAACAGTGGGATATCAGCCGTGATGCGCCTTACTTTGGTTTCGAAATTCCAAATGCCCCAGGTAAATACTTTTACGTATGGCTAGATGCGCCAATTGGTTACATGGCCAGCTTTAAAAACCTGTGTGATAAAAAAGGGATTGATTTTGACGCATTTTGGGCTGAAGGCTCAGAAGCAGAACTTTACCACTTTATTGGTAAAGACATTATTTACTTCCACAGCTTATTTTGGCCAGCCATGCTAGAAGGCGCTAAATTTAGAAAACCAACTAACGTATTTGCACACGGGTTCGTTACTGTAAATGGCGAAAAAATGTCTAAGTCAAAGGGCACGTTTATTAAAGCGCGTACCTACCTAGACAACCTAAATCCAGAATACTTACGTTACTATTACGCTGCAAAATTAAACAGCGGTATTATCGATCTTGATTTAAACCTAGAAGACTTTGCACAACGTGTTAATTCAGATCTGGTTGGTAAAGTCGTTAATATAGCGAGCCGTTGCGCAGGCTTTATTACCAAAAAGTTTGATGGAAAATTAAGCGCAACCATTATGCAACCAGAGCTTCTCGAAGAGTTCCAAGCTGCTGCGCCAAGTATTACCACCCATTTTGAGAACCGTGAATACAGTCGCGCAATTCGTGAAATTATGGCCCTTGCCGACAAAGCAAACCAATTTATTGATGGCGCAGCACCATGGGTATTAATTAAAGACGAAACTAAGCAACAAGAAGCTCACGATGTGTGTTCGCTTGGTCTTAACTTGTTCCGTGTTTTAATTACCTATTTAAAACCAGTACTACCGGCTATGGCCCAAAACGTAGAAACGTTTTTAAACGATGATCTTGCTTGGGATGCAGTACAGACGCCACTAGTAAGCCACTCAATCAATAAATTTAAACCGTTAATGCAACGCGTAGAAATGGACAAAGTAAACAAAATGGTTGAAGAATCTAAAGAAAGCCTAGAGCCGAAAGTAACAATTGACCCAAATAGCCCTCTTGCAAAAGAACCTATTAGCGAAGAAATTGAGTTTGACGATTTTGCAAAGGTAGACCTTCGTGTTGCTAAAATTGCAAAAGCAGAGCATGTAAAAGGCGCCGACAAACTACTGAAGCTAACCCTTGATTTAGGCGGCGAAACGCGTCAAGTATTCGCAGGCATTAAATCAGCTTACGCTCCTGAAGATATTGAAGGTAAGCTAACAGTAATGGTTGCAAACCTTAAACCGCGTAAAATGCGTTTTGGTATGTCTGAGGGTATGGTACTTGCAGCAGGCCCTGGCGGAAAAGAAATTTATATTCTTAATCCTGACGACGGATCAGAACCTGGAATGCGTGTAATGTAAATTTACACATATGAATAAAATAACCGCTGACTCTCAGCGGTTTTTTTATATGTTATTTTATCCTATTTGCGACTTTTATCGATTTTTTGTAACATCGACCAATAAATAATAAAAAAGTAATACAATGCCTAGCACGGTTTCTCAAGAAAAGACTGTAACTCGCAACAAAATTTTAAAGCACAAAATAGTGGCTATTATTCGATTAAAAAAGCAATCAGATGTTGCACCACTTGTCGATTGCTTAGTTGAGGCTGGTATAAAAGTGCTTGAAATCACCTCTAATACACCAGGGTTTGAGCAAGAAATTAAAAATGCACGTATTCGTCATCAACATATTTTGGTGGGTGCAGGCACCATCACAAATACTAAACTAGCTCAACGAGCCATTAATGCAGGTGCACAGTTTATAGTAACCCCTAATACTGATAAGCGTATTGTGTCAGTTGCCCATCAGCATAATTTACCTGTTTTAATGGGGGCTTTAACGCCAACAGATATCGCTAACGCGATTGAGTATAATGCGGATATTATTAAGGTATTTCCAGCAGGTAGCATGGGAATTGACTATTTTAAGGCATTAAAAGGCCCATTTGATAGCGCCAATTTAATGCCCGTTGGCGGGATAAATTTAAATAACATTACTCAGTGGTTTGACGCAGGAGCTTGCGGTGTAGCCATTAGTAGTGATTTTTCAAAAGTGATTACTAGCCACGCTGACAAGCAAGCTCTTACCCAGTTAGTTCATGACTATTTAACTGACATACCCACTGATTAAAGGTCTTTAATTTGCTGTAATCACTAGGTATTGTTCAATACTTAAATTACATCAAATACTTAATACTCTGTTCAAACAAATCAAAATGCACTTAGTTTAAAGAGAGCAGAACACGCTCTTTTCTTGGTATGTAGTAATTATCGTAATCAAGCGAAACAATGACCTTATTTGCTTTTCCGAGTAGTTCACCACGAGGGATTAAACCAATTACGCGAGAGTCTGCGCTATTGTCACGGTTATCTCCCATTGCCAAATAGTAATCATCTGGAATGGTGATCATTTCAAAGCCAGCTAATTGGGATGGTACATTTGCCACCCTGATAGTGTGCTTCTTACCGTTTAATATCTCTACTTTATCAACCGAATCGATATTATTTTGCACATGTTCGTAGTTAAGCTTTTTGCCATTAATAATTAATTCGTTATTTACCAAAGAAACGGTATCACCAGGCACACCAATAACACGTTTAATTAACCGGTTATCTGCCGCTTGTGAGTCGAATACAATAATGTCCCCTGTCTGTGGTTCGTTAATTTTAAGCAAAGAAATATGCGTAAAAGGCACTCGTAAGTCGTACGCCATTTTGTCGGTTAAAATTCTATCTCCTTGCTCAATTGTAGGTTTCATTGAGCTCGTAGGCACTTCGTACCAGTCGGCTACTGCGCTTCTAAACACACTCATCAAGGCAATGAATACAATGAGTGAACGATTATTTTTCCAAAATTTATAAAGCACTTTCATAACTGCTCCCTTTAATTGATCAAGTAATGGTATGACCTAACAGCGCTTTGGCAGTTCAAAAAAGGATGTAACAAAAGATGTTTGACCAAAAAACGTTTTTGATCGATTAAATTTTCAGCAGCGTAGCATCTTAGGAATTTAGCAAATATTAACTTAAAGGAAACTAACATGTTTAAGAAGATAACCACCGCAATTTTAATTACCGCCGCAAGCATAGGTTTTTCATTTTCTGCGCAAGCCAACCATCATGGCATGAATAAAGATGTGGTTGATGTTGCGGTTGAAAATGGCTCGTTCACAACACTTGTTGCAGCCGTAAAAGCAGCCGGTTTAGTTGATACTCTAAAAGGCAAAGGGCCATTCACTATTTTTGCACCAACTGATGCCGCTTTCTCAAAGTTACCTGACGGTACCGTTGAGATGCTGCTAAAGCCAGAAAACAAAGAGAAGTTAACGGCAGTGTTAACCTACCATGTTGTCGCTGGAAAAATAATGGCAAAAGAGGTGGCTAAGTTAAATAGTGCCAAAACACTCCAGGGGCAGTCGGTAATGATTAAAACAAACATGGGTGTGATGGTAAACGACGCTAACGTGATGATGCCAGATGTTAAAGCAAGTAATGGCGTAATCCATGTAATTGACACTGTTCTTCTTCCAAAAGAATAAGCAGCAAAATTTATGTACAAAAAAAGAAGCATAAACTTAAGCTTATGCTTCTTTTTAACGAATACTTAGACCTTATTACTGATTAAGCTTTTCTTTCGCTTCTTTTACTTTTTCAAAGTCTAAACCTAACTCATCGGTAGCCTCTTTGATTAAGTGAGGTTGTGTCATAACAACAGCCATTAATTGCTGAAGCTTTTCAGGCGGTATGCCAAGCTCCTGTACAAGCGCCATAGCCATCATTGGGTTTTGTGTAAACGCATCGAATAACGCTTTTACTTTGTCATCACTTACATTATGTTCTTTTAAAATTGCAATTATTGGATTCATTTTTAACCTTGGTTTTATAATAACGTGTGTATGACTGAATTATATGGGCATAACGTGTAAAATAAAGCGTTATTCTACAAGCAATACGACTTTACCCGCGTTTTCGTTGCGCTCTAATATTGCATGTGCCTCTTGAGCCTGTGTCCATGGCAACGTTTTGTACACATTAAAGTCATAGTTTTTAGATGCTATGTCGTTGTAAAAGCGTTCTACTAAGTCATCTCTTAGTTGGCGTTTAAAATCAATACTGCGGTTACGAAGGGTTGAAGCATGAAACGAAATCCTTTTACGTAACAGGGCTGCAAAATCAACCTCAGCAAAACGCCCATCTAAAAAGGCAAGCATAATTATTTGGCAATCCATGGCAGCAACTCGGGCATTTTTGTTTAAATAACTGCCTGCAACGGGGTCAACAATTACATTAGCGGTTAAATTATGGCTTTGCATGTAATCTACAAAGTCTGTGTTTTTGTAGTTAATTATATGATCTGCTCCCAGCGACTTAGCGTGTTGGCATTTTTCATCAGAACCTGCGGTTATCACAACAGTTGCTCCTGCACTTTTTGCCATTTGGATAGCGGCACCACCTACGCCACTGGCCCCTGCATGTATCAATGCCGTTTGCCCATGTTGAAGTTTGCCAAGCTCAAATAATGCACCAAAAGCAGTTAAATACACCTCGCTTATGGCTGCACCTTCAACCATAGTTACATCATCGGGTAGTTCCATTAATTGTTTAGCATCTACGGCAACATATTCGCTATAAGCGCCACCTGCACACAGTGTAAAAATGCGTTTATCGAGCCAGCTTTTATCAACTTCCTTACCCAGCTCTACCACAGTGCCTGCACACTCTAAACCTAAAATTGGGCTGTCGCCTTTTGGGGCTGGGTACTTACCTTGGCGTTGCATACAATCAGCACGATTCACGCCAATTGCAGCCACTTTAACAAGCACTTCATGATTTTTTAGCTGCGGTTTACGGGTATTACTAAAGGCTAGGTTTCCGCTTTCATGGGAAATATATTTCATTACCACTCCTTTGCTTTAACTAAAGTTGTACTTTAAACATGGGGGTAATTATTTCTATTTAAACCGCCAGCTTTGCTTGTAAGGGTAAACATCAGGTAAAAAACCATTTTGTATTTGCTGCTGGCACTGTTGCCAATAGGTTGTTGTAAATAAGTCACTGTGGTGGGTGTTAAAACACTCAAATGCATGAGCATTTGCGCTAAAAAAAACCTTAAATTGGCTGGGAAATATATCGTTTTCATCAATATCAAAATAAGAATGACTACTTAACTCCTCTAATGCATTTTGTGTTTGAGGTACATCTCTAAAATTACACTGAGTTAGTGGGCAAATCTCATCAAAGTCGTAAAACACAACACGCCCCCAGCGAGTAACGCCAAAGTTTTTCATTAGCATGTCACCTGGAAATATATTCGCCCCAGCTAAATCTTTAATTGCTTTTCCATAATCAAGCATCACATGGTCCAATGCGTGTTTATCGCAGTGGTTAATATATAAATTAAGGGGTGTCATTTTTCGTTCAACATACACATGTTTTAAAATAAGTGCCTTGCCCGATATAACTAAACTGCTGCCAATATGTGTTTTCATCTGCGTTAATAGTTCTTCACTAAAGCGGCTTAAATCAAACGCTAAATACCTAAATTCGTGGGTATCTACCAATCGCCCTACTCGGTCGGCTTGCTTTACAAAGTTATATTTTTCTTTTACTTGTGCTTTAGTTGCGGTTTTTGGTGCACTAAATTTATCTTTTATTACTTTATATACGTAATCTGAGCCTTCAATAGTAAATACCAGCATAACCATGCCAGGTGTACCAGGTGCGTTTATATATTTAAAACTTGCGGGGCTATTTTTAGTGGTGTCGACCTTGTAGCGGTAAAACTCGGTTTTAGCGTGTTTAATAAAGCCAATAGCGTTAAATAATTCAAAACGCTTTTTATGCGGCATAAGTACACTGAGGTAATCAACATAACGCGCGGGTTGGTCTGTATCTACCATAAAATAAGTACGAGCAAAGCCAAATAGTAAACTTAATTGATCGGCGCCCATCATAACCGCATCTATTTTTAAGCCTTTTTCGGTGTTTAAAATGGCAATAGCAAACGGCATATTATCGCCATTTTTAGCGATACAACGGCCAATCAAATAACAGGCTTTATTTCTAAAAAATAACGAGTTTGCGTATTCAATAAACCCGTCGTTTAAATTTATCAGTTCATAGACCTGCTTACATTGATGCTTAGCACCTTGCATTAGGGTTTGCTTTAAACGCTTTAAATCGGCATTTAATTGGCAAAATGGAACTCTAAACATTTGCGTAGTAATAAGCTGTGAAATTGCGGTTTCAAACCCATTTTGAAGCGATATTCTACTTACTAAACTTTCAAATGAGCGTGGTTCACTTCGGTATTTGGCTTTTAATACGAATAAATGCACTGTACGAATTTTTTTATCGTCCCAAATAGCACCAAATGTTGAATTAAAGAATGTATGCGCAATGGGTTTATTCTCATGGTGCTCAACCATATCCCCATAAATGTTTTTAGCTAGTTGCCATGTGTGTGGGCAGTCTAGTTCTTGATAAGCAATTATTTTAACCGCTTCACTCACATTTTTTACTTGGCGCTCATAAACTTGTAACCGATCGCGCATTGCACGTTGTACATCATGATATTGGCGCTGCTCAAACCGACTTTGTGCACCAAGTGTTATATTTAAAAACTCAGCAAACATCGCATCAAACCCTGCAAATACAGCACGTGCAAGCTTAGTTGCAATCACCTTTTGAAGAGCATTATTTGAATCATCGATTAACGTATTTGGCATGTTAACAACACTTATATTTTTACCCGTTATGGCGGTTATTTTTTATTAATTGTTTACACCTTAGCAAGCAGGCTTTAATTTAGATAATTAATACAGCAAATAAATAAGATTGATCTAATGAATATACGTAACGTCGATCTCAACCTTCTCGTCTATTTAAACGTGCTTATAGACGAAAAAAGTGTGTCTAAAGCCGCCAATAAATTAGCGCTAACACAACCGGCAATGAGTAATGCATTAAAGCGATTACGCGATTTATTTGAAGATCCGCTTCTTGTTCGCGCTGCAGGGTCAATGACCCCAACAGCTAAAGCACTCCTGCTTAAACCCGAAATAGAATCATTATTAAAAATGGCTGAAGCAATTACTCAACCTAGTGAGCAATTCAACCCCGCTACGGCTGAAATAACCTTTAGAATAATGGCAAACGACTATTTAGAGTCAACGTTAATTGCACCATTTATAACAGCGCAATTAAATAAAAATCCGGGTATTAATTTTGACGTTTTAAGTCCAAGCGATGTTAACTTACAAGACATGGAAAAAGGCACCATAGACCTTGCTATTAATCGCTTTAACGGATTACCGCGATCGTTTCACCAAGCCACAGTATGGCGCGATAACTACTGCTGTTTAACACACCCCAAGAATACTTTTTTACAAAACGCCACACTCGATGATTACCTCAAAAAAGAACATATTTGGGTAAACCGGGCTGGTTGGGGCCCTGAAGCCGCAGTAACTAATAAGTCAGGTAAACAAAAATTAGGCTGGGTAGATGAAGCACTCTGGCAGTTAGAGCAAACACGTAAAATTAGGGTATTTACCCGCCACTACATGATTGCCAGTTTACTTTGTCAATCAGAGCAACTAGTGGCGACATTACCACGTAGGCAAGCTAAGCTATTAACAACACATACTAACTTAGTAATAAGTCCACCCCCGTTTCAAATAGTGCCTATTGAGGTAAAAATGATATGGAGCCCACTGCTTCACCATGCGCCAGCGCATCAATGGTTACGCCGCGAAATGCTTGAGTTCGCTAAAACAGTAGCAGATAGGTAAATTTTAAAATATCCATTACGTTTTTCAAAAAATACTGAAAAATCTAAATGCACACATTCAATTTACTAGTAAATACATACTAAAAATGACGGCCTCGGTGAGAGGTAAGAAAAACACAACGTTTAAAAACTAATTTTTCAATAAATAAAACATCGAGACACTCACTTTAATAAAGTGAGTGTCTCGATGTTTTGCTTTGGAGTCGTATAAGTCTTAGTAAGGGGAGTAACCTTACTCATTAGTAATTTGCAAAGCCGATACCATGTTTTTTATTTTAAATTAATTCAACACCTTAACCAAGAATCCCATATTCCCTCTGCTGAAACTTGTACCACTTTTGTGCATTTATTTATTTTTTGCACCAAATTAAATAAAAAAGAAGCCAATAAATTTAGCGTAAATTAAATGAATAAAACTTAATATTGATCTAATCAATATCAGTTATTGAAAACAACAATTTCATTAATAATAGAGTTAGCGCTAGAGTGAAGTTAAGCCAACAAACTAAGAGTATTTATTATGACAACAGCTTCTTTCACACGCCAAGACGGGTTATTCATCGACGCTAACTTACATCAGTTCATTGAAGAGCAGTTATGTTCTAAAGCAACATTACAAACAACAGATGTTTACCAAACACTGGCGACATTAGTTGATGAGTTTGGGTGTACTTGTCGTAAAACTAAACACCAACCAAACGATGTACTCGAAGTACAAACACTATTGAACGCTTACCAACTGCAAAACCATCCGCACTGTCATGTGGATGCGCAAACAACTGAAGCGGTACTTGATGAATATTGCTGCCAGGTTCCTGCAATCATTGTTGTTGCTTTAATGGATACGCTTAGTGGTACACAATGCGATGAACCAAATGCACACGACATCTACCATCGTGCCGCACAGTTAACTAATCGCCCATGCGTGCACACAGTTAAAACTGCCTCAGCAGCTTAATAATGAATGTGTTTAAAAGTGCTCGATAACTTTATCTGCAAAGTCTGTGCAGCTTAAGGTTGTCGAGTTATGAGTTTTTGAAGTATCAATGCCTTGCTGGGTTAAATCAAAAGTAACATACCCACTTGCTAATGTGTTTTCTAAAGCATTTTCAATAGTTAATGCCGCCTCATCCCATTTCATAAATTTAAGCATGAGTACTGCGCTCAAAATACTACTGCTTGGATTCGCTTTGTTTTGCCCTGCAATTCGCTCAAATGTACCATGAGTAGGTTCAAAAAAAGCCACATCATTATTCAAGTTTGCAGCAGGCATAATACCTACACCGCCCACTTGAGCGCTGAGCATATCGGCTAAAAAGTCCCCATTTTGATTCGTAGTTGCCACTACATCAAACTGCTCAGGGTTCATTAAACATTGTTGCAGCATGTTATCGGCAATGACTTCTTTAATTATTAGAGGCGCCTGCCCAGTACGCTCAATTTTCAGCCAGCGGCCATTTTCGTGTTCAATAGCATTAAATTCCTTTTTGGCGAGTGCAAAGCCCCAACGTTTAAATGCACCATCAGTAAACTTAAGCACATTGCCTTTATGAACAAAAGTGACAGAATCTCGATTATTATTAAGGGCAAAATTAAGAGCAAAACGTGTTAATCGTTCAGAGCCTTCTTTGGATATATTTTTTATACCTATGCCGCAATCTTGTGAAAACCTAAGGCGCGTTACCCCCATTTCTTCACATAAAAAGTCGAGCATTTTTTCACTTTCAATGCTGCCTGCTTGCCACTCAATGCCCGAATATACATCTTCGCTACTATCACGAAGAACCGTAATGTTGGTTAAAAAAGGATTTTTTAAAGGAGAAGGCAAAGCACTAAACCCTTTGATAGTGCGCATATTTACAAATAAATCCATTTCTTGACGTAAAGCAACATTTAAAGAGCGGAATCCTCCGCCCAAAGGCGTAGTTAATGGCCCTTTTATTGCTATTTTACAGGCTCTTACTGCCTGTATTGTTTCTTGTGGAAACCAATCACCGTCGTAAAGCTTGGCTGCTTGCTCACCATTAAACACTTGCATCCAATGTATTTTTCGCTTGTTTTTGTAACAGTGTTTAATAGCGCAATCTACAATATTTCTCATAACGGGCATAACATCTTGCCCAACTCCATCTCCATTAATATAGGCAATAACAGGCTCTGAAGGAATAACCCACTGCCCTTGCTCATCTACCGTTATATGTTGCCCTTGCTCTGGCATTTTTATATGTTGGTATTGCATCATTAAAGCCTATAAATCAATGTATATGGTCGATTAAACCATGTTAATTAAGGCATGTCTTTAATTGCCTTTTTATAGTTGGTATCAGTTTAAAAAATAACAAATACGATGTGCTTATGTAGTTAAAAGGATGGTCTTATAGCATGTACGGTTCGTATTAGTTTTTAAATATAGAGGGGTTTTAATGAAATTATTGTGGACGTTGTTATTTTTATACTCTTTAAACATCTACGCTCTTGAGGTTGACATACACGAGCTAGACTCGCTGTCTAAAAATGGCCAACAAGTTGTCTCTACCTGGATTGATCAGAGTGTAAAAAAAACTAAAAATACGCTTGGACCTTTAAAGCAAACTACCTTGCCTATTTATTTAAAGCCGCAATATTTTGCATTTGAGCCTGTACCATGGGCAACGGTAAAGCGAAGCAATCCCGATGGGGTTGAACTTCATATTGATAGATTTGCAAGTTTAAATGCATTTACTAAAGACTGGACCCTATATCACGAGCTATCGCATTTATATTTGCCGCTTTTCCCCTACTCTGCTTTTTGGTTAAGTGAAGGGTTTGCTAGTTATATGCAAAACGTAATTATGCGAGACAGCGGTGTAATAACCCAAGCGCAATTTGTTCAACGATTAGATGCTGGGTTTAATAGAGCCAGACTACAAAGCAAAACCAAGTCGCAGCCCTTAAGTGAGCTTTCTGCTGATATGTGGAATCAAGGTGCACAGCAACGTGTGTATTGGACAGGCGCTGCATTTTTTGTTGAAGCCGATTTAGCACTTCACCAGCAAGGTCAAACCCTTGCTGAGATAATAAAAGCCTATCAACTATGCTGTAGAACAGCGCGTTCAAGTGCTAAAACGTTTATCAAAGACCTAGATAAACTCTCACGTAGTAGTATTTTTACTTCTTTATATGCAGAGTATAAAAACCGCACTGACTTTCCAAACGTGACTAAAAAATTAATAAACACACTTTGAGCTGTATTGATTTTAAAGTTAGGCGTCTATCACCAAGATGCTAAAAATCATTTGAAGTTAAATAGTTACAAAAGTATTGATAAGCCTGTTCATTATAATTTAAAGAACGCTTATTCATAAATCCATGACAATAATCTGTTGGTTTGCAAATTACGTTTTGTTTTTTATTAAGCTCATTAATAACAGCAGTCACATCAAAGTGCACCTCATCGTAAGGAAAAATAAACTCACAGGGTACACTTGCGTCTAAATCTAAGTAGTTTCGTATTTGTGATGGATAAAAACCAACCACTTTTTTAAGATGTGGATTGCTTGTTAATAACTGGGCTCGCCATGCGGCACTAGCCCCTGCACTAAAGGCAATGCAAATTGTTGGCTCTGTGAGTCTATCAAATTGTTTATGCAGCATTGCCGTATACACGTTGTGGCCACATGCTTTTATAAAATGTTTATAGTTAAGTTCTTCACTTTCAATAGCTTGCTCTTTCCCACTGTAAGGTTCAACAAGGGTGAACTGAGTGTTTAATGTTTTACAAAAGTCATGTAAAGCCGGTGTTTTTCCGTAAATATCACTTACTATTATGTAATGCATACGATTCCCTTTTGGTGTAATTCAAAGTATTTAACCCAGTTGATAAAGTCTACACTACAAAAACTATACAAATAACTTGCGAGCATAATTTATTTAGGTTACATTCCCTCTCTGGTTTTAAGAAACCACTGCGGTTAACCTATTTACCCTGATCCAGTAAGCCCCGCACAACGTATATTTGAAAGCTAAGTTATTGTACGGCGAGTACCCCTTAAATAATACCGAGATGAATTTTACAATCATCGTAAAAGTGTCATAAAGATCGTCAACACTGTAATGAAGCTAAACACAACATCGTTAATTTATTGACTGCAATCTGCTATAAAAAATAGCGCAGAATAAATTACAAGAATAAAGTGAGTTTTATTATGTCTTATAAATATAACGGATCTATGATCCAAATAGCACATCCTGTGCAATCAATTTCAGTTAATAAACATCGTGTTATCTTTAGTGATACACAAGGTTTAAAAAACGCATTGTTTCAAAAAGCTAGCGATGCGCGTCAATTTGTTAAGTGGCTAAAAGTTAGCTAAGCAAAGCTATATCGCAATCCCATGCGCGATAACACGTAATATTATGCCAGCCCTTGTTGCTGGCATTTTACTTTTTAATACTTAAGTGTTAAAACAATAATCCAATTACATTCGTTGGTTACTGCAATGTTACGTGTACTTTTCACTCTTTTATTTTGTTGCTCTCTAACTTCAGTTTGTCATGCTCAAACAATTAACTGGTTAACCAACGACTTTGCACCTTACTATATATTAAATGGTAAGTATCAGGGCCAAGGCCGCGACGAAACAATCATAAAATTACTCGAAGACCAACTACCTCATATCAAATTCAATCGTGTTGTGGTGCCTGCAAGTAAGCTAATTCAAACCCTTTCTGATAAAACGAATGACGCGTGCGTACTTTCTCTTTATAAAAACGAAAACAGAAAGCAACAAATGGTATTTACACAAGAAAGCTCTACTGTTGGTTTATCTCCCTCTGTTGCACTTCATAAAAAGCTAGCAAATGCGCTATCGCTTAAAAACGACGCTGAGGTGTCTTTGTATGATTTACTACAAGAGAAAAAGCTAACATTAGGCGTGTCTTTGAGCCGCTCTTATGGGGAAGCTATTGATAGTATAATTAATTCAACGCCCGATGTTGACATTGTTATTCGCCCTACCCGAGATAGCTTAGCTAGTCTTACCTATATGCTTAACTTAAAACGCATTGATATTTTACTTGGCTACCCAAGTGAACATTTTTATTTAGCTAAATCTATGAACTTTCAGGATAACTTAACCCAAAGACCATTAACTGAAGCACCTGCGTTAAGCTATGGTTTTATAGGTTGCACTAAAACCGAGCAAGGGATTAAAAATATTGCTTTGCTAAACAAACACCTTAAAGTAATCAAACAAACTGATGCATACATAAATGCCTTATCAAAGTGGTTGCCCGAGCATTTAAAGCCATTGCTAAAAACAAGAATGAACTAAGAAAAAAACGCCACGTAATGTGGCGCTTTCAAAGTTAGTTGTATAATTACAACCCTGCTTATTTACGAATACCTTCAATAAATAACCCAATATCAACATGCGTCGACGCAGGTCCTAAATTATAGTTAATGCCATAGTCACTTAATTTAAGGCTTGTTTCGCCTTCAAATCCAACGCGGTAACCACCCCACGGGTCTTGACCCTCACCTATTTTATCTATTTCAAAGGTAATACTTTTTGTCACACCATGTAATGTAAAGTCACCAGTTACTTTGCCTGAATCATCGTTGTTAAATGTAATGTTAGTACTTTTAAATGTAGCCGTTGGGTATTTATCAACATTTAAAAAATCTTTACCACGTAAGTGCTTATCTCGCTCTGCATGGTTAGAATCAAGACTGGTTGTATCTATATTTACCATTATTTGCGAAGCATTAGGTTTTTCTGCATCATAACTGAATTCACCGTCAAACGTATTAAAACGTCCATGTAGCCAGCTGTAACCCAAATGTTTTATCTTAAAGTTCACAAAAGCATGCGCCCCTTTTGTATCAATAACATATTCAGCAGCATTTACAGCCGATGCTGATAAAACGAGAGCCGCCGATACAGCTGTATTTAGTAATAGTTTGTTCATATTAATCTTCCTTCAATGGGGTAATCATTCTTATTAAAGTTTTATCTTTATCTATAAAATGGTGCTTTAGTGCACCCAATGCATGTAAAACAACAAAACCAATTAATATACATGCACCGTAGTAATGAACTTTTCCTGCTATATCAGCTTGATCATCAAAAACAAAGTCGAGAGCAGACACATTAAACAGGGTAAAAACTTCAATGGGCCTTCCATCTGCAGTTGAGATCAAATAACCAGCTACCACAATCACAGCTAATAAAATGTACATAGCTATGTGGGCAGTATGTGCTAGTTGATTGACTTTAGTATTTGTACCTAGCGGTTTTGGCTGTTTAGAAAAAACACGCCATAAAATTCTAAAAATCAAAATAGCTGCAAGCGTAATTCCGATGCTTTTATGTAAATCAAGAGAACCTTTGTACCAACTGTCATAGTAGGTAAGTTCAACCATGTATAAACCCAAACCAAATAAGCCAATAACGGTAAACGCCATTAACCAATGCAATATAATTGCAACTAACCCATATGAGAGTGAGGTGTTTTTAAACATAATTAAAATCCTGTGTTTTGATAACGACAAGATATAGAAAAGAAGTGCACAGTAAAATAGCATGTGCAAACAGCTTGTGTGCGTATATGCACATAAGTGGTTTACATAAGGGAATTTAGTGGGTAAAGAGGGTGTTTAAGTTTTACTCGAAACGGCTATTCACTGAGGCTTACGTATATTAAGCTCTCTTCATTAACTTGCAGGCAAGTAATAAGCCCTTCCTTGATAAGCTCAAGTATAGCTATAAAGCTTACGACAACTCCGCTGCGACCTTCTGATGCTTTAAACAGTTCGTTAAACACAATTGCACTCTTTGCTTTGGAAAGCTGGTGTAATATTTGACTCATGCGCTCGCGGGTTGATAACACCTCTGCTGTTATTTGATGATGCTCAAAGGTTTTAGCTCTCGCCATAACTTCACTTAAGGCAAGCATTAAATCTTTGAGTTCTAATTCGGGTAGGTTTTTGCTTTTATCGTCGTTAATGGGCATTACCGCATGAGCAACGAAAATATCACGGCCAACACGAGGAATATCATCCAAATTTTCAGCTGCTTTTTTAAACTGCTCGTATTCTTGTAGGCGTTTAATTAGTTCAGCACGAGGGTCTTCCTCTTCTTCGAGCTCTTCGTGAACAGGAAGAAGCAGCCGTGATTTTATTTGCGCTAACAATGCCGCCATGACTAAATACTCACCTGCAAGCTCTAATTGAAATTCGCTCATCATTTCAACATAGCTAACATATTGTTCTGTAATACTAAATATTGAAAGTTCAAGTACGTCAAGCTTATGTTTTTTTATTAAATAAAGAAGTAAATCAAGCGGCCCCTCAAAGGTTTCTAAAATAACTTCAAGTGCGTCGGGTGGAATATATAAGTCTTCAGGTTTATCAACAACGGCCTTTCCATGCAAAAAAGCCAGTGGCAGATTTTGCTGCACTGGCTCATCAATTACTGGTGGAAGTTTAGTCGTTGAAGCCACGTTTAATTACTCAAACGGGCTCACATCACCACAGCCAACACGCAGTATTTTTACATCGTCCTCGGACAAATCAATAACGGTTGTTGCCTGCTCTGGTAAGTATCCACCGTGAATAATAAGATCTACGTGCTTATCAAGCCTATCTAAAATCTCGTCTGGGTCCGACTCTGTAAATTCTTGTCCGGGTAAGATAAGCGAACATGACATTAGTGGCTCGCCCAACTCGGCTAACAGTGCACATGCTATTGGGTGCTCAATAACACGTATGCCAATCGTTTTTTTCTTATCGTTTAATAAACGCTTAGGTACTTCCTTTGTGCCTTTAAAAATAAAGGTATAAGGTCCCGGCGTATTATTTTTAATCAGTCGGAATAATTGATTATCAACGCGTGCATAAGTAGATAACTCTGATAAATCACGACATACAAGTGTAAAATTGTCGTTTTTATCAATGCCACGAATACGCTCTATACGCTCTTTGGCTTGCTTATTACCAATATTACAGCCAATTGCATAGCCAGAGTCGGTAGGGTAAACAACAACACCACCTTGTTTTATTATATCAACAGCTTGAGTTATTAACCTTGCTTGTGGGTTATCTGGATGAATATGAAATAATTGACTCATGTTAATGCCCCTTCTTGTCCTTCCCAAACTTGCCAAACACCTTGGCAATCTTTAGGTAAGTATAAATTTTTACCAAGCTCTAAATAGCTTGTCGGAAAATGAAAATCTGAGCCTTGTGAACATAATAATTCGTAGTCTCTGCTGAGTTCACCTAAAAATTGACGTTCACTAGGTGCTTGCTGAGGTTGCGCTACTTCCATTGCATCTCCCCCTGCATTTTTAAATTCAACTAACAGTTTACGCAACCACTTATTAGACATTCTGTAACTACTTGGATGGGCAAGCACTGCAACCCCTCCTGCTGCATGTATTGCTTTAATAGCGGTTTGCATATCACACCAACAGCTTGGTACGTACCCCGTTTTACCTCGCCCTAAATACTTTTTAAATACTCCAGGGAAATTTTTAGCGACTCCACGTTGCATTAATGCACGTGCAAAATGGGCACGTGTAATTTGTCCATTTACAGCAAGTTCTTTAGCTTGGTCGTAAATGCCTTCAAAGCCATTTTTTTCAAGGCGAAAGCCTATTTGTGTTGCCCGTTCCTCTCGCTTTTGCTGCTGAGCAGTTAATAAAGCATCGAGCTCTTCGTTATCAATATTTATGTTTAACCCGACAATGTGGATCTCAAAGCTTTCCCACTTTGTCGATATTTCAGTGCCTGTAATTAATGACAGCGGAAGATTCTCTGACTGAATAAATGATTGAGCCGGTTTAATAGCTGCCACAGTGTCATGATCGGTAATAGCAAACACATCAATATTTTTATCTACTGCACGGTTTAATAATTCTTCAACCGTTAAATGTCCGTCTGAATGTGTTGTGTGGCTATGTAAATCATATTTTATCAAAAGAAAACTGCTTAAAATTAAGGTTTGAAGGTATTTATGCAAGTATAACAAGTTTTTTCATTAAATTGTTTTAAATAAACACTTGACACAAAAGCACTAGATACGTTTTACTGTAGCCACTTTAAGACACATAAAGAATTAAAAACAATGAACAACTCAAACCTAAACACAATTTGGTGGTGGCACTCGTAATTATCGGGTGATGAATTGTCGTGTCTGACAAAATTTCAAAACCCGCAAATATGCGGGTTTTTTTATAACTAAATTTTAATAAATACATAATAAATTTGAGGCAGAAAACATGAATAGCGGTATTACTCTTACACATCATTGGTGGTGGCGCCTGGTATAGCGGGACGGTAATGATCTGTTTGTAATTTAGATATCGTTATTCAAACCCCGCATTGCACAGCATTGCGGGGTTTAATTTTTTGAGGGAATGAGGTTTGATTTTTAGTCATATAACAACTACACCGGGTGAAGTAACGAGTATTACGCAAACACGCGACTACATCAGTAGTCCACTTGCGCTCTACGCAGCACTTGATAAACCTAACTCACTGCTACTTGAATCGGCTGAAATTGATTCTAAAGACAGTGTAAAAAGTTTAATTTTAGTCGATTGCGCATTGCGCATTGTTTGCCAAGGCAAAAAAGTCACGATTACAGCTCAGTCAAACAATGGCCAACAGCTGTTAAGTTACTTACAAGCTCATGTTAAAAACTGTAACGCAGAATTAAACGATACAAGCCTAACCCTAAATTACTTGAGTACAAGTAACGACATTGACGAAGCCAGTAAACTAGTGGCCGATAATGCATTTAGTGCCCTACGAACCTGTATTAACTCAATCAAAAGCACCACCGACAACCCTTTCTCTCTATTTTTAGGCGGTGTATTTGCCTACGACATGGTTGCAAACTTTGAACAGCTAAGTGACGTTCCCGATGGCGAGAACAGCTGTCCTGATTATGTATTTTATTTAGCTGAGACATTAGTTGTAATAGACCACCAAAAACAGACCACCGAACTTATCGGTAACGTGTTTAACGGCCCTGACGTACACGCAAACTGCTTTGAAGTAGGCAAACAGCTAGAGCAGTTAAATAGCCTTTGCGATAACGCAGCCCAATACAGCGCCCCATTAAACAAAGGCGAATGTGAGGTGAGCGTAGACATAAGCGACAGCACCTACTGTCAGCAGGTTGTAAAACTTAAAAAGAACATTGTAGACGGTGATATTTTTCAGGTTGTTCCTTCTCGTACTTTCTCGCTGCCTTGCCCTAATGCTTTACATGCGTATAGCCAATTAAAACAACAAAACCCAAGCCCTTATATGTTTTATATGCGCGATGAAGACTTTGCTTTATTTGGCGCATCACCCGAATCGGCCCTTAAATACGATATTAATAACCAGCAGGTAGAAGTGTACCCAATTGCAGGAACGCGCCCTCGTGGTAAATTTGCTAATGGGCAAATAAATCCCGATTTAGATAGCCGTATTGAGCTTGAACTTAGAAACGATCAAAAAGAACGTGCAGAACACCTAATGCTTGTTGACTTAGCCCGTAACGATGTGGCTCGCATTAGTGTTGCAGGTACACGTCATGCCAAAGAGCTATTGAAAGTAGACCGTTATTCGCAAGTTATGCATTTAGTTTCACGTGTTGTTGGTACGTTAAAACCAGAACTTGATGCACTTCACGCTTACCAAGCATGCATGAACATGGGTACCTTAGTAGGCGCACCTAAAGTTCGCGCTGCAGAATTAGTTCGCCAAACAGAAGGAAAACGACGTGGCAGTTACGGTGGCGCAGTAGGTTATTTAACCGGTGATGGCGCAATGGACAGCTGTATTGTTATTCGCTCTGCCTTTGTTAAAAACAACATGGCTTATGTGCAAGCCGGTGCCGGGGTTGTATTTGACTCAGACCCGCAATCTGAAGCTAACGAAACTCGCGCTAAAGCTCAAGCGGTTATTACCGCCATAAAATCAACTTTCGAGGCGGTATAACATGAGTGCATCACAGCCAATCAAAATTTACTTTTTAGATAACTTTGACTCGTTTAGTTACAACTTGGTAGACGAACTAACTATGCTCGGTGGTGAGCTTGTTGTGTATAGAAATAACATAAGCGCCGATACTATTTTTAATAAAATGCGCCAAGAGCAAGGCCAAGTATTACTTGTACTTTCACCAGGCCCAGGCACACCAAGCGATGCTGGTTGCCTTATGGATCTTATTGCGCTGTGTAAAGGCCATTTCCCTATGCTGGGTATTTGTTTAGGTCAACAAGCGTTAACACAAAGTTATGGCGGGGTAATCGGACATGCGGGTGAAACCGTACATGGTAAGTCATCAATTATTGATCTAAGCACACACCCTGTGTTTAAAAATATGGGCGATACAATGCCGGTGGCACGTTACCACTCATTAATGGCTACGCAAGTACCTGATAGCATAGAGGTAATAGCACAATACCAAGATATTCCTATGGCTATTTATCACCATGATGACGGTGCTCTGGGTTATCAGTTTCACCCTGAATCAATACTAACGCCCAACGGGGCTATGTTGCTGCAACAAAGTGTTGCTTACCTAACAAATAATAATTAAGAGGACGTTATGAGTACACATTTAACCAACGTACTTAATGTTCAACACGCAATTGAGCAACTTACGATTAAGCAATCACTCAGTTATAGCCAATCAAAAGCGCTATTTAATGAAATTATGCAAGGTAACATGAGCGATATAGAGCTAACAGCTTTGCTTATTAGTCTTAAAATGAAAGGTGAAGTGAGTGATGAAATAGCGGGAGCTGCGGCATCTATGCGTGAAAATGCAGTGGCTTTTAATACTACGTGCTCACAACTTGCAGATAGTTGTGGCACCGGTGGCGATGGGTCAAATACTATTAATATCAGTACTACAGCCGCTATTGTCGCAGCTGCCGCGGGTATTAACATGGTAAAACACGGCAACCGCAGTGTGTCGAGTAACTCAGGCTCTGCCGACTTACTCAAAGCGCTTGGTATTAATATAGATATGAGCCCAGAACAAGCAGCAAAATGCCTTGAGCAAACACACTTTACATTTTTGTTTGCACCTCATTACCACAGCGGTGTGCGCCATGCGATGGGCGTGCGTACTGCACTTAAAACACGAACTATTTTTAATATTTTAGGCCCCCTTGCTAACCCTGCGGCACCTGATGTGCAATTATTGGGGGTCTACGACGAGTCCCTATGTATGCCTATGGCGCAAACGCTTAAAACATTAGGCACACAACGCGCAATGATCGTACACGGTTCTGGCACTGACGAAATTGCCCTTCATGGCCCAACCAACGTAGTTGAGCTTAATAATGGTGAAATAAGCCAGTACACGCTCAACCCAAGCGATTTTGGCCTTGCAAACTATTCACTTGAACAACTAGCAGGTGAAGGCCCACAATATAACGCAGATGCAAGCGTTGCTATTTTACAAGGAAAAGGCACTGATGCGCACAACGCCGCTATTGTGGTAAATGTTGCTGCTCTTTTATATCTAACAGGTAAAGCCGATTCACTTAAAGATGGCGCGCAACAAGTACACTCACTTTTAAGTTCAGGCAAAGCCATGGACACATTAAATGCAATTATTGAGGTAAGTCATGGCTAATGTATTAGACAAAATTGTTGCTGATAAAAAGCAAGAATTAATTGAACGAAAAGCCGCTCGTCCGCTTGAAAGTTTTAAAGATCAAGCGGTGCCAACCAGCCGTGATTTTTATAAAGCATTAGCGGCACCCGGTACGCAATTTATTTTAGAATGTAAAAAAGCGTCCCCTTCTAAGGGGTTAATAAGAGAACCTTTTGATTTAACTGAAATCACTGCAGCTTACAAAAAATATGCAAGCTGCATGAGCGTACTCACCGATACTAAATACTTTCAAGGTAGCTTTGACTACCTAGAGTTTGTACGTAGCCAAGTTGATCAGCCACTTATTTGTAAAGACTTTTTCATAGATGAGTATCAGGTTTATATGGCTCGTATTTATGGTGGCGATGCTATCTTACTTATGCTTTCGGTACTTAATGATGAAGAATACACAGCACTGCATAAGGTCGCTGATTCACTTAATATGGCGGTGCTAACCGAGGTAAGTAACGAAGAGGAAGTACACAGAGCACTTGACCTAAATGCTAAAATTATTGGTATTAATAACCGTGATTTACGTGACTTGAGTACCGATTTAGCTACTACTGAAAAACTACGTAAATTAATCCCTGAAGATAAAGTCGTTATTTCTGAGTCAGGTATCTATACCCATCAAGACGTTAAACGCTTAGCACCGCTGTGCGATGGCTTTTTAATTGGTAGCTCACTGATGGCCGAAGCTGATTTAGAACAAGCATGTCGCCGGGTTATTTTTGGGGAAAATAAAGTATGTGGACTTACTCGCAGCCAAGATGCGCAAGCTGCGTATAATGCGGGCGCTATATATGGCGGTTTAATTTTTCATTCTAAGTCTCCACGTTGTGTTGATTTAGATTGCGCCCAAGCCATAACGCAATCAGCCCCCCTCAAGTTTGTGGGTGTTTTTGTTAATGAGTCAACAGAGAAAGTTGCTCACGCCGCAAGTGTGTTAAAATTAGCGGCAGTTCAATTACATGGCCAAGAAAGTGACGATTACATTAAAGCGTTGCGTACACAATTACCTAGCAATTGCGAAATTTGGAAAGCACAAGCAATTAAAGATGAGCTACCTACTCCTGTAAATGGAGTTGACCGCCACTTGTACGACACTCACAGTGATAAACAAGCTGGTGGAACAGGAAAAGTATTTGATTGGTCGCTTCTTCGCGATGCAACAACACCGTTTATGCTAGCTGGTGGCTTAAATCCAGACAATATTAAAGATGCGCTTTATCAAGGTGCCTTAGGCCTTGACTTAAATTCTGGGGTTGAAGATGCTCCGGGCAAAAAGTGCCCAAACAAATTACATCATGCTTTTACAAGTATCAGAAATTATTGAGGTTAAAATGCAAAATCCAGCTTATTTTGGCGAGTTTGGCGGTATGTTTGTACCCGAGTTGCTTGTCCCTGCACTTAAGCAGTTAGAAAACGAATTTAACAAAGCGCAAAAAGATCCTGAGTTTCAGGCAGAACTTAGCAAATTATTAAACGAGTATGCGGGTCGCCCTACGCCTCTTACTTTAACGCGTAATTTAGTTAAAAACCCAAAGGTTAAACTTTACTTAAAGCGTGAAGATCTACTTCATGGTGGTGCACACAAAACAAACCAGGTGCTTGGCCAAGCGTTATTAACAAAACGTATGGGTAAAAAAGAAGTAATTGCTGAAACCGGCGCAGGTCAGCATGGTGTCGCTACAGCTTTAGCATGCGCACTTTTAGGTTTAAAATGCCGTATATACATGGGCGCGAAAGACGTTGAACGCCAACAACCTAATGTATTTAGAATGAAATTAATGGGCGCAGAAGTCATTCCTGTTACAGCGGGTTCTGGCACATTAAAAGATGCCGTAAACGAAGCGCTACGTGACTGGTCAGCTAACTACCAAGAAGCGCACTACTTACTAGGAACTGCGGCGGGCCCTCACCCATTCCCAACAATTGTTCGCGAATACCAAAAAGTAATTGGTGAAGAAGCCAAGCAACAAGTGCTTGAAGCTGAAGGACGCTTACCAGACGCTGTTATTGCCTGCGTGGGTGGTGGGTCAAATGCTATAGGTATGTTTACCGATTTTATTGACGAGCCTAGCGTAAAACTAATTGGTGTAGAGCCAGCGGGTAAAGGCTTAGACACCCATGAACACGGTGCCACTATTTGTAAGGGTACTAAAGGTATACTACACGGTACTTACACTTACATTATGCAAAACGATGATGGCCAAATTGAAGAGTCATACTCTGTATCAGCGGGTCTAGATTACCCTGCGGTAGGCCCACAGCATGCATTTTTACATGAAACTGGCCGTGCACAATATGTAGGTATCAGTGACACTGAGGCACTTGATGCATTTCAGTCATTAGCTAAAAACGAAGGTATTATTCCGGCTCTGGAGTCAAGCCATGCTTTAGCCTACGCGCTAAAATATGCAGAAGAGCAGACGCAAGACAGTGTAATCGTAATTAATTTAAGTGGCCGTGGCGATAAAGATTTAGCACATGTACACAAAGTATTATCTGAAGGAGGCCAGCTATGAGCCAAGTTAAGACGGACCGTTATGGCGCCATGTTTAGTGCACTTAATGAGAAAAAACAAGGTGCGTTTGTTCCCTTTGTGACTATTGGCGATCCAGGTAAAGAGCAGAGTATTGCTATCATTAAAAGCTTAATTGATGGTGGTGCTGACGGACTAGAGCTGGGTATCCCCTTTTCAGATCCAATAGCCGATGGCCCTGTTATCCAAGCCGCTAATATTCGTGCGCTTGATGTGAATATTAACACCCAAGATTGCTTTGACATAATTAAAGAAATTCGTGAATACAATGCAGATATTCCAATTGGTTTATTGTTATATTCAAACTTAGTGTTTAAACGTGGCTTAGAAGCGTTTTACAAAGATGCAAAAGCCGTAGGGGTGGACTCTATTTTGGTAGCGGATGTTCCTTTGCATGAGTCTAAAATGTTTAGAAAGGCTGCAATGGATAATGGGGTTGACCCAATATTTATTGCAACACCTAATGCAGATGACGACACTCTTCGCCAGTGTGCCTCATATGGACGCGGTTATACTTATTTGCTTTCACGTGCAGGCGTAACAGGTACTGATACCAAAGCACAAATGCCCGCTGGTAATATTGTAAATAAATTAAAAGAGTACCATGCAGCCCCTGCTCTACTAGGCTTTGGTATTTCAACGCCAGACGATGTGAAATCAGCATTAAATGCAGGTGCAGCCGGGGCAATTTCAGGCTCTGCGGTGGTAAAGATTATTGAAGCCAATCTTGATGATTTAGATGCAATGACAGCACAACTAAAAACGTTTGTTAGCAACATGAAAGCCGCTACAGAGCTTTAAGTAAACTTAGATTTAAACACGTAAAAAGGGCATTTAAATGCCCTTTTTCATTATTAAAATTTAGTGTGCTTTATGCTTCCCTTCTAGCACTTCTTCAATAAATTTAGCGTTAAAAGCATCTAAATCTTCTGGGCTGCGGCTGGTTACTAAACCTCTGTCTACACACACTTCTTCATTTACCCAGTTTGCGCCTGCATTCATTAAATCGCTTTTAATACTTGGGAAAGAAGTAATTGTGCGGTCACGTAACTTGTTAATTTCTGCCAACAACCATGGTGCATGGCAAATTGCAGCAACTGGTTTGTTTTTTTCTGCACCAAAAAAGCCGTCTATAAAGGCTTTTGCGTGTTTGTCTTGACGAAGGCTGTCTGGATTAAATAACCCACCGGGTAACATTAATGCATCGTAATCAGCTGAGTTTGTATTGGTGACGAGTTTATCTACTGATACTTTTTCGCCCCATTTATCTTCATTCCACCCAGTAATCTGACCTTCTTTGATAGAGACTATCTCTATTTCTGCACCCGCATTTAATAATGCATCACGAGGAGAAAACAATTCACTTTGTTCAAAACCGTCAGTGGCTAAAATGGCAATTTTTTTACCTTTTAGGGGCGTACGCGATTGTAATGTATTCATTTGGCTCTCCTTATAAATTAATTAAGTGTTTAACTCATTAAACAATAAGCAGGACGGATGCCAAATTTAAATAATTGAAAAATATACTAAATTTTAATTTAGGGTGTAACGCCATGTAAATTATTTATAATTAATGAATAATCTACATGGCGTTAAAAGAGCGTTGTTCTAGATAGTACAAATAAAAAGGTAAGTAGAAGTGAAGTATTAAAGGCGATCTTTAAGTGCTTTAGCTGGTTTAAAAACGGCCTTGTTAGCCCCTTCTATTTCGATTGTCTCACCCGTTTGTGGATTGCGCCCAGTGCGTGCCGGATAATAGCTAAGTGCAAACGTACCAAATCCATTAATTTGCACCTGATCACCTTCAGATAACGATTTAGTAATCACTTTTTGAATACTTGTAAGAGCGGCTTGTGAATCTTTTTTAGTAAGTTCACTGTGTTTTGCCATTTCGGCAACAAGTTGAGTTTTGTTCATATAAGGCTCCTAAATACACGTAAACAATGAATGCGTTTAGCGTGGGAATATAATGATGAATAAATAAAGCCACGCAGGCTAAGGCTTACAGGGCTTTAAGTCAACCTTGTAGTTACCAAGTGTTATGTGGTAAAAACGCTGTAATTTATTTTTGTATAATTTAGGTAGTATATGCACGCATTAATTGAATACATTCCACTTATACTGTTTTTTGCAGTGTTTAAGCTTGTAGATATTTACTGGGCAACGGCTTTATTAATTGCAACATCGCTTATTCAAGTCATATTTAGCTATTACAAACATGGGAAAGTACCGACCCGCCAGTGGATCTTCTTTTCTATTGCCGCAGTGTTTGGCACCTTAACGCTTGTGTTTCATGATGAGCAATTTGTAAAGTGGAAAGCCACTATTATATACGCGGGTTTCAGCATTATGCTGCTTGTGAGTCGTTACATACTCAATAAAAACTTAGTAAAAAAGGCACTAACCGCTATTTTAGAAAACGCAAATGACACAGATAAAAAAATAACCGTGCCAGAGCCATTATGGGATAAATTAAACTTAATGTGGGTAGCTATTACCGCCGGTATTGCAGCACTTAACATATACATAGCGTATAACTTTTCACTCGACTTTTGGGTAAACTTTAAAGTCTTTGGCTTGATGGCTATTACATTTGTAAGCATTTTTGCCACAATTATTGCCCTTTATAAATACCTCCCTGATGATGACGAAGCTGTAAACTAGTTTTCGTCATAAAAATGTCGTCTTAGCTTGTTAGTTTATAAAAAAACAGCCTGAGACGACCTTGAACGCTAATCAATACCGCTGGTTTGAATTTACCCTCATATTTATTTTTTTACCGCTAGTAGGCTTTAGCTTACGCAGCCATTTAGCAAATTGGCTTTTCCCTGCGCTTATAATATTAATGAGCGTATGTTGCATGCTTTTGTTAAGCGACCCGCACTTTAAACGCTTCAGGCTTACCAGCCTTGGACAGTTTTCTGCTGTAAAAAATCGTCTGTTTAGTTTCTTTTTATTAGGCGCCGTTTTCTCTGGTATGTTTTACGGGATCATCCATCAAGAAAACTGGTTTTCCCTGCCTCGTAACTCTTTTAATGATTGGCTACTTTTATTACTGCTATACCCTGTATTATCGGTTATTCCTCAAGAGCTTATTTTCAGAACCTATTTTTTTCATCGTTATAAACACATTATGCCTAAAAAAAGTATGCGTATAATTGTCAGTGCCACCGTGTTTGCATTAGCACATATTGTTTATGCTAACTTGATTGCAGTAGGCTTAGCTTTTTTAGGTGGATTGTTATTTTCGTATACTTATGCACAAAGCCGCTCAACGTTTGTGTGTGTTATTGAGCATAGCTTGTGGGGAATTTGGATGTTTACTCTAGGTGTTGGGAGTTATTTAGACTCAGGTGCTTTAAGCTAAATGTTAGGCAAAAAAAAGCCGCGACAAGCGCGGCTTTTTTATACTTTACATTTTAAAAGCCAAATAACTTTAAACCAAAGAACTTGGTAGCAACCGTGTTTATAAATATCACGGCTAAAATGAACGGAATAAACGTTGAAAGAGAAAAATTAACGTATTTCTCCATCATGCTGCCTTCGTAGCTAGGTGAACCTTGGCTTAGTTCCTGTGTTAAACGCGCCTTTTTCCAGCGATACATTACAAACAAACACACCATTAGGCCATTTAAAGGTAATATAGTGTCGTAAAATACATCAATTACAATATCAAAAAAGCTCTTACTGGCACCGCCATAGCTGGTAAACGACGTTAAACTATCAACCATACCAAACGACATTGTGCATATAATCGTTAACACGCCTGTGCTAAGCGTTAGTATACCCAATGCCTTCTTACGGCTGATACCTTTACGATCACTTAATGATGCAGTAGGCACCTCTACAATAGAAACCAATGAAGTGATTGCTGCAAAAAATACTAACAAAAAGAATGCAAACGCTACAGCCGATGCCCCTACATAACCAATATCATTTTGTAATGCTAATAATATCTTAGGTAGGAAAACAAAAATCATTGATACCGACGAGTCTGATAACGATTCTGGATTTGTGTTTGGGTCAAAACTAAATATAGCGGGTAAAACCATAAGGCCTGCAACAAACGCAACCAATGAGTCTGTTATTGCCACCATTTTTGCACTGCTTACAATATCGTCTTTCTTCGAGATATAAGACGCATAAGTCATTAAAATACCCATACCTAGCGATAACGAGAAAAACGCTTGGCTCAATGCGCCATTGAGTACGCTTGCACTCATTTTTGAAAAGTCAGGAATAACGTAATACTCAACACCTGCCAATGCGTTATCTAGCGTTAAAACATACGCTACCAAAGCCAACAGCATCACCAACAATGCTGGCATTAATACTTTAGCCGCTTTTTCTATACCCTGTTTTACACCGCCGAGTAGAATGAGGTTAACAATAACCACCACTACTGCCATATAAGCGAATACTGTGTAGCTATTTATAAACGTGCCAAAGTGGCTTGGGTCAGCTAATGCATCTAAGTTACCCATACCTGCTTGTATTAGGTATCCAAAAATCCAAACTGTAATTACCATGTAAAAAACGGCAATCATAAATGGAGTTAATACGGCTAAAAAGCCTGCAATCTTCCATTTTTTATCGTTATTTGCTAAAAGTTTGTATGAACCGAGCGGATCTTTTTGAGCATTTCGGCCCATGGCCATTTCTGCCATCATCACGGGTAAACAAATAAACACGACAAATAGAGCATAAATTAATAAAAATGCGCCGCCACCATTTTTAGTCGCAGAAACGGGAAAACCCACTAAATTACCAATACCAACAGCAGAACCAGCTGCAGCCAGTATAAATCCGAGACGGGAGCTAAATCGCTCTCTATTATCGCTCATGTATAAAACCTTTTTATTATTTTGAGTATCTGAGCGACTCTACCAGTGTTATACAGCGGTTTTCAAGCAATTAGCGTTAAAAATAAAATCCAACTGTAAACCTAAGTGTATACGCTTTTAGTTAGCCAAATTTGAGCTCTGTGGTACTATTTGCATAATTAAATTTAACAACTTAAGTGAGAATCTATTATGTTGTACATGATTTACTCAACAGACGTTGAAAACAGCCTTGAATTACGAAAAGCTGCACGTCCAGCGCACTTAGAACGCTTAAAAGAGCTTGATGCACAAAACAGGCTACTTACCGCCGGCCCTTTCCCTGCGGTTGATAATGAAGACCCTCAAGATGCCGGTTTTACTGGCTCAGTTATTATTGCAGAGTTTGATTCGCTAGAAGCTGCGCGTGAATGGGCAACTGATGATCCTTACGTTTCAGGTGGCGTATACGTAAATACAATTGTTAAACCATTCAAAAAAGTGTTTCCAGTATAAATAACAGCGTGTTGTTACAAGCCAACCTGTAATTCAGGATTTGTTCACACGTTTTTAATTAAAATTATTAATGTAATTACGGATTTAACGTTTTTACTTGAATTTTAGTAACTTAGTTAATTAAACTAAGGTTATCTGGTCTAGGAGTTTCTGTTATGCGCGTATTGTTAAGCCTCATTTTTATTGCTTGTGTTAGCTTTGCTAGCAACAGCCAAGCTTCGGCTACGCCCACTAAAAAGGTTAATCAACCGGTGGATAAAAAGAAAGCGGTAATACTTGCAAAACAAAGCATTGGCGGTAAAACGCTAAAGATAACTGAAAAACCAGAGTTTTATACCGTACGAATACTCAAATCTGACGGCCACGTCGTTGATTTACATATTAATAAAAAAACCGGCGAAGTGAAAAAGGATTAAAAAATGCGAATTTTAGTTATTGAAGACGATCTACATTTAGCAGACAACCTACGAAATGCATTAGAGAAAGAACGCTACAGCGTGGATCTATGTCACGATGGTGAAGCTGGTTTATTTCATATTACTGAATACCCTTTGGATATGGCTGTTGTTGATTTAGGCTTACCTAAAATTGACGGAATTGAGTTAATTAACAAAGCACGTGCCCAAGGTGTGACAATTCCAATTTTAATTTTAACAGCCCGTGACCGCTGGCAAGATAAAGTTGAAGGGCTAGATGCTGGTGCAGACGACTATTTAACGAAGCCATTTCATGTTGAAGAATTAGCAGCGCGTTGTAACGCACTTATTCGCCGCAGTGCTGGTAAGGCTAACCCTGAAATGACAGCAGGACCTATAAAAATACACACCCGTTCGCAACAAGTTTGGGTTAACGACAAAGAGTTAAGCTTAACGGCTTATGAGTATAAAGTACTTGAATACTTAATGGTAAACCCACAAAAGGTTATTTCTAAGTCAGAGCTTACCGAGCATATTTACGATCAGGATTTCGACCTTGATTCGAATGTAATTGAAGTATTTGTTTTACGCCTACGTAAAAAGTTAGACCCAGAAGGCACCCTCAACCCAGTTGAAACGTTACGTGGCCGTGGTTACAGGCTAAAAAGTCAGTGGTAGGACCGCAAGTATCACTAAAAATAAGGCAAGGATTTATCCTTGTCTTTGTTTTATTGGTGGCACTGCCTATTTTGTTTTACTCAATTGGCAAAGCCTATTATGCCTCTTTGGTCGATGCCACAGAGAAAACGCTAGAAGCTCAACTCTATTCTCTCATATCTGAGGTAGACTTCACTGAACATGGCATAATTATGCCAAGCACTATATTAGCGCCTGAGCTTAACAGATTAAACTCTGACACTTACGCAATGATTTACCGAGATGAAGAGCCAATTTGGCATTCGGAGTCAGCGGTGAATGTCGACTTTGTACCTCAACAAATAGAAACTAAAGCCGGTGCCGCTGATTTTAGGCGCGTAGAATACAAAAATACGGTTTATTGGCAGCTTAGTTTAACCGTAATATTAAATAATATTGATCAGTCCGAGCAGGCTCGGTTCATTTTAGTAAAGCGTAACGACGCTCTACTTCGTTTAATGGATGGGTTTAAACAAACACTTGTTGAGTGGATGTTTGTTATGGGTATTGCCATAACAATTTTAATGGCTATCGGTTTTATTTGGAGCGCCCGCCCACTACAGCGCTTAGATAAAGAAATAAAAGCCATTGAATGTGGTGATATACAAGAAATTAAAGGCCTTTATCCGATTGAACTACAAACCATAAAAGCCGACTTAAACTTGTTACTTGAATCTCAGCAACGACAAAAAGAACGCTACAGAGCATCGCTCAGCGATTTAGCGCACGCACTTAAAACCCCACTTGCTGTTCTTAAATCAAGCCCGCTTGCAAATGATGCTGACGCACAAGAACAGTTAGACCGTATAAATGTGATGATCGAACACCAATTAAAGCGTGCAGCTACTGGCGCATCAGATACGTGGAAAAAACAAACGCCTATAAAACCAGTTATCGACTCAATACTAAGTGCAATGGCTAAAGTTTATCGCGACAAAGATATTATTTTTGATTGTATAGTTTCTGATAAAGACTACTTTTTAGGTGACCAAACCGATTTAATGGAGTTACTAGGCAACTTAATTGATAACGCCTGTAAAGCGTGTCGTTCTCAAGTAACGGTACAAGTGGTGCAAAGTAAAACATTATGTATAGGTATAAGTGATGATGGCCCGGGTGTGCCAGAAGATAAGCGCGAATCATTACTTAAACGCGGTACACGCTTAGATACATACCAAAGTGGGCATGGTGTTGGCATGGCCATTGTCTCGGACTTGGTTACATCTTACCATGGCACACTGACAATCACTGAAGCCGACAAGCTAGGCGGCGCACAATTTATATTAGAGTTTAATTACCATGATAAAAAATAATACGTATGCAAACTTGTTTTCGTTTTTTCTCCTTATAATAAGTGGCAGTGCTTATTCTAGTGCTGTGTGCCAATTGGTTGATAAGCCAACTATGAATGAATCTAAGCGTTACATCCAATGCCTTGACACCCAGCTCGATAAAGCCAAACAAGAGCAAGGGACTTGGATACAAAAACGCAAGTACGAACTAGTCCAATCTGAAGAAGCAACGGGTAATACCCAAGTGCTGCAGTTATTTATGCGCAGTATAAAAAATAATGAGAAGTACATTGAAAGCGCCTGTCAGTGGCGCTACATATTAAAACTTCCTAATGCAAAAGCAGCCGCTATCAGCTACAAGCACTGTGAAATTCAGTTAGTAAATCAGTTTACAGAATCCTTAAAACAACCTTTTTAAAGCACGTGTAAATAATACGACTAGCTCGCATACTCACTTGACAATAGTGCGCACACAAAACAAACTACCTACTAGTAGATTGTTAAACTCAAAAAGGTAACTAATGGCCAAGCCTATAATAATTATTGGTGGCGGACTTGCAGGGCTTTATGCAGCAACAAAATTGCATGAACGTAATATTGCGTTTTTATTATTAGAGGCCAAACCACGTTTAGGTGGGCGTATTTATTGTGAAAATTCAATAAAAAATGAAAATGTTGGGTTTGATCTTGGTCCGACGTGGATTTTTCCTCATCAGCCAAAAATTCAATCATTGGTCAAATCGCTCAACTTATCGATATTTGAGCAATACAATCATGGTGACGTGTTATACCAAGCGTCTAATCAGGCAGTTCAACAAATTGCAGGCGCTGGCGAAATGCAATTGTTTAGGCTAAAACATGGCATGAGTACCTTAATCAAGGCACTCTATAAACAGCTACCTTCAAAGCATATATTGTTAAATCATTGCGTAACAGATCTCAAAAAAAGTAATGATAACTGGCAGTTAACAGTTAATAGCAATGGTCAAATGCAGCAGTTTGAAACAAACACCGTGCTCACTGCCCTGCCTCCACGAATGATCACCCAACATCTAACACCTAATTTTTGGGCAAGTGAGAGGCTTATAAATCGTTTGACTACTACGCCCACTTGGATGGCAGGACAGGCTAAATTTGTGGCCACATTCGATTACGCCTTTTGGCGAGAACGCAATCTATCTGGGCAATGCTTTAGCCGAGTCGGACCCATGGTTGAAATACATGATGCAAGTGCAGAACACAATAAGCATGCTGCCTTATTTGGCTTTATCGGCGTGCCATACGCCACTCGCAGTAAAGTTACCAAAGCACAATTAATAGAAGCTTGTATTAACCAGCTAATCTATTTTTACGGCGAAGCCGCTAGAAACCCTACACATTGTTTTATAAAAGATTGGGCTGAGGATGAATTTGTTGCCAATAACGACGATAAAACACAACCCTCACAACACCCTGATTTCCATTTAGGTGAACTAACAAGTGAGCTAAGAGGTTTAAATTTTCACTTAGTAGGAAGTGAATTCGCGAAAAAAGAAGCAGGTTATTTAGAGGGAGCACTTAACGCTGTTGATGACGCATTAAGTGCTATATAGCAATTCAAATGGGTTATGTTGGCTATAAATGCTGAAGGTTAACGCATCGCGCTATCTTCACCACTGCCTAATAATGTAGCAACCCATTTACCTTCTATGCTTGTTTCAAGGCCTATTTTAACAATCATTGTTAATGGAACAGATAAAAGCATACCTACTGTACCAAGTAGCCACCCCCAAAATATTAAAGATAAAAATACAACAAGGGTTGATAGGCCAAGCCCTTTACCTAAAAATTTAGGCTCTACAATGTTGCCCATTACCGTGTTTATTGTTAAGTAACCCGCCGCTACCATACCGGCAATTAGAGGACCTTGAGTTATTAAGGCAAGTAACACGGCAGGCACAGCCGCAATAATTGACCCAATATTCGGAATGTAATTAAACATAAATGCTAAAACTCCCCATAATATAAAGTAGTCAACATTTAGAACCCACAAGTAAACAGACACGATAATACCGGTAGCTAAACTAACGAGTGTTTTTATAGCCAAGTAAGAATTAATTGATTCTAAAAATCGGTCAATTTGCTTCATTTTACTGTCGGGATCTTCAAGAGCCATGTGTATTTTATTGCTTAGCAGAGGGCCTTCAAACAGCATAAAAATAACCGTTAAGATTATTAAAAACATGTTTGCCATTACGCCACCAAGCCCTGTCAGCATGTTAGTTGCTACATCAACCATTTTGCCTGGGTCGAACATCGAAATGAGTTGTTCTTTATTAATTAAAATATTGTACTGGGAGGCGAGGTCTACAAGCCAAATAAACTCTTCTTTGAGTTGGGCTTTATATTCAGGAAGCTGCTGTGAAAAATCATTAATGGACTGGCCAACTAAGCCACCTAAGCTAACTCCAAGCCCAACAATAATTAGCACCACAAGCATCACTGCAATGCCTTTAGGAATTTTATAACGTGCAAAAAATTTAATTAGTGGATTACAAATAATGGCAATAAATGCTGCTAATATGAAAGGAATAACAATGACACTTGCTGATTTGATCCCTGCCAATACCACTACTAAAGCAGCAAAAACAATTAAGCTTTTATTTACACCCGTTAAACCTGCCACTTTATTCATCCTTTTATTTGTAATAAGGCCACAGTGTAAGGCAAAACCTAATGAAATGAAATAATTACAAAGTGATCATAACCCTTGTTACTTCGTATTAAGGATAGAAACTACATGCTAGTGAGTATAAATTAAAAACACTTGCTACAATTATAATTTGAGGATTCAATATGCATATATTTGTTACAGGTGCTACTGGGCTAATTGGCCAACATTTATGCCCTTTTTTAGAGCACCACAACACGGTTACCGTGCTTAGCCGTAATGCCACAAAAGCAAATGTATTATTGGGTCATAAAATTAAAGCAGTCACTGACATAAGCGCTGTTGATTTTAATACCGTTGACGTTGTTATTAATTTAGCCGGTGAGCCAATCGTTAATAAACGTTGGAGCGATAAACAGAAGCAAATTATACGTGACAGCCGCATTAATCTAACAGAAAAAATTAGCCACGCTATTGCAGCAAGTACTAACCCTCCACACACGTTTATATCAGGCAGTGCTATTGGCTACTATGGACGCCAAAGCAACAAGCGCATAGATGAAAACTTTACAGATCCCCACAATGAGTTTAGCCATCAGCTTTGCAAAGACTGGGAAGACGCAGCATTAAAAGCAGAGTCTGAAAAAACACGAGTCTGCCTATTACGAACCGGTATTGTATTAGCCAAAAAAGGTGGCGCATTAAGCAAGATGCTTCCCGCATTTAAATTGTGTTTAGGCGGGCCAATTGGTGACGGCGAGCAAGGTATGTCGTGGATACATATAGACGATATGACACAGCTTATTTTATATATTATGAAACACCCTGAAATTTCGGGGCCAATTAACGCCGTAGCACCAAACCCAGTTAGTAACTCAGAGTTTAGTAAACGCTTGGGTAATGCATTATCGCGTCCTGCTTTTATGCCCATGCCTGCATTTGTATTGAAAGTATTAATGGGTGAAATGTCTGACTTACTTACTACCGGGCAATTTGTAGTGCCAACCAAAGCACAAAAGCATAACTATCGTTTTCATTACGAGAACCTTAAATCGGCCTTGGACAGCTTGGTTTAGCTGGCGTTAATTATCTTCTGCGTATACTGTATTCAGTTACAATATGGGTAACTAGTACTATTTACCCATATTGACCTTTCATGATTAATACATAATACTTAATTTAGTCAGACACAATTTCCTAATAAAAGCGAAAATGAATGCTACACCTGCCTACTGTGATTGGTCTCTCTTTTATACTTAACCTACTAATAGGGTTGTTTTTTTTATCTGTTCATAATTACAAAAAACAATCTGCTTTTTTAATTTTTGGTTTAGCGTGCATTGCATTTTCATTTGCTGAACTACTCGCATGTTTAAAACTAATACTTAATTTTCCTTTTATTACGAGTTATTTAGCGAATATTTTTATAATACTCAGCCCATTTTTAATTATTCTGGGACTACATAAATACAAATACAGCAAACCTTTAAACTTACGCCCTATTTACTATTTGCTACTTTTTACCGCTGTAATTTTATTATCTGTGTATCCTTACTCCGCGGCACAAATGGTAACGAGCTTTATTATTGCAGGGTTATACTTATTTTCTGCTTACATCATTAGCACTATGAGTTTTGTTGCAACCTTACAAAAAAAGGCATTAATTACCTGCTTTTTAATCCATAGTTTGCTTATGTTTGTTCAAACAGTGCTGCTTGCTTTACCTATTTTAAGCCTAAGCGAGACAACCTATTTAGAACCATTAGAGCTTATTTTAAGTAGTCATTTAATTTTAGCCACTTGCAGTGCATTATTACTCCCTTACTTATTAGCATCTAATACAGAACATACGCTTGCCAGCATTGCTAATACCGATGTTTTGAGTCAACTATTTAACCGCCGTGGTTTTTTTATAAAAGGAAAAAACGCGTTAAGTTTACCACTTTACCAAAACAAAAATATTTCACTTATTTTGCTCGATATTGATTTTTTCAAACGCGTTAACGATACCTATGGCCATGAGGCAGGCGATCAAGCCATAAAGTGGATCGCTCAGCATGTAAAATCACAATTTTTAAATGAAGAGATATCAGCCAGGATCGGCGGCGAAGAATTTGCCATTTTGTTGCCCAACTGCTCATTAAGTGATGCCAGAAATAATGCCGAAGAACTACGCGAAAGCATAAGCAGTTATCCATTTTATTACGAGGGGCACGATATAAATTTATCGGTGAGTGCAGGCGTCAGTAGCACAATAAACGGCGAGCAGACTATAAAAGAGTTACTAGCGAACGCCGATAAACGACTCTACCTTGCTAAAGAAACTGGCCGTGACAAAGTGGTAACCTACGATGAAAAAAGCTTACTTTTGCAAGCTTAATTTGAAAAAGTCTTAACTTGATCTGCCAGATTCGATTTGTACAGTTGGATTAAATCTGACAGTGAATAGCCGATTTGTGCCATGAACGGACGGTCGTAACCTTATTAACTTGTTAGGTGACGTTTAAGTAGCCTCAATCACGGGAATACCGAGTTTTTCACTAACCAAATCATCAAGTACCAGGTAATTACTTAAACCCCATGTCCCCACTAACCCCTTGGCATTGGAAATTTCATCTCCTTCAGCATTGAGATATTTTTTGAATGGCACATCAAAGTAACAGTATTTTGTGGATGTTTGCACTACAGGCTTGTTATCAACAATCGGCATATATCCACGAGAAAAACCCAAGCGATTGATAAACAATGGAGCAAACATCAATTCATTAGAAGTCAAATCGATTACCTTCTCAGGTTCGTTAAACACTGCATCAAATACGTAGACTTTTATGCAGTTTTCAAAACCACCTGCTTTCGCAGTCAAAGAAACGATCTGACCAAAGACATACCTATCATCAGGATACTTGAGCCTAAATATATCCCCTTCTCTTAGCTTTTTTCGATAAGGTTTTTGTACTTCCATGTTTGTTTCAGGTAATGCCACTCAGTCACCTAACGCCGCACTCTGCGGAAAATTTGGAGCGCAGCGTAAAATTTGTCCGACAGCAGCGCCTTGTTAAAGCTTAAATGGCACTTACTCTTCATCTGGCCCAAAGATTTCATCTAACTGGTTCTTGACCCAAAAGCTTGGAACAACATCTTCCATCGCCTCTTCAATATCACCTCGATCCATATCCATCTTCAACAGCCTCTTGAATAAAGCTTCTGCATGATGCTTTTCAATATGTCTGCCGGAACCTTTGTGTGAAAATCTGGATACGCGCTTGTTAATAATTAGGACGTTTTCCAAAATATCATTTAAAACATCCTTATCATCTCGTGCAGGTTCGTCATCCACTGGCTGAGAATCTAGTACATCCTGAATTTTTGTTTCAAGTGAAGGCCACAACGCATCAAAGGAAGTTTCTAGCCGATTTTCTTGCACTTTGCCCTGCTCAAGATGCTTATTTATAGTTTTAAGCAGTTTAAAAACTTCTGATTTCTCAAGAGCGGTGTGATTTAGGTGCTTTATTGGTGAGCCAGAGTCAATATCGCGTACTTGCAAGTCTATCAGGACTGTGCAGACTCTATTTTCAGTTAACCCTTTGGATAGTGCTCCTGACTCAAATAAGAGCCAAGGTTTATCTTGGTTTTCTTTGGTTACGAAAACCAACCCAAAGTTAGTGTCTTTTAATTGCTCAAATATTTCATTTAACCAAATAGATCCACGATCAATATCTTCTGAAGACACCCAAGGGTCGACTGCCTGAATCACACAAGGCAACCAATCAGAAAAAGCCATCGCCATTGCATGACTCTTTTTTCCTGACCAGCTAAAAAACGTCTTCATTCTCGATTCTCTCCTAGAGCTTTAACAGCTTATTGAACACCGCTTTGGTGGTTTACAACACACCAAAACGGCTTATATTACATACCTTGATAATTTCACCAATAATTACTTTTGTAAACAAGTAATTATAATGGCTGAGAATTACGCTGGTTATTTTGCACCAAAACGGCGTTTAATAATGTTATTGGACAAAATTAGACTCCTACTCAAAGAGTTAGGGATAAATCTAGCTTTTTCAGTGTCGGCTAATCGCTCATAGCTGCCTGTCAGATAAAGTCTAAACCTATTTGCTTATACTGTCAGATCAGATATGTGCTACTACACTTAATTACTAAATAATACTATCTGTGTATTTTGATTCATAAAAAAAGCCCTTCAAATGAAGGGCTTTACTACACACAACAATCTATCTATTTAATTTAGCGTACCCTTACTTGCACTTAAGCGTTGCTTCATCTGCTTTGTTTGGTACAAATTTGATATCTGATACCGACACAGAGGCTTTACCTGAGCTGTGCAAACTAAATGGGCTTGTTAAACTCGCAAAATTTACGCCTTTATCAGCAAAGCATTTAAGGTCAATCGATACTGACTGCCATTTACTAAGTAAACTACTATCAACAACGTTAGCTAGGTTAATACTTTCACCACATTCACCCGAACACATTGCAAGTGAAAGTTCATTACCAAGCGCTTGGTTAAGCTTTATGTCAAAACTAATTACGCCATTTGCTTCAACATAAGTAATAGTATCTTCAGCAAAACTCGTTACTATTTCTGCGCTCGCTTTTTCACTACCGTTGAAATTAAACTGACGAGCATCTTCTTGTACAACCTTATCTTCAGTTCGGTATTTTATAGCGCCAAACTCATGGGTACTGCTCGACACATCTAACAATTCATCACCTGATTTGAGCAATAAGCGCCATGGCGCAACCGGTGCTCCCACTAAAATATCCATACTCGTTAGTGATGAATTATCTAATTGCGAATTTTCATCTAAATTATCCGCAAGTATATTTTTATCGCCATAGGTTAAACCAAAGCCATACGGTAATAACGGCGAGTAATCTTCATCTCCCTTATTAACCGTTGTTTGAACTGCCGTTTTAGGCCATGAAAAAGAAAGTTTGCCTTTAAAATCATGGTTAACACTACCGTCGGCTGCTTTTAGTAGCACATCGGCAACACCACCGCCTTCAGTACCAGGTAACCATGCTGCTACAAATGCATCAGACGCATTAAGTTCACTGTTTACCCACATTGGGCGACCAGAAATAAATACAGAAACAACGTTTATTCCTTGCGCTTTTAATGACTTTAACAGCGCTAACGATTTTTTATTGCCGCGCTCAAATTCAAGGTTATCTCTGTCACCATGACCCTCCGCGTAAGGTTCTTCACCAAATACAACAACGGCTACATCGGGTTTTTGCTCAAAAGAGCCATCATCACTGAGTGTAACTTTACCGCCTGCGGCAGTAACTTGCTCTTCTAAGCCTTTATAAATTGACGTGGCTCCTGGGAAGTCAGCATTTTTATTGTTAGTGCCCTGCCAAGTAATACTCCACCCACCAGACTGTTTACCGATATTATCGGCACCGTCACCGGTAATAAGTACATGTTGATTTGGCGAAAGCGGCAATAAGCCATTTTTATTTTTAAGAAGTACGAGTGACTCACGTACTGCTTGTCGTGCTACTTCACGGTGATCTTGTGCGCCAATTAATTCTGTTTTACCTGAATATAAACGGTTTGCTGGACTTGGCTTATCGAATAAACCCGCGCGTAGTTTTACACGCAATACACGTGCAACAGCATCGTCAATACGCGCCATGCTAATTTCGCCAGATTTAACTTGCGCTATGGTATTTTCATATAGTGGTTTCCAAGCGCCCGTTGGCACCATAAATATATCTAGCCCTGCATTAATAGCTTGTGGGCAGCTTTCGTTGGTACAGCCCTTTATTTGTCCATGTCCATTCCAGTCACCAACAACAAACCCGTCAAAACCCATGCGTGTTTTTAATACATCGGTCAGTAAATATTTATTACCGTGATTTTTAACACCGTTCCAACTGTTAAACGACGCCATTACAGACTGACTACCAGCCGATAATCCACCTACATAACCTTGTGCATGAATATCAAATAACGATTGCTCACTGTCGATATTGTTACCTTGATCGTCACCATCAACAGTGCCGCCATCACCTAAAAAGTGCTTAACAGTACTAATTACACGTTTATCACTTAAAAAGTCTTCATCGGCTTTACCTTGTAAGCCATTTACAATAGCTGCTGAATACTCACGCACTATTTCAGGGTCTTCAGAATATCCCTCATAGGTTCTACCCCAGCGATCGTCACGCACAACTGCAACGGTAGGCGCAAACACCCAATCAATACCTGTAGCCATAACTTCTACCGCGGTAACAGCAGCAATTTGTTCAATTAGTTCAGGATTATTAGCCGCACCCAAACCAATATTATGTGGAAATAATGTAGCACCAATCACATTATTATGACCATGCACTGCATCTGTTCCCCACATAGTAGGGATTTTGCTACCGTCTATTGAATCATCAACAGACGCTTGATACATTTTTTCAGCAAGGGCAACCCAATCTTGTGGTGTGGCATGTTTATCTCCATTAGGAAACGCCCCTCCACCATTTAAGTAAGAACCAAAACCGTATTTACGCATATCTTCAACGGTAATATCACGTATTTCAGGCTGAATCATTTGCGCTACTTTTTGCTCAAGTGTCATTGAGTTTAAATAACTCGCTATTTGCGCTTCTATCTCTGCATCCTTTTTAACCGCAATGTTGAGCTTGGGCCATATTTGTTCAGCACTAGCGTGCGCTTTAGCACTATCAGCTTGATTAGTATTGTCGTTTGAACAAGCTGTTAATGTGGTCACTGAAGCAACCAATGTTGCTAATGCAATTTTATTGAGCGTAAAACGTGTGTTCATTATAAAGTCTCCTTAGCTTGAACGGGTTTGCTGCCACTTAAGCCGTAAAATACGATGAATAGATAACATAAAATTGGTAAAGCATACGAAAGTTGAACCCCAACACTATCAGCAAGTGCACCTTGTAAAAGCGGCACAATTGCACCGCCTACAATTGCCAAACACAAAATGCCCGAACCTTGCGCTGTGTGCTTGCCTAAGCCATTTAGTGCAAGGCTAAAAATAGTAGGAAACATAATGGAGTTAAATAATCCAACTAATAATATTGACCACATTGCTAACTGACCAGATGTGCTCATAGCAATAACAACTAGAACAATAGCCATGGTTGCATTAAAACCAAGCACTTTACCGGCGGGAAGTTTTTGCATTACAGCCGCGCCAATAAAACGCCCAACCATTGCACCGCCAAAATAATATGTAATGTAATGAGCCGCGACATGTTCTTTTAATCCAGCAATATTTTCTTGCGCTAAAAAGCTAACTAAAAAACTACCAATCGCAACTTCCGCGCCCACATACATAAATATGCCTACTGCACCCAAAACAAGGTGGCGATACTGCCATGCACTCCCTTCAATAGTGTCTGATTTCTCGGCAGCTTCTTTTTGCTCGCTCATAATGTCAGGAAGCTTAAGCCATGCAAACACACCAGCTAATACAATTAGCATTGCAGCAAGCAGCAAGTAAGGAAGTTGAACTGATTCGGCATTTTGCGCCGGTGTTAAAAAAGCATCCGACGCTGAGCCTAGTATTAATAATGCACCAAAAGACGGTGCAACCGTGGTACCAAGCGCATTAAATGCCTGTGTTAATGTCAAACGAGAAGACGCTGTTTTTTCAGGACCTAATAAGCTTACGTATGGGTTTGCAGATACCTGTAATAAAGTAATTCCGCTTGCTAAAACAAACAGCGCAAACAAAAATACAGGATAGTTATGCATTTGTGCCGCTGGATAGAATAATACACACCCAACTGCAGCAATTAGTAACCCGACAACAATGCCGTTTTTATAACCCAGCTTTTTCACAATAAGCCCGCTGGGTATAGACATTAAAAAGTAAGCACCAAAAAAACAAAACTGCACAAGCATAGCCTGCACGTATGTTAAATCGAATACCGCTTTTAAATGCGGGATTAGAATATCATTTAGGCAGGTAATAAAACCCCACATAAAAAATAGCGTTGTTAACGATGTAAGTGCAAATCCATAATTATTATCGCCTGTGTTTTGCGATTGTGTGTGTGTCGTTGTTGGTGCTGAACTAGCCATGTGCTCTCCGCAATTTATTATTATCGTTAACCTTCTCTGTATTGTTAATAAATTGGCGGCTAAGCCATGCTATTAAAGAGTTGACCTGAAGGTTAATTAACATTAATCTTAAAAATGTAAGCGCTTTCACAGCTAATTAAATACGAACACGTAACATAATTCAACAATTTTTATTTTTTTATCAAGTCGAGAGTAAGCTACGAGGCAGTAAATATCGGCGCTAAAAGTGCAATTTAGGTTTTAAAAGGTTTGTAACTAATGACTAAAATATCTTTACCAACTTGTTCACCTCTATTAACAAAAGAGTTTATTTATGGTGTAGCAACAGCGTCTTTCCAAATAGAAGGTGGCTCAACTCACCGTCTGCCGTGTATCTGGGATACCTTTTGTGATACTCCAGGTAAAATAGCTGATAACTCAAATGGGCATGTTGCATGCGACCATTACAATAATTGGAAACAAGACATAGATTTAATCGAATCATTAGGAGTAGATGCTTACAGACTTTCTATTTCTTGGCCTCGTGTTATTACAAAAAGTGGTGAGCTTAACCCTGAAGGCGTAAAGTTTTACACCGACATCTTAGATGAACTGAAAAAGCGCAATATCAAAGCGTTTGTCACGTTATACCACTGGGATTTACCTCAACACCTTGAAGACGAAGGGGGTTGGTTAAATCGAGAAACAGCTTATGCGTTTGCTCACTATGTTGATTTAATTACCTTTGCATTCGGCGACCGAGTCCATTCATACGCTACCTTAAACGAACCCTTTTGCAGTGCTTTTTTAGGTTACGAAATTGGCATTCATGCGCCAGGTAAAGTGGGTAAACAATACGGGCGCAAAGCCGCCCACCATTTGTTATTAGCACATGGGCTTGCCATGACCGTATTAAAGCAAAACTCACCGACGACTTTAAACGGTATCGTGCTTAACTTTACTCCCTGTTATAGCATCTCTGAAGACGCTGATGACATTGCTGCAACAGCGTTTGCAGATGACTACTTAAACCAGTGGTACATGAAACCCATCATGGATGGTACATACCCAGCAATTATTGAACAATTACCGTCAGCACATCTGCCAGATATTCACGATGGTGACATGGCTATTATTTCGCAATCAATTGATTATTTAGGTATTAACTTTTACACCCGTCAATTTTATAAAGCGCACCCTACTGAAATATATGAGCCAGTAGAGCCTACTGGCCCGCTAACCGATATGGGCTGGGAAATTTACCCTAAGTCGTTTACAGAGTTATTAGTCACACTTAACAATACCTATACCCTACCGCCTATTTTTATTACTGAAAATGGCGCAGCTATGCCCGACAGCTATAATAATGGTGAAATCAATGATGTAGATCGACTAGACTACTACAACAGTCACCTAAATGCCGTTCACAATGCAACAGAGCAAGGCGTTAGAATAGACGGCTATTTTGCCTGGAGCCTAATGGATAACTTTGAATGGGCAGAAGGTTACTTAAAAAGATTTGGTATAGTTTATGTAGATTACAGCACACAGCAACGTACTATAAAAAATAGTGGCCTAGCCTATAAAGCATTAATCTCAAATAGATAATAAAACGTATTTATTAACGCAATTAAAAAAACATAAAGCGAGATAAAGCAACCATGGTTAGTGTAAAAGAAAAAATAGCCTACGGATTAGGCGACACCGCCAGTAATATTATTTTCCAAACGGTAATGATGTTCCTAATGCTTTACTATACCGACGTGGTGGGCTTATCCCCCGCCGTTGTTGGTACTATGTTTTTAGCTGTTCGCATTTTTGACGCCGTAACCGACCCCCTAATGGGCAACCTAGCTGATAAAACACATACTCGCTGGGGACATTTTCGCCCTTATCTACTATGGCTTGCGCTCCCTTTTGCCATTATTAGTATTTTAGCGTTTACTACACCCGACTTAGAAGGCACTGACAAAATAATCTATGCCTTTAGCACCTATACCTTACTGATGGTTGCTTACACTGCCATTAATATACCTTATTGCGCACTCGGTGGCGTGTTAACCGCAGACGCAAAAGAACGCGTTACTATTCAATCGTACCGTTTTGTATTTGGGATGCTTGGTGGTGTTATTGTTGCTGGATGCACCATGCCAATGGTTGAATACTTTGGCCAGGGCGATAACGCTAAAGGTTACCAGCTAACCATGACCGCCATGAGTATTTTAGGCCTTGTGCTGTTTTTACTCTGCTTTTTAGGCACTAAAGAACGTATTCAACAACCCAAAGAACAAAACATCCCTTTTGCTAAAAGTATTCAAGCCCTAGTAAAAAACGATCAATGGCGTACCTTGTGTATTGCTGCATTTTTCTTGCTGACTGGCCAAGTGCTTAGGCTAACTCTGGCGGTATATTACGTCAAATACTACCTCGGCCGGGAAGATTTAATTACTCTATTTATGACCCTAGGTGTAGTTGCTAGTATGATAGGTTGCGCCGTCGCACAGCCTCTAGCTGCGCGTTTTTGCAAAATAAAGGCTTACATTAGCTTACAACTTATCGCTGCAACTATTTGTGGGTTTAGCTACTTTATTGGCAGTGAACAACTGGTTCTCGCGTTTGCTGCTTTTATTCTATGGAAATTCTTTTTAGATATGGCGACCCCACTCCTATGGGCAAAAATGGCTGACACCATAGATTATGGTCACGAGCTAACGGGATTACGTATTACGGGCTTAGTTTACTCCGGTGTTATATTTTTTATTAAGATGGGTGTTGCTGTTGGAGGTGCTATTGCAGGTTGGTTATTATCATTTTACAGTTATCAGGCTGATGTGACGCAAACAATGAGTACTCAGCAGGGAATTTTACTGTCGTTTACTGTATTACCAGCCCTGGGTTCACTTTTTGTAGCATACACAATGAAAAAATATACATTAACTAACCAGGTTGTTGAAAATATTCAATCAAAGCTAACCACAGTCAACAACACTAAGGTATGATTTAGCTGATTAAGTTAAGGGTGAAAGCGAGTCAATAAGTAACATGGCAACAATTTATCAAGTATCAGAGCTTGCAGGTGTATCGTTAGCTACCGTCTCTCGGGTAATGAACAAAAACACAAAAGTAAGTGATAAAACAACTAAAAAAGTACTCGATGCAATGCAAACATTGGGTTACAAACCTAACTCAATAGCCCAATCTTTAGCATCAAACTGCACTAACAGTGTGGGTATTTTAGTATCTGAATTACATGGTCCTTTCTTCGCCCAAATGATGGCCGGGATTGAGTCTGAACTTAGGGCTGCCGGTAAACACGTTATTATTACAACCGGCCACAGTGAAGAAGATAAAGAAAAAGAAGGCATCGACTTTTTAATTAGCAGGCGCTGCGACGCCATAATTTTGCATGTTGAAGCAGTGACTGATGACTACTTAATATCGCTCAGTAAAGGCGCAACGCCGGTTTATTTAATGAGCCGCTACGTGCAAGAACTCAAAAACAACTGCATTAGCCTAGATAACAAGCTAGGCGGATATTTAGCAACTAAATCAGTACTAGAACAAGGCCATACTGAAATTGCCTATATTGCAGGCCCTCAGTTTAAAGCCGATGCTGCAAATCGTTTGGCAGGCCATAAACAAGCCCTTGAAGAAGCCAATATCACTTTTGACCCATCGCTCTTTTTTGAAGGTGACTTTAACGAAACCGGTGGAAGCTCAGCGCTTGAGCATCTGATGAATAAAAACCTAAGTTTTACCGCCTTAGTATGTGCCAACGACGAAATGGCGTCGGGTGCGATGAAGTATGCCCGTGAACACGGCTACCATTTGCCTAACGATTTATCAATTGTTGGTTTTGATAATGTAATATTTGCAAACTACCTCTACCCTACACTAACAACAATTGATAACCCGGTTGCTAAAATGGGTGAAATGGCTGCAAAGCTTGTTCTAAAAGATGTATACCAAACCAAAAATATCGAAATAAACCGTTTTTTTGAGCCTACGCTAATGCAGCGCGACTCCTCTGCTCCTCTTAAAATTTAAAAAAGCGGCTAATGCCGCTTTTTTTAATAGTTCATTGCAACGTTTACTGTTACTTTGCAATCCATGGGGTTACTTTTAGTACATTACTAATATCACCAAACGACTGCTCATCCTCTTCCCAATTATCGTCAACATCAAAATAACAAATCGATTCCTCACAGGTTACGTTTTCATCATTAATGCTTATTGGGTTTTTAAAGGTAACCGCCACACCTTTTTGTTCAGGTAATAAAAACCACATTAATTTACTAACAAAAAAACCAGACAAATCAGTTAGCAATTCATCCAACTCATCATTAATGGTATATAATGCATGTTTTGAAAAGGCTAAATCGTCAAACTCGTTAGCTTCTATTTGTAGCTTTAACTGACAATCATGTTCAGGGTTTTGTGGCTCGATAACAATAACGGCTTTATCTGAATCAAGTTGCTTATCAAAAGGCAACAACAGCTGTGCGCTATCTGTGAAGTTAAGCGGATACTCGTTATTCTCTGTTAAAATGGTTCCGTTTTTTATTGCGCATGCCTCATTAGTAGCAATGTCGCTTATGTAAAAGTTGACACGGGCATATTGAAAATCCCCTTTATTAACTACTTTTAAACGATCATAAAACCCATCGTACGACATTACAAACTCTCTGGCGTTGGCGTTAAATGCGCTTAAGCTCAACAAAAAAAGTAAACTCGCGTAAAAACAACCTGTCATATATTTATTCATCAAAGTAAGTTCTGTTTTGCCTGATCATCGTATTTAATTCTTCTATATATGCCTCACCTCGCTCAGAGTAAGACATCAAACCATGAGTTAGTTTGGTTGCTAATACTGGCTTTTTTTCACGGCGCAGGTTTTCACGTATGCCCCGTAACTCTTTGTAAGCGCCATGAGTATTTATATTTCTAAAATAAGAGCTTACCGCAGCACGCACCGATTGAAATGCAGCGACTTCGTGTGCTGCGCCAGTGTTACGACGCTTTGGCACCATGCCGCAACCTTTTGAGTAACACCACTGACCAAAAAAATTCAGACCAATTCGCGCAAACCGAGAGGTCCCCCAAGCTGACTCATTTGCAGCTTGCATTAATGCCATTTCTTTAGGAATAATATCAACACGGCGCAAAGCCTGAGTTAGCACAAGTGTGTTAACCGTTTCAGGTAAGCCATATTGTTTAAGGATTTTTACAATATCTTTGTTTTGTTTCTCTTCAAGCGATAGGTTGTTTTCAAGCATCATACGGGCTATTTCTAGCTTGGCACGTTGTTGTAATATTTTTTTATTTTCAGCCTCAACATGAGGGCGAATAAAATCAAAAAATGCGCGTTTTTTCTCTTTTACATCGGTAAATTCAGAAAATTTAGGCAACGTTACATTGTGTAGCGGCTTTTCTTTTTTCTTCACTTTTTTAGGTTGTTCACTGGTGGTTTGATCTGCGCTATCGGTTTCATCACTTTGTATAAACGGGTAAGCAAGTGCCCATATAAAAAGGATGGATAACAAAAACTGAAAGATAATCTTAAGCATGTATCGTCTCATTCAAACAACTATTTATGCATGGTACCTACACACGCATACGAATCCTTATTATACCTAAGCCACTATATAAACGCGAATTACAAAAATATGTTCATTCGCAATTTATAAGTGCATGGGTATACTAAACACTAAACAGGTTTAATGGTGATTGAGCAGTATGGACAAAGTTTGGCAAAGTAGAATAATAGAGCAATATAAACACAGACCTAACGACAACCGTTCACCTTGGCAGGTTGACCGCTCAAGAATTATTCATGCCGCTGCGTTTAGGCGCTTACAAGCTAAAACACAAATTATGGGGATTGGCCTAAACGACTTTTATCGTACCCGCCTTACTCATTCTTTAGAGGTGTCACAAATTGGCACTGGTATTTTAAGGCACTTAAAGACACAACATAGTGATTTTAACCATTTTCCATCAACCGGTTTACTCGAAACACTCTGTTTGGCTCACGATATTGGCCACCCACCATTTGGCCACGGAGGTGAAATTGCTCTTAACTATATGATGCGAGACCATGGTGGCTTTGAAGGAAACGCTCAAACTTTACGAATAGTTGCTAAGCTAGAGCCCTACAGTAATGGTTATGGTATGAACCTTACACGCCGTACATTACTCGGGTTTATTAAATACCCAGCATTTATAAACGAGTTGTGGCACACCATACCCGATACGCGTAACTCACGTGCTTTTATCAAAGCCGATGATTGGCGCCCTGCAAAAGGGTTATACCAAGACGACGCACACATATTTAACTGGATTGTTGAACCATTAAGCCAAAACGACAGAACGTTATTAAATACTCACGCAACAATAGATAAACACCGCGCTAAAACACTTTATAAATCCCTCGACAGCGCCATAATGGAACATGCCGACGATATAGCATACGCCGTACACGATTTAGAAGACGCCATTGCAACCCGTGTTTTGACATTAGATGACTGGCAAACGCACGCACTTCCTCACTTGCAAACGCTTAATTTTGAGTGGCTGAATACCTTACTTGAAACGTTAACATCTCGACTATTTTCAAAAAATGATTTTGAACGAAAAGACGCCATAGGTGAGCTGGTAAACACCTTCATTATTCACATTCATTTAGACATACAAAACGAAGCATTTGAATGCCCTATTTTAAAATACACTGCTAAGTTGCACCCAGAGTATGAAAACGTACTACATATACTCAAGCACTTTGTATTTCAACGCTTAATTCGCGACCCTGAAATGCAACAGATTGAGTTTAAAGGGCAAAACCTACTTATTGAATTGTTTACAGCGTTTGCAAGCGATCCGCTTCGTTTGTTACCCGAAACAACGCAAGCGCAATATATTGAGGCTCAAAAACATAACCAAGGCATGCGAATTATTTGTGACTATTTAAGTGGTATGAGTGATGAATACGCATATAAAACCTATCAGCGATTATTTTTGCCTGCGCAGTAGTTAATAAGTAGGTTTTTGACTCCAAAATAAAGTTAATAAAAAAGCCGAGTAAATTTACTCGGCTTTTGTACTTTAAAACAAGGTAACGTTAACGCGTTTTATAGCTCTTTTACACCCATGTTATATAGCGTAAAACCAAACATATCTGCGTATAAATCTATAACTTTGCTGGTTGGTGTGCCCGCACCATGACCCGCATTTGTTTCAATACGAATAAGTGTAGGGTTATTTCCAGCCTGCTTAGCTTGTAATTCAGCAGCAAATTTAAATGAATGAGATGGCACCACACGATCATCGTGATCACCGGTTGTTACCATAGTGGCTGGATATTCAACGCCCGCTTTAACGTTATGCAATGGCGAGTAAGCTTTTATATATTCAAACATTTCTTTACTTTGCTCACTAGTACCGTAGTCGTATGCCCAACCAGCGCCCGCTGTAAATGTATGGTAACGCAGCATATCAAGTACGCCTACCGCTGGTAATGCAACTTGAAATAAGTCAGGTCGCTGCGTCATAACCGCACCGACTAATAAACCACCGTTTGAACCACCGCGCAGTGCTAAACGCTTTTTAGAAGTGTACTTTTTATCTTGTAAGTACTCTGCAGCGGCAATAAAGTCGTCAAACACGTTTTGTTTTTGCATTTTTGTACCAGCGTTGTGCCAGTCTTTACCGTATTCACCGCCACCACGAATATTAGCAACGGCATACACCCCACCTTGCTCAAGCCAAAGCGCATTAATAGGGCTAAAACTTGGCGTTAAACTTACATTAAAACCACCGTAACCGTATAAAATAGTCGGGTTTGAACCATCTAATTTTATACCCGTTTTGTAAGTGATGATCATCGGCACTTTTGTACCGTCTTTTGAGGTATAAAAAACTTGCTCAGAGGTGTAATCATTACTGTTGAAATCGATTGCCGATTCACGATAAACCTTTGACTCGCCTGAGCTTACATCAAACGAAAAAGTAGTCCCCGGAGTTTTATAGTTAGTAAACGAGTAATAAAGCGTTGATTGATCTTTTTTACCACGAAAACCACGTGCACTCCCTACGCCGGGTAAGTTAATTTCACGTATTAACTCACCTTGCTTGTTGTATTGCTTAACCTGCGAAATTGCATCCACCATGTAATTAGCAAAAAAGGTATTCCCGCCTTTGCTTAGGTTAAGTACGTTATCGGTCTCTGGAATAAAATCGACCCAATTTTCAGGCGCCGGGTCATTTGCATTAACCGTAACCACTTTTTTGTTTGGTGCGTTTAAATTTGTAACTAAGTAGAGCGTATCGCCATCGTTATCAATCACAGATGTATCTGAATCTGCGTTACCTACAACAGTAATAAAATCACTGTTTTCTTTACTTAAGTCTTTTATAAACAGCTTGTTTCCAGACGTTGAAACACTGGCAGAAATTAGCAAGTACTTACCATCATCTGTTACATCGGCGCCAACGTAACGATGCTTTTGCGCCTCGCTGTCGCCAAATACAACACGATCGTCATCCTGCGATGTACCCAAAGCATGATAATACACTTTATGTTGATCTGTTTTAGCCGATAGTTCACTGCCTTTTGGTTTATCGTAGCTTGAGTAGTAAAATCCTTCATTACCTAACCAATCAATACCACTAAATTTCACATCAACTAAAGCTTGCTCTACTTGCTCTTTAGTCGTTGTATTAATAACGATAATTTTACGCCAATCACTGCCACCCTCCGAAACTTGATACGCTAATAAACTACCATCTTTAGAAAACGATAAACCCGACATAGACGTTGTACCGTCGTCGCTAAATTTATTAGGATCTAAAAATACCTCTGGCGCTTCATCGCCTTTGCTGCGGTATAAAACATATTGATTTTGTAAGCCATCGTTTTTGTAAAAGTAGGTGTAGCCGCCCTCTTCAAATGGCGCACCTATTTTTTCGTAATTCATCAGCTTTTCAAGGCGCTCTTTGAGCTTGTTTCTGTAAGGGATTTGTTCTAAGTATGAAAAAGTAGCCGTATTTTGCGCTTTTACCCAATCAGCAGTCTCTGCACTCATATCGTCTTCTAACCAACGATAAGGATCGGCAACGTTTTCTCCAAAATAGGTATCAACTACATCACCTTTTTTGGTTTCAGGATACACGACTGAGTTAACTTGATTCATAGATGATTTTACTTCTTTTTGATCTGACGTATTGGTTGGCTCTGAACAGCCACTGAGTGCCAATAATACAGCACATGCAAGAGTACGTTTAAGTAACATAATTTGTGTTCTTTTTATTGATTAAGTAGTAGGAATAACTTATGAGTTTTTTAAGCTTATGTCTATTAAGATACGTTAAGTGCCATTTATCGCTGTAAACAAGTGTAAACTTACGCTTTAATAGTAAAAACATATAATAAAAATAAAGCGTGATTTATGGAAAAACAAGAACCCACTTTCAACAGTTTTAAAGCTTTTTACCCTTATTATTTAAAGGAGCATCGCAACGTAACCTGCAGACGTTTGCATTTTATAGGTAGCCTATTAGTGCTTATGGTCATTATTACCGCATTATTAAGTCAAAAATTTGCGCTATTGTGGCTGCTACCCGTTATTGGCTATGGCTTTGCGTGGGTTGGGCATTTCTTTTTTGAAAAAAACCGACCAGCTACGTTTAAACACCCATTTTATAGTTTGTGGGGAGACTGGGTTATGTTTAAAGATATACTAACTGGAAAAATAAAATTTTAATAAATTAATAAAGTTACTCGCACCAAAAAGCCACCTTAATTAGGTGGCTTTTTGGTGCGAGTAATGTGGGTATTTAACGCTATACCACTTTAGTTAACCATCCATGTTTGTCTTCGCTTTTACCCCATTGAATGTCGTTCAATGCTTGGCGCAAACGTGCAGTTGTTGGCCCAGGCTCTCCTGTGCCTACTTTATATTCTTTATCGTTATGAATAAACATTCCCACTGCCGTTAATACCGCAGCAGTACCTGAAAGCGCAGCCTCTGTGCCTGGTTTTGCAGCACGCTCTAAAAGTTCAGTCACTGTAAAATTACGTTCGCTTACAGTCATGCCTAAATCTTTAGCAATCGTTAAAATACTATTACGCGTTACGCCGTGTAAAAAGGTTGAGTCGAGCGCTTTGGTTATAATTTCGTTGCCATCAATCAAAATAAAGTTTGCAGCGCCCGTTTCTTGTACATCACCACCTGGGCAAAATAATATTTGATCTGCTTGATACTGTTTACGTGCAGCGCTAATTGGGCCAAGTGCACTGGCGTAGTTACCGCCGCTTTTAACCATGCCCATATGCGGTGCGCAGCGCATACCATCTTCTTCAAGTAACACACGTAATGCCGTAGCACCACCAGCAAAATAATCACCTACGGGTGAAAGTAAAGTGTACAACAATGAGCTCATTGAAGGGGCTGCCGCTTTACCAATTGCCGCTTCTGTGCCTATATGTGTTGGGCGAATATACATAGAGCCAGGCGGTAATGGGGTTTCATCGGCATATTGGCGAACAATATCAATAATCATCGTTTTAAGCATATCGCCATCAAAACTTGGTAAGCTTAAAAGTGCAGAGCTTTGCTGCATACGTGCTATGTTTGCATCCATTCTAAAAATATATACAGACCCATCTTCATGACGAAATGCTTTTAAGCCCTCAAAACAAGTGCTTGAATAATGAAGAACGTGTGCTCCAGCATGAAACTCAAGCTTATCGCATGGAACAACTGAGGTTTCGCCCCATTGATTATCTGAAAAACGAGCTTGAATCATCTGTGGCATAAACACAGTACCAAATGCGGCCATTTTAATCTCTCTTGTGTGGTCTATTTTTCTCCATTGTATGACAATCACGCATCAATTAACCATAGCTAAAGTAACGGATTTTTAATTAACAATAAGAAAAAACCACACGTACTGTATGTTTATTAAACACAACAGTAAAAAACCGGCATATGCGCTTACAAATGCCGGTTTATGTTTTAGCTTTTAAGGCGCTTAATGCACCCTATCACTATTTAAATGAGTATCTAATAATTCGCTTTAACACCGAGCCGTATTGTTTAAAAAATCCGCCAGTGTGGTAATCAATCCCGTGCTTTTGCATAACGGCCTGTACCTGAGGTGCCACCTCTTGATATCGCGACGACGGCATATCAGGAAATAAGTGGTGCTCAATCTGGCAACTCAAATGGCCCGTTAAAATATGAAACCAGTTTGCCCCTTTAATATTAGACGAGCCCAATACTTGACGATAATACCACTGGCCTTGGGTTTCGTTTACGCAGTCTTGTTCTTTAAATGTTTCGGTTTCTTCGGTAAAGTGACCACAAAATATAATTGTCGATGTCCATAAGTTACGAAGCAAATTTGCCACTAAATTACCCGCTAACACCCATAAAAACAGTGGACCTGCAAGTAATGGGAAGATCACATAATCTTTAATTAACTGGCGAGCACCTTTACTAAAAAAACGCTGCTTTAAAGTAGCATGCGATACACCCCCTTCACGATTTTCTTTCTTTTTACCTATAAAAACACGCTCTGCTGCCAGCTCATGGTATGACACACCCCACTGAAACAAGACACTTAAATTTATGTAAGTAAAAAACTGCCACACATTTTTAAAACGCCACTTAAAATCATCACTCAAACGTAACAACCCGTAGCCAAAATCACGGTCTTTTCCAATAATGTTAGTGTAAGTGTGGTGCTCAAAATTGTGAACCCGATGCCAGCTTTGGCCATCGCAGGCTATGTCCCATTCGTATTGCTGAGAATTAAGCTGTTTGTCGTTCATCCAATCGTATTGACCATGCATAACATTGTGGCCAATTTCCATATTATCGAGAATTTTAGCCAAGGCGAGTAACAAAACACCGGCAACCCAAAGTAAAGGCTGAATAAATCCAAGCATTAATAGTATTCGCCCACTCCATTCACATAGTCTTTGCTTTCGAACGACAGAGCGAATGTAGTCAGCATCTTTTTGTCCTACTTTAGCAAGCGTATTCATTTTTATAGTATCTAAATCGCTTGCAAGCTGATCAAAGTTTATGTTTTTCATAATTGTAACTCCAAGTCACTCACAGGTTGGCTTATACAAAGTTGGATTAATTGCTCACCGTTGTCTGACATTTCACCTGTTTTTAAATTACGTACTATTCCCGACTTTTTAATACATTGGCACTGATGGCAAATACCAATTCCGCAGCCACGCTTTACCGGTAATTTTTTAACTTCAAACTGGCTAAGTAGTACATCATTTCCTTCAACTATATGGGCTTGGCTGTTCACCTTTACAGTAAACTGATCTTCACTGTTTACTTTGGGTAACGCTAAACCAAATGCCTCTTGGTAATAATTAAGATCATGTTTTTGAGCAAACGCTTGTACCGTTTGCATAAATCCTAGCGGCCCACAGCAATATATATCTGGATTGTCCCAATGTTTAATATTGCTAGTAATGTCGCTCGACTGCTCACGAGTTAATAATAAAAATGAAAAATGACTAAATTGTGTGGCTAATTCACGCAACTCATCAACACATTGATGTTCGCCCGATTTTGCGTAATACACTAAATTTATTGCTTTAGTTGTTTGCGCTAAATAATCGTCAAGCATTGCTAGCATCGGCGTTATACCAGATCCACCAGCTATTAATGTGGCAGGAGTATGTGTATTTTTAAATACAAACTCACCCGTTGCAGCAGATATGTTGCACCATGTTCCCGCTTTTGCTTTGTTATTTAATAAACCGGTAAATCGTCCTTGTTCGCTTGTTTTAATTAACAAACGTATAAATCCCGTTTCGTTGAAATATTTAACGCTTGAAGCAACTGTAAAAACGCGCGTTAATAATCGTCCATTCATTTCAATGGTCAAACTAACATGCTGCCCTGCGGTATGTGCGGGCCATTGTTTGCTCGGTTTTAGCTGCAAACTCAAAAATTCACCATTTAATGAGTCTGAACTCATTAGTTGCGCTCTAAATTGCCCTGCACGCCAAGCAGGTTTAAACACTTGCATTATTGGCTCTATGTAGCCTGCAAACGTTTGATGGTGTAAAAACCACGTTGAAAATTGGTTTAATGCCTGCGTAAACATTGTAATAAAATCTCTATATTGGTTTATTGCTCAATGGTTTGCACGAACTGGGTGTTAGCACAAATCAGAACCCTAACTATTTGAGCATACAAGTGTACGCTCAAACTTCAGCGCACAAGTGTACGCTGAAAATTCAAGTTTTCAACCCTAATAGAGTGTTTATTCCATTATTTTTTTTAAAAACTACGAACAAAAAACAAACTAAACTCAATTTATAAACGTATTTCAAAACTAAATAAAATATAAAAAATACTTTACTGAGTGAGCTAACTATTTCTAATACTGTGTGAGTGATATATGTAACTAGCTAAAATTAAAGAATTTTCACTTATCGCAACGCTTAGCAAATTTTTACAGCTCGTGCTAACGTAAACCTAATTTGATTATTTTTGGAAAATAACATGCTCAATATAAAATCAAAAAAATATACACATTCTTTTAAGGGTGCCGTGCTAACAGCCGCTTTATTGACGCTGCCTACAATGTCAGTAAATGCAGTTGATTTTAAAAAGCTGCCGAGTTTGCCGCTTAATGTAAAAGCAGTAGACGTTGCAGAAGGTGTAAGTATTCCTTGGGCAATCGAAGCACTATCAAATGGTGATTTATTAATTACGGAGCGAAGTGGAAAACTATTTTTATTACGTAAAAACACCTCAACGCTTATTCAAGTAAAAGGATTGCCCGATATAGATGCTAACGGCCAAGGCGGTTTACTTGATTTAGCACTGCATACCGATAATAAAAATAGTCAATGGCTTTACCTTACCTACTCAAGCACTGAAGGCAAAGGCAGTGGTAGTAACACTGCATTAATGCGCGCAAAATTAAGTGATGACCATACTCAGCTATTAGAGCCGCAAGTTTTATACAAAGGTGAGCATAACAGTACAAAAGGTCAGCACTACGGCAGTCGTATTGTATTTGATAAACAAGGTTATGTTTATTTTTCGATCGGGGATCGTGGCTCGCGCGACCTAAACCCGCAAGATCTTAGCCGTGATGGGGGCAAAATTTATCGTCTTCATTTAGATGGCCGTATTCCAACAGATAATCCCTTTGTAAAACAAACCGACGCTAAACACGCTGTTTGGTCTTACGGACATCGAAACCCGCAAGGTATGTGGTTTGACGCTGAAAATAATCGTCTTTGGGCTCATGAGCATGGCCCCCGAGGCGGCGACGAACTTAATTTAATAAAATCAGGATTAAACTACGGATGGCCAGTAGTTAGCTATGGCGTAAATTATAGCGGCACGTCATTTACAGACCTGCAAACAAAAGACGGTATGCAATCGCCAACATCACAATGGACTCCATCTATAGCACCATCAGATATGCTATTCGTCACCAGCGACAAATACCCTAAATTAAAAGGTAAAGTGTTGTTATCGTCTATGAAGTTTTCGTTTTTAAGCGCACTTACGCTTGAAAACGATACACTAAAAAGCCAAGAAAAAATATTAGAGGGCATTGGCCGCGTAAGAAGCTTAGCGCAAGGGGATGATGGCTACATTTACTTAGGCCTAGATGGCCAAGGTATTAAACGCCTAGAGCCTGAGCTATAAAACTGTTTAGTAACCGCAGCATAGTAAATAATTTACTTACCTTGTTTTAATTTAACAAGGTAAGCGCCTTACTGCAAAAAGAACTTTTTAGCTATTTGTAGCGTATGGTAGTGCTATCACTTTTATAAAATTAAGCGAGTCCCATGTTTTCGATATTCAAATCAGACCCTACAAAAAAGTTACGCAAAGAGTACGACGCCAAATTAGAGCAAGGCATGCAAGCTCAGCGTAAAGGCGACATTAAAAGCTACGCCATGTTAAGCGAAGAAGCCGAAAAAATCTGGAGTGAGATAGAAGCGCTTGAGGCTAAAAAAGCCAAGTGAATTCGTATTAAACGTGTTTGCCCGTTTCAAAAGCAGGTAGGCGCGTTTAGCAATTATTCATCACCTCCTTTTTACAGCTACCTCCCGCAAAAAACCTACCTTTATAATAGTCTTACACGAACAATTGTATTTAAAGTAGTTACTTATATTACCGTTGCCATTTTTTAGAGGTAGTAAAATGGTTTAAAAAAGCTTTTGATTTTCATTTTAAATTTTTAATTACTGCATTTACTAAAGCGATGGCATTTTTCCTCCTAAGTCAGAAAGTGAGGACACTTTCCCCTTTTCTGCCTGTTGTTAAAAGTGTTATGGACAACCCCATCCGACTTAAAGTTAATACTCGTAATGTGTTACAGGATTTGTTATTAATATTAAAAATAAACAAGAGGACATACATTGCTCATAAAAAGAGGAAAGTGTCCTCTGATAAAGTTGTTAGGTTTTAAGGAAGATTCATTTAAATGGGAAGTTGGGATAAAGCTATTTTAAAAAGTATTGGGTGGGGATTGTTTTTAATTACCGCATATTACTTTTATGAGGTTGGTTTCCCAAATCATTCAGCCAGTGATTATGCCGCTCTATTTATATTTTTTATTGGCTCATATTTAGTATTATCATTTGGTGGCTGGCTTCTAATCGGTATGCCCATTCATTGGTATTTATGTAAAACATCTAAAACAGGTTTCATCTATTACCCGTTGTTAGCTTTGACTTTATCAATAATCTTACTACTCCTTACCAGCTTCGAGGCTGCAATAGTATTGGGCGGAGCAGCTATTTTTCAAGCTAGCATTTTTAGGCATTATGTATTTAAAACCTAACAAGCTGTTAAACAAGGAAAGTGCAGTGAAAAAACTTATCATTATTGTCTTGTTCCCTGTAAGTGTTTTGGGTGTTCTCTTTTACTCATTCCTTAATCAAGAATTCGGATATCACCTACATTACATTGGCCAGAAAGGCACAATAAAAGGCTCATTAAGTGAGTTATGGTTAGAGTCTTGTCCTGACATTCCAGAAAATGATGCTGAGCCTAATTCACTATTAGGTGCAGTTGTAGCAGGCCGCGAGATTTTAAATACAAAGTTTCATTATGTTCTGAGCACAATGGTTAATTGTGGGGCTGACATTGAGCAAAGAGATAGTATCGGTTTTACAGCTTTACATGCTGCAATTTTGTACTCTGATCCTATTGCAGTTAAAAAATTGTTGGATCTTGGGGCAAGCAAAGATACCAAATTAAGCCACGATGCAGCCAAAAAGTATGGAAGTATTAATTCCTTAAGTTTTGCTACTCTATCTAAAAATCCAAACCAAGAGATATTAGAATATTTGGCAAAGTAGCCTTAGCAAGAGCACCAAGGCTCGTAAACTCGCTCGGACAATTAACAATGGGCTATTGTCGCAGCGCTCAATAATTTTAGCCCATTATTAATAGCTGCTTATGCGGGCGTTGAAGCTCTAGAATTACTCATTTTAAAAAAACAGCCTGTTTTATGGGTTCCAAATAGCATTACCCAATGCTTTAAAAACATTTAGAGTTAATTACAGGAACCTTTTTTAATTGAGTTTGGCTGTTGGAGCTACTCTACAGTCTTGTTATAAGCCCTAAATAGAATCGAGTTTATGTCTCTGTTAGTTTGTAAAAAATGTAATTCAACAATTACCGTAAGGATTAAAACACCCAACGCTAGGGAACGAAGTTATGTTTGTCCTGTTTGTGGTACTTCAATTAATACATTTAAGATTATTAATTATGTAATTGGTCTTACTGTTTTGTTCACGCTTTGGGTTATTTCATTTTTCTCTCATCATATAATTGAGGGGAATTTTAAGTTTAACCAAGAGAATCAATTATCATTAATAGCCGTTATTGTACTAGTAACCTTTATTGGCTATGTTACTTACAGACGCTCCAAGGAAGTTGAAAAATCTAAAAAGTGGGTGCTATTTGGTAGTATTGCAGGGTTATTACTTTTAAATGAAATTCATACAGCAGCTTTAAGAGTTTGGGGCCTGTAAGGAGTTTAAAATAAACATTGCTCTTCCCCCCTTTACTATACCTCTCGAGTATTTCCCTCATACACATTTGCAGGGTTTATTTGCATTAGTAGCCCTGGGTTATCTATCGGTTTAAACCCATATTGCGCATACAAGCCATGCGCATCCGATGTGGCTAATAAAAAACGCCTTAGCCCTTGTAGCTCAGGGTGTTCTACTACTGTTTTAATGAGTAATTTGCTTAGGCCACCCCCTTGTAGGTGCGGGGTAATAAATACATCTGCCAAGTAGGCAAAAGTAGCGTTGTCGGTAACTACCCGTGCAAAACCAACTTGCTCGTTATTAGGGCTATACACGCCAAAGCACATTGAATTATCAATCGCTTTTTGCATCACACTTTTAGGTATGCCTTTTGCCCAGTAACTATTAGCAATAAAGTTATAAATAACGTTAAAGTTAAGCTTAGACTTGTCTGTACTAATTGAGTAGTTGTGAGGTTGTTGAGTCATTTTTAACTATCCAGTGAAGTATTTAATAGTTTTTTACATACTTTAACTGTGTATCGTGTAGTTTTGAAAGCAGCAATAACGAGCAAATAGCACCAAATAACGCTAATGCCATATCAGACTGTGTATCCCACACATACCCTTGCGTCCCTAAAAATGCCTCAGCGTTTTCACCGGTCAGTACTGCTACCCACCACTCTATTAATTCGTAAAATGCACTAAACGCCAAACTGATAGATATAACAAATAAAGTTAACCAACCTCGGCCATTTACAACTTGCTTTCGTAGCAGTATTTCGCGCGCTAGCAAAGCGGGTACAAATCCCTGAAAAAAGTGCCCTACTTTGTCATAGTTATTGCGTTCGCTGCCAAATAAATTATCAAATAAAGGTACTTCTGCGTAGGTATAATGACCACCTATCATCAGCACAATACAATGCACTAAAATAAAAAAGTACAATAAAGAGGTTAATTTAAAGTATTTATAAGTGCTTGCTATAAGTGCTAAACCAATCATTGCGGGAATAACTTCAAGTAACCAAGTGAATTGATCTTTAGGGTTAATACCAGACCAAATTAACACACCAAAAAAAAGGCTTAGCCATACAAATTTCACGAGTATCCTTACCTTATTTATTTAATTTTAATACAGTCTACCTTTTCAATATTAATAAAACCACCGCCTGTTATTTAGCTTAATTAATAGTAAAAGTGCAATTATCTGTAGTTAGTTTTAGCAGTTAATCGATTAAATAAAGTAGGAAAAAATCGTTTTATCGTTGGTGCCCAACCACTTAATCCTTGCCCAACAATAACCTCGTCTTTTTTGTTAGCAATCGCTTTAATCATTTTTTCAGCTGCACAGGATACAGCCATGCCGTTTTCAATTGATTCTTCGGGTTTATTTTGTGCGACGCCCTGCTCGTTCAACGAGTTATGTGCAATCGCTGTTTTAATCGATCCTGGGCAAATCGTTAAACAATGAATATTATGCTCTGCTACTTCTGCTCGTAGGCAATCCATAAAGCCCACTACCGCATATTTTGAGCCTGAATAACCCGTTCTAAACTTTGAACCAACCTTTCCCGCCACACTGCTAATAGCCACGATTGAACCGCTTTTTCTTGCAACCATTGAAGGTAATATCGCTTTTGTCAGTGCTATTAAACCAAAATAATTAACCTCCATAAGCTGGCGGTATACATTAAAGTCGTTTTCTAAAAATAAACTGCGCTGCGACACCCCGCCGTTATTAATTAAAATATCGATAGGAGGTAAAGTGTGCAGTAAATCAGTAACCTGAGTCAAAACAGCCTCAGGCGCTGACAAATCAAGCGGTATAATTAAATGCCCATCACCTTTAAGCGTTGCTTTTACTTCGGTGAGCTTTTCAACATTGCGGGCAGATAAAATGACGCGTGCGCCTAGCTTTGCAAATTGAACCGCAAGCTCCTTGCCAATGCCTGACGATGCGCCTGTAACCCACACTGTTTTATTATTAAAATTCATAGGCACCTCTTTGCTCAATGAAGCTTTTGATTTGAGTAAGTGAATTTACGCCTTAGTTGGCCCTGCAATATTGTTCACTTCTATTTCGAGCTGTTTATAAAAACCCATTAAAAATAGTAATTCTACAGTTACATACAATGGGCCAATAATTAAGCCAATTAAATCATCAACAAACGCGGGCTTTTTGCCTTCATAATAATGACCAATAAATTGCAACACCCAACCAAACACAAATACCCCCACGCCAATACTTAACCAAGGCCAAAATGTCATAGCTGCTATAGGCTCAGCTGCAAACAGCAATGCAGTAAACAATATAGCCATAATTAAACCCAGCGATAGACTTAACATGACGTAATAAATTACCGAGGCTAAAACAAATATTTGTGCACCATTAATAACAACGCCACCAAGGGGTATTTCAATGCGGGCAAGTAAACATAAAACGGCAAATACAATAAGTGGGATACCAAAAAAATGAGTAAGCACATTGCGCTTAGAGCGGTGATATAAACCATATTTGCCAAGTTGTTGTTGAAGTGTTTGCATGGTGTATTCCTCAATAAATATTTAGCTAAACACTAAACATAACAAATAAACGTGCAACAACAATGTCACCTACCCGACATTTACAAATTTAAGCTAACGCCGAAATAATACTTCCCTTTTCTTGTTCTGGTTGGGTATCCATGCGTTCACGTCCATTTTGATACTCCTGTTCGAGCATTTTTTGTAGTTCGTCCATCTTTTGTTAATTGAATCACTGTCAGCGCCTTGCTTTTGTAACTTCTCAGATAACGCTTCTATTAATGCTTTTATCTCTGCTATTTTGTCTTTATCGATACCTAAACGTTGGTAAACCAATGCCTCTTGGGCATTTTGTAAAAAGTTATTAGCAACCTTTGGCTCATTAAACTCTTTCGGTTGTTGGGTGGTTTGTTGGATGGGGACATCTGTTGCCGCACTCTTATTTATTAATGCCGCATTAGTGTCACTTACATAGCTACTATGTTGATTTATATAAGAAGTTATCATCATTAGCTTAAATCCATTGCTGCAAAGTAGTATCTGTAGCAATTTTGGTTCCAAAAAATGGTGAAAATAAACTAAGTTAAAGCTAGTCAACCAAAAATCTGGTTAAACAATTGAGGATTTTTTTTATTTGGCCAAAAATTTAAATTTTAACTGAAGGTTTATTGTGCAGCGCTTGAGTTAACTAGCAAGCGCCTGCAGTTTACTTACATCCAACACTGTAATGCACTGATACCCCAAACTAATGGCATTTTTTTTAACCAGTTTTTGTAGTATTTGATTTATGGTTTGCCGTGTTAAATAGGTCATATCCGCTAATTGTTGCTGAGACAATGCCAATGGCGCTGAAAAATTGGTTTGCTCACTCAGCATTAATAATCTGTTACATACCTTTTGCTCTGCACTGTGCAATGCATGATCTTCCATTGAAGAAAACATAAGCCGTAATTTTTGTGCCAATAATAAGCCAAACTCCTGCCAATATTCAGGGTGTTTACTTAATAGTTGCTCTAATGAACGTTGTGGTACATAAAATAACTGAGCGTCAGTTTGTGCGTAAACGTCATGGGTTCTTAAGCCTTTATCAAATAACGTTACTTCACCAAACCATAACGATGCATCGATGAAACTCAAAACGGCCTCTTTACCATTACTATTTACGCCACTAATTCGCATAACGCCACTTAAAACAACGTATATTCCATCATGCACATCGCCACGTAAAAATAGCGCTTGTTGGGCTTTCAAAGTGAGTATTTTACCGTGAGCTAATAAAAACATTTTTAGCTTGGGGCTACGATTTTTAAACCATTGCCCTTGCTCTATTACTGCTTGCTGATGCGCTTTCATGGTACCTCTTTAACAATCGTACTCACTTTTTGGAACCCAACGATATTTGCTAATTTCAAATAATTCATTAAATTTGATTGCTCCGTTTTTAACTGTATTTCAACTTAACATTATTTGTTAATTTACTTGCACAATAACTCGAATTTATGACAATCCACTCAGATATATCAAGGGTCTAATCATTACATGTTGCGAGATTCAATTACTAGCAAGACTTTTAAAGCATATTAATTAGGCATAATTTTAATGCAGTTTAACCAACCCCTTCACTCACAGTATAAATTACATTTTTCGAACAAATATATTTCATTTTATTAAAACATTAGTTGATCCTTCTATGAAATTGGTCTAGCATTTCTGGAAGCGCTTCCACATAGGCGATTTTTAATTTTCTTTTCTGGAAGCGCTTCCACACATTTGACAATGTTAACATTTACACAATAACAGCCTCATACAAGCTGTTAATAATAATGATAAAAGTACGAGGGAAACCGAATGGCTAACCATATTGTAAGAAAAACAAAGATAGCAACCAGCCTATCTTTGATTTTAAGCGCATCTGTATCTTTACCGTTGCTTGCACAAGAAGAAGCAAATCAAGACGTTGAAGTAATTCAGGTCACCGGCTTTAAAAGTAGCATTAAAGAATCAACTCGATTAAAACGTGATGCCGCAGGTGTGGTAGACGCCATTTCTGCTGAAGATATTGGTAAATTTCCCGATACCAATTTAGCCGAATCGCTACAGCGTATTACCGGTGTGTCGATTGATCGCTCAAACGGTGAAGGGTCTAAAGTGACTGTTCGTGGTTTTGGCCCCGATTACAATATGGTAACCCTAAATGGTCGTACTATGCCGGCAGCTTCTCTTCCTGCAGGTGGCGGCACTCCCAATTCTCGTGCATTTGATTTTGCTAATTTGGCATCTGATAGCGTTAAATCAGTTGAAGTTTATAAAACAGGTAAAGCAAGTATTGCCTCTGGTGGTATTGGTGCAACTATTAACATTAACACTGCCCGCCCACTCGACAACCCTGGATTTATTTCAAGTATTGGTGTTAAAGCACTTCACGATACAACTAATCGCGTAGGCGATGACATTACACCTGAGCTTTCGGGTATTATTAGCTGGACCGACAGCGACGCTAAATTTGGCGCATCGTTAACGGCAAGCATGCAACAGCGCGATAGCTCATCAACAGGTGCATTTGTAAATCAGTGGAATACATCGGCTTTTGACGGCACTATTCCTCAAGCAGCTGACGATATTGTTTTAACTAACGCACCAGAGATTGGCCAGCTTTATTCAATGCCATCAGATTTACGTTATACCATAGCCGACAGAGAGCGTACGCGTACAAATGCGCAATTAACATTTCAGTACAGCCCAATTGATGATTTAACAGCCACACTTGATTACACCTACTCTAAACAAGATTTATTTGAAGCACGCGCTGAGCAGTCTCTTTGGATGGACAATTACAAAAGTGCGCTAACCTTTGATGACAACACCGTTAAAACACCTGTCTATTACCGTGAAGAGCGCCGCGATCTACAAACGCGTGATTTAGGTTTAGCATTTCAAGAGTTAAATCAAGTAAATAAAAATGATTCAATCGGTTTAAATGTAGAGTATTACTTTAACTCTGAGTTGAGCTTTATGTTTGATGCGCACAATTCAAAAGCCACAAGTAAACCTGACGCACCATACGGCAGCTGGGTTAATGCAGGCCTTGGTGCAAATGTTATTAATGCACAAGAAGTAGACTTTAGCCGCGAACTTCCTTCTATGAGTATAGATTTTAACGACTGTCGACGCGCTAACTTAAACTGTAACAATACGCTCGACCCTGCAGATGTAGGTACCTCGATATTAGACTCTAATTTTGCAAGCCAAGAATCTGAAGTGAACGAATTTAGGCTTCATGGTAAATATGAGCTGGAAAACGGTGTAATTGACTTTGGCGTAGAATCTCGCTCTATGGAAAGCCATTCACTTCAGTCACTTACTCGTAACACGATGGGAAATTGGGGAGTTGAAAACCCTGGTGAATTACCTGACGGTTATTTAAATCCTACCAACTTTTTAGCTGAGTTTGACGATTACGATACGTCTGGTTCATTTAATCAAGGCTATACGGGCAGCGCTTCACAAATAGGTTATTGGGCAGGCGAGCAATATGGATTTAACTTCGCAGCCGATGGCGCTTTTGCTACAAACCGCACCATAGAAGAAGATATTACTGCGGCCTTTGTTCAGTTCACTTATACTGGTTATTTTAATGACATGCCTTACAACATCGTTGTTGGCGCACGTCACGAGTCAACTGATATTACTTCAACTGCTAATATCGACCTGCCAAATGCCATTGCTTGGGAAGGCAACAACGATTTTAACGTACGCTTTGGCTCAGATAAGCAAGATTTCACACTAAAATCTAGTTACGATCATTTTTTACCCAGCTTAGATTTTGACATAGAAGTAATCGAAAACGTAAAAGCGCGCTTTTCTTACAGTACAACGATCGCCCGTCCAACGTATGACAACTTAAGTTCTGCCGCTACTGTCGGTGTACCGGGAGCGCCAACCTTATTGCCTGGTTCGTCACCAGCAACAGCGTCAACAGGTAATCCTGGTTTAGTGCCGCTTGAGTCAGATAACATTGATGTATCGGCAGAATGGTATTTTGCAGAAACAAGTTATGTATCGGTAGGTTACTACACAAAAGATATCGAAAACTTTATTGGTTTAACGCCAATGACACAAAATTACTATGGTTTACGCGATGCAACTGCGGGCCCTCGCGCGCAAGCTGCCATTGCAGAGCTTGAAGCCCGTGGGCTTGCTGTTACAGATTCAAACTTATTCCAAATGGTTGCGGCTACCGAAAATGGGGTAGATTTTGATTCTATGACTTACGAAGAATTTGAAGCGGCGTACGATGTTATTGCTAACAGCGATGACCCACTACTCGATTTTACTGCACAAGTACCAACCAATAATAAAAGCGCCACCATAGATGGTTTTGAAATTGCATTTCAACACTTTTTTGGTGAAAGCGGTTTTGGCGTTCAAGCAAACTACACTACCGTTAATGGTGATATAGACTTTGATGTAAATGCTAACCCTTCTACAACGCAGTTTGCACTGGTAGGGCTAAGCGATACAGCCAACTTTATTGCCATGTACGAAAACGATGACTTTCAAGCCCGTGTTGCCTATAACTGGCGGGATAAGTTTTTAAATAGTGCAGCGCGTTACGTTAACGAACCTGGTTTTACTGAAGAGTATTATCAAATCGACTTTAACGTTGCGTACAACTACAGCGAACAGCTTTCGTTTTTTGTTGAAGGTATAAATATTACTGAGCAAAACAGCCGCGAACATGGCCGTACATCAGTGCAATTATGGAACTTACAACAACTAGGCGCACGCTACAATATTGGTATGCGTTACAACTTCTAAAGGTAATACCAAGCAAAGCCGTTAGTTATTACTAGCGGCTTTTTTGTATTTAAAACGATATAGTTTACGTGTTATCAAGTTTAGGGTTTTAACTCATGACCAAACCAATAAAAAAAATAGTCATTTTAGGTGGTGGTACAGCCGGCTGGCTAAGTGCGGGTTTATTAGCTGCTGAGCATCCACATTTGAGTGTCACGTTAATTGAGTCAGCAAACGTACCAATACTAGGTGTAGGCGAAGGCACGTGGCCTTCAATGCGTAATACGTTACAGCGTATTGGCATTAAAGAAATTGATTTTATAACCCAGTGCGATGCCACCTTTAAGCAAGGTTCTAAATTTATAAATTGGCGCAACCTAAATAAGGGAGAAAACTACTACCACCCTTTTATGGACCCTCAAGGCTACGAGCAAACCAATTTACACGCAAATTGGCAACGTATTGCACCTAACCAAAAGTTTGCTGACGTTGTTAATATGCAAAGTTTTGTATGCCAAGCAGCACTTGCACCAAAACAATTACAAACACCCGAATACGCAGCAGTCACCAACTATGGCTATCATTTAGATGCAGGTAAATTTGCCGAGTTTTTAAAAAACCACTGTGTTAAAAACTTACATGTTACACATATTACTGACGATGTAACCCACGTTATTAATGACGAGCATGGCTATATTGCCTCATTAAAAACAAATAAAAATGGCGATATAACAGGTGATTTATTTTTAGATTGCTCAGGCTCTCGTGCGCGTTTAATTGGTGAGCATTTTAATAGTGAGTTTATAGCGCAAGATCATATTTTATTTAACAACAGCGCTGTTGCAGCGCAAGTACCTAATGCACACATCAATCAGCCAATTGCCTCTGCAACGCTCTCTACTGCGCAAAGTAACGGCTGGATTTGGGATATAGCCCTACCCACACGCCGTGGCACAGGTTATGTATTTAGTAGTAAATACCAAAGCGATGAAAGCGCAACTGATACTTTAAAAAGCTACATAGCTAAAAGTACCAGCGAGCAACAAGCTGAGCAGCTTAACTACCGTGTATTAAAATTCAGCCCAGGGTACAGACAAAAGTTTTGGATTAAAAACTGTGTTGCCGTGGGTATGTCGGCTGGATTTTTAGAGCCACTTGAAGCCTCTGCACTTGCCATGGTTGAACTTTCAATTAGTATGCTGAGCGAGCAACTACCACAAAACCGCACGCATATGAGCCAACTTGCAAATCGCTTTAACGACCGTTTTAGCACGCGCTGGCAACGTGTTGTCGAATTTTTAAAACTCCATTATGTTTTAAGCGAACGCGACGATAACCCTTACTGGCAAAATATTCGGGATTTAACAACTGCACCAGAGCGCCTACAAAACTTACTTAAACTTTGGCAATTTCAGCCCCCTAGCCGCTTTGACTTTATTGAAAACGAAGAAGTATTTTCATCAAATAGTTATCAGTATGTTTTATACGGCATGGGCTTTAATACACAAACACCTCAAGCACACAATGCGTTTACCAGCGCTCAAGCTGGCGATTATTTTTATCAACAAAACCGTGAAAAAATTGCGCAATACTTAAAAGGCTTACCGAGTAACCGCGCGCTTTTAAATGATCTTTTATCTAATAATAGGCAGCCACATAATGACTAAAACAAATGCTGTTAAAAATGTAGTAATAGCGGGAGGCGGCACTGCAGGCTGGATGGCTGCGGCTGCACTTGCAAAATTAATTGGCAAAAATATACACGTTACCCTTGTTGAATCTGACGATATTGGCACTGTAGGCGTTGGCGAGGCAACAATTCCGCCTATTCGTACGTTTCATAAATTGCTAGGTATAAACGAGCAAGCTTTTATGAAAGCCACTCAAGCAAGCTTTAAATTAGGTATTAGCTTTGAAAACTGGGGCGATGAAAACACGCGTTATATTCACTCATTTGGCGCAACAGGCAAAGAATGTTGGGCGGGTGAGTTTCATCACTTTTGGCTACAAGGCAAAACTTTAGGAATAAACAACCCTTTTGGCGATTACTGTTACGAGCTGCAAGCGGCTAAAGCCGGTAAATTTGCGTTTAACCAACAAAACCCTATTAACTACGCCTACCATATGGATGCTACCCGCTACGCGCAGTTTTTACGTGAATTTTCAGAGCCATTAGGTGTAAAGCGTGTTGAAGGTAAAATACAAAAAGTAGTAAAAAGCGCTAATACAGGCCACATAGAATCATTACTTTTAAATAGTGGCGAGCAAATAAACGGCGACTTTTTTATAGATTGCACCGGCTTTAGAGGCTTATTAATTGAGCAAGCATTGCATACGGGCTACGATGATTGGTCGCACTTATTACCATGCAATAGCGCCATTGCAGTACAAACAAAATCAACAAGCGATACCGTATTGCCACTTACCCGCTCTATTGCCCATAAAAGTGGTTGGCAATGGCGTATACCGCTGCAAAATCGTGTAGGCAATGGGTTAGTGTATTGCAGCCAATATATGGATGACGAACAAGCTAAAGCGTTATTGCTAAATAACATTGAAGGTGAAGCGCTTACTGAACCCCGTGTTATTAAATTTAAAACTGGGCGGCGCTTAAAAGGCTGGAACAAAAACTGCCTTGCGCTTGGTCTTGCAAGCGGTTTTGTTGAACCACTTGAGTCCACCAGCATTCATTTAATTATGTCGGGTATTATTCGTTTTATGCGTTTATTTCCGTTTAATGGCATAACCAATCACGCCATTGACGAATACAACAAACAACTTAAAAGCGAAATTGAAAATATTCGCGACTTTATTGTGCTGCATTACAAAGTAACTAATCGCGATGACAGCGAATTTTGGCAACACTGTAGCGCCATGGAAGTGCCGAAAACACTTCAGCATAAAATTGATTTGTTTAAACAAACTGGCCGTGTATTTTTAGACGATGGTGATATTTTTAGAGTCGATTCGTGGGTGCAAGTTATGCTTGGTCAAGGTATTGTGCCTGAACAGCACCATTTAATAGCCAGCATGATGAGCGATGAAGAACTCGCCCGTTTTTTACACGGTATTAAACAGCAAATAGAACAGCGCGTTAGCCAATTACCGCCGCATCATGAATTTTTAAAACACTATTGCCCTGCATGAAAAAAGCCCTTAAAAAAGGGCTTTGGGTACACACAACAATTTTTACGCTTTATTATTCACACTTAATCTTGGCACTTTTAGCGTTTTGTGGTTCAAAGCCAATATCTGCAACTGAAACGCTAAGCTCTCCTGCCGTTTTAATAATAAATGGGCTGGTTACTCTGGCAAAATCAACGCCCTTTTTAGTAAAACAGGTTAAATCTACACTCATTGTTTGCCATGTATTTAAGGCTGAATTTTTAAGCTCATTGGTAATATTAAGCTCGCCACCACAGCCTTGCTCGCATTTCATACCTAGTTGCACTTGCTCTGTTGGCATTGTATTTATTTTATAGCTAAAACTAAGCGCTGAATTGGCCTCACTATAAGCTACTTTGTCTTCAGTAAAGTTACTGTTAATTTCGATATAGCTTGTACTAGAGCCTGTAAAATTAAACGTCATCGCATCTTCTTGAATGGTCTTATCTTCAGTACGATAAGTAATGCCGCCAAGCTTTACACTATTACTAGCAACTTGATGCTGCTGGTTATTAGAGTTTAAAAACAAACGCCACGGTGTTTTAAAGCTGCCATTAAATATAGACAGCGGCGCAAGGTTACTAATATCAACGCCTGAGTCTTCATTTAGATTATTGCCAAGCGTACTTTCATCTTTGTACGTTAAACCAAAGCCATAGGGTAATAATGGTGAGTAATCAGCATCGCCCTTATTTACAGCCGTTTGCAGTGGCGATTTAGGCCACGAGAACGATAACTTACCTTTAAAGTCATGTTGTACTTGCCCTTGTTTATCGCTTAGTAATACATCAGCAATACCTTGGCCTTCAGTGCCAGGAAGCCATGCAGCTACAAACGCATCAGATGCATTAAGCTCGCTATTAACCCACATGGGTCTGCCCGATATAAACACAGAAACAACTGGTATATTTTGCTGCTTTAATGTTTTTAATATTTTAAGAGAGCGTTTATTATTACGTTCAAACTCAAGGTTGTCTTTATCGCCATGCCCTTCTGCGTATGGCTCTTCGCCAAATACAACAATGGCTACATCGGGTTTAGTATCAAACATGCCATTTGGGCTTAAGATAGCGTTACCGCCAGCAGCCTCTATTTGCGCTTTTAATCCGGCATATATAGAAGTGGCTCCAGGAAAGTCTTCATTTTTATTGTTAGTGCCCTGCCACGTAATGCTCCAACCGCCCGATTGTTTACCAATATTATTGGCCGCATCGCCTGCTATAAGTAAATTGCTTGATGGGTTAATCGGTAATATATGGTTATTGTTTTTAAGCAGTACTAAAGACTCTTGCACCGCTTGGCGGGCAATATCACGATGTGCTGGCGCACCAATTAGCGCTAATTTACCTGAGAATTTACGCTTGGCAGGGCTTGGTTTTTCAAATAAACCTGCACGTAATTTAACACGCAAAATACGCGCAACGGCATCATCTATTCTAGCCATAGGAATAGTACCTGCTTTTACTTGCGCTATTGTATTGTTATAAAGTGGTTTCCAAGCATCTGTAGGCACCATAAAAATATCAAGCCCCGCATTGACTGCTTGTGGGCAGCTTTCGTTAGTACAGCCGGCAACTTGCCCGTGGCCGTTCCAATCTCCTACAACAAAGCCATCAAAACCCATTTTGGTTTTGAGTACATCGGTAAGTAAGTATTTATTGCCATGATTTTTTTTGCCATGCCAGCTATTAAACGACGCCATAACAGACTGACTACCTGCCGTTAAGCCACCTATATAACCTTGCGCATGTATATTGTATAAATCTTTTTCGGTATCAATATTATTACCTTGATCGTCGCCATCCACTGTACCGCCATCACCTAAAAAGTGCTTAACAGTGCTAATTACGCGTTTATCACTTAAAAAGTCGCCATCGGCTCTACCTTGTAAGCCATTTACAATAGCGGCTGAATACTTGCGAACAATTGCAGGGTCTTCTGAATAGCCTTCGTAGGTTCTGCCCCAGCGATCATCGCGCACTACAGCTACGGTAGGTGCAAACACCCAATCAATCCCTGTAGCCATTACTTCTACCGCTGTTGCCGCTGCAATTTGCTCTATAAGCGCAGGGTTATTAGCAGCACCCAAACCAATATTATGTGGAAATAATGTCGCACCAATGACGTTATTGTGCCCATGTACGGCATCGGTGCCCCACATGGTAGGGATTTTACTGCCATCAAGCGTATCATCAACCGATGCTTGATACATACTCTCTGCAAGCGCTATCCAGTCAGCAGGAGTAGCATGCTTATTAGCATCAGGAAAAGAGCCTCCACCATTTAAATAAGATCCAAACCCATATTTGCGCATATCTTCAACGGTTATATCGCGAATTTCTGGTTGGATCATTTGCGCTACTTTTTGCTCAAGCGTCATCGACTTTAAATAACCAGCAATTGTATTTTCAATCTCGGCACTTTTTTGTACTTTGTTTTTAAGAGTTGGCCAAAGTGTTATATCACCCTGCTCATGCTCCGAGACGTTAGTATGATTGTTACTAACTTGCGTTTGCTGTTTATTACAGGCTGTTAAAACACATATTCCTCCCACTAAAAGGGAAATAATTTTTAATGCTTTTGTGTTTAAGCTTTTTTTCATTGTTATGGCCCTGTGTTGTCTGGGTGTGTTTTTATAATGTAATTTGCTTATTTAAATATAACTATTGACCTGTTAAACAATAGCCACTAACCTAAATATGGAAGCGCTTCCTGAAAGTTATTAAATACTATACCCAGCGATTAATCAAATTAATTATGGAAGCGCTTCCAACTTTAACTTTATAAAAGCAAATTTACTAAAAATAAAGCAGGGGTTTTCGCTTAATGAAACAATTATCTTTACCTAGTGGCTCACCACTTTTAGCCAAACACTTTACTTACGGTGTGGCCACAGCGTCTTTTCAAATTGAGGGTGGCGCAGCAGATCGTCTCCCCTGCATTTGGGATACCTTTTGTAGTAAAGAGGGTAAAATTGCTGATAATTCGAATGGTGATGTAGCCTGCGAGCACTACACTCGTTGGCAAGACGATATAGACTTAATTGAGTCGCTAGGTGTAGACGCCTACAGGCTTTCTATTTCTTGGCCCCGTGTAATGACCAAAAAAGGCCATTTAAACCCTAAAGGCGTTAAGTTTTACACCGATATTTTAGATGAGCTAAAACGTCGTAATATCAAAGCATTTGTTACTTTGTACCACTGGGATTTACCACAACATATTGAAGACGAAGGCGGCTGGCTTAACCGAAACACAGCTTACGAATTTGCACATTACGCAGACTTAATTACTCAAGCCTTTGGTGAGCGAGTACATTCTTACGCAACACTAAACGAGCCATTTTGTAGCTCTTATTTAGGCTACGAAATTGGCGTACATGCACCTGGTATTGTTGGGCGAGAATACGGGCGAAAAGCTGCGCATCATTTACTACTTGGCCACGGATTAGCGATGCAAGTGCTTGCTAAAAATAGCCCTAATTCACTCAACGGTATTGTGCTTAACTTTACGCCTTGTTACCCAGTTACCCAATGCGAAGAAGATTTAAACGCCACTGCATTTGCTGATGACTACATAAATCAATGGTATATGCAGCCAATAATGCAAGGTCAATACCCTGATATTATTAACCAATTACCTAAAGCCCAGCGCCCTGATACTTTACCAGGCGATATGGACATTATTGCACAGCCACTTGATTATTTAGGTGTGAATTTTTATACCCGTATGCATTATCAAGCAAGCGAAACAGACTTTTATCATGAGCTGCCACACAAAGCCCCAATGACCGATATTGGCTGGGAAATTTACCCTAAAGCGCTTACAGAGTTACTTGTATCGTTAAACGAAAAATACACCCTACCACCTATTTATATTACCGAAAATGGCGCAGCCATGGCTGATGAATTTAAAGACGGTGAAGTGAAAGACAACGATCGTATTGAATATTACCAAGAGCATTTAAATGCCCTACATAATGCAACAGCACAAGGTGTTAAGGTAGATGGTTACTTTGCGTGGAGCCTAATGGATAATTTTGAATGGGCAGAAGGGTATTTAAAACGCTTTGGTATAGTACACGTAGACTACAACACACAAAAACGAACTGTTAAAGCCAGTGGTAAAGCGTACACTAAACTCATAACAAGCCGATAAATTATCGGCTTATAACAATAAGAACACACACTGTGAACAAACTCCCTTTATACGAAAAAGTCGGTTATGCCATGGGTGACGCGGGTGCTAATTTAGTATGGCGTGGCGCATTGGCCTATTTAGCGGTATTTTATACCGACACCTTTGGCATATCGGCTGCAGCGGCCGCCATGCTGTTTTTAGTGGTTAGATTATCTGATGGTGTAACCGATATAATTATGGGCATGATTGCCGATAGAACGCAGTCACGCTTTGGAAAATTTAGGCCGTGGATACTCTACTCCGCGCCCTTTTTAGGTTTGTTTATGGTGCTGTGCTTTACCACACCTGACTTTAGCGAAACCAATAAACTTATTTATGCCTACGTTACTTATATTGGTTTAACACTTGCTTATACAGTCAGTAACGTACCCTACTCTGCACTTATGGGCGTAATGACCCCCGATGACACCGAGCGCACAAAGCTATCAGGATTCAGATTTGCAGGCGCGTTTACCGGCGGGTTATTAGTGATGGGTTTTTTACCCGATTTAGTCGCTTACTTTGGAGGCGGTGATAACGCCAAGGGCTATCAGCTCACTATGTATTTGTTCGCAAGTTTACTTATTGCGCTTATGGTTATTACCTTTGTAAGCACTAAAGAGCGTGTAATAGCCCCAGCTTCAGAGCAAGGGTGTTTAAAATCAGAACTGTTTGATTTAACTAAAAACCTACCATTTATAATATTACCTTTGTTATCAACAACGCTGTTTTTTTACTATCGCGATTTATACAGCGGATTATTTTTTGCTTTAGTTATGGCGGCAATGACTGTTGTTATAAAAAAACTACTTAATAAAAACAAACAAAACCTAACCGGTTCGCAGCGCGATATGGTCGATTTACTAACAAATAAACCGTGGCTCGTTTTATTGGGTATTGGCTTTTTAACCATGATGTTTAACGGAATAAAATATGGTGTTATTGCCTATTATTTTAAGTACCACGTTGCTGATGAACTCATGGCAGGGCAATATTTTATTGCCTTATTAATAGTATCTATATTTGGTGCACTTGCTACAGGCAAGCTGGCTGAAATTATGGGCAAACGCAATTTATTTATTGCATCGTTGTTGCTAAGCGGCTTATTAACCACTGCATTTTATTGGGTGCCTAGCAATAATATTGTCGCTGTATTTACGTTTGGCTGCGCGGCTGAGTTTTTTGCCGCTATGATGCCTACTTTGTTTTTTAGCATGCTGGGAGATTCTGCCGACTACTCCGAGTGGAAAAATAAACGCCGCGCAACCGGGCTTATTTATTCTGCAGGCACCTTTGTACAAAAAACGGGAGGTGGTTTTGCTGGGGCACTCGTATTAGTGGTACTTGCAAGCTATGGGTATAACGGTATGGATGAGCTTACAATTAACCAAACCCTTCCCGCTATGCAGTTGTTAATGAGCTGGATCCCTGCTGCTTTTGCATTTTTAGGCGCCGCGTTGATGCTTATTTATCCGCTTACACCTGCAATAACCCAAAAAATAACAGAAGATTTAGCAATTAGGCGCAGTAATGTGTAAATTAACATTTAATCACAATTTATGTTTTATAAATTTTATTTAAAACAAATGCGTACAAGCTAGGATATAAATGGCGACTATTTATCAAGTATCAGAAATGGCAGGAGTGTCTTTATCAACTGTTTCTAGGGTGCTTAACGACAACGACTACGTAAGTAAAAAAACTAAAAAAAAGGTATTAGAGGCGATGAAAGAGCTCGGCTATCAGCCAAGCTCTATTGCACGCTCTTTAGCATCAAGCCGCACTAACAGTGTAGGCATTTTAGTGTCTGAGTTAGACGGCCCGTTTTTTGGACAAATGATGTCGGCCATTGAAGAGCAATTGCGCATAGCTGGTAAACACGTAATTATTACGCCCGGCCACAGTGATGAAAAAAAAGAAAAAAACGGTTTTGAATTTTTAATTAGCCGTAATTGCGACGCCATTATTGCTCACGTAGAAGCGGTATCTAACGAGTATTTAATTGAGCTCAGTAAAGGTAAAACCCCTATTTATTTAATGAGTCGCTACGTTAAAGAAATAGAGCAAAACTGCATTAGTCTCGATAATGTTATGGGTGGCTACCTTGCAACAAAAGCTATGATCAATAAAGGGCATAAACGTATTGCTTATATTGCCGGTCCACAATTTAAAGAAGACGCCTCAGATCGTTTAAAAGGCCACAAAAAGGCGCTTGCAGAATATGGCCTCACCTTTGACGAAAGCTTGTATTATGTGGGCGACTTTAAAGAAACCGGTGGCAGCGATGGCCTGCGTCATTTTATTCAAAATAAAGCACAAATTACGGCTCTTGTGTGCGCCAATGACGAAATGGCATCGGGTGCAATGAAATACGCTCGCGAGCATGGCTTTAATATACCTAAAGATTTAGCAATAATTGGGTTTGATAACGTTATTTTTACCAATTACCTTTACCCTACGCTTACCACAATAGATAACCCAGTACCCGAAATGGGCCGTGCAGCAGCAAATTTAGTGCTTAAAGATATTTATAAAAAAAGCGGCATAACGGTTACTCAGGTGTTTGAGCCTAAGCTAATTTTAAGAGACTCAACCCCGGATATAAATTAATTTAGTTGCAAATTATCTAACTCGTTTCGTACCCACTGCGAATCGAGGTATTGCTCTAAATGTTGCTGTGCAAATTTTAAAAAGTTTCGTGCAGCATGCGATATATGCCTGTCGGTTCGCATAACAAAATACCAATGGCTAGCTAAATGAGTATCGGTAACAGTTAATACCTTAAAGCTTGCATCGTCTTTTTCGAGTACATGGCGAGATAAAACGGCTATTCCCATACCCGAAGATACCGCAACTCTAATTGCTTCATTGCTAGCCATTTGCACTGAATCACTCAGTACTAAACCACGGCTTTGTAGTTCGCTTTCAAATAACATGCGCGTTGCCGAGCCATTTTCACGTAATAAAAATCGGTATTGCATTAAGTCGCTGAGCTTTACTGACTCTAATTGTGCAAGCGGATGATTAACCGGCACAATAAACTCAAGCGGATTATGTAAAAAACGTGCAGCTTGCGCATGTTCAAGCGATGGAGGATGGCTGAATACGTAAATATCGTCTTCACCACGCTCAAATCGGTTTAGCACTTCTGCACGGTTACCAATTTCTAGTGGAAGCTCTACATGCGGGTGTAAATTACTATAGGGTCCTAATAATTTGGGCAAAATATATTGTGCGGTATTGACCATGGCTATTTTACACCTACCTCGCTCACCACCATTTAGTTCTGTTAAAAAGTCTTGGTAATCTTCAAAGTGTCCAAATACTTGCTGACAGGTTTTATAAAGCTCAAGTCCAGCTTCGGTCACATGCATTTTTTGATGCTGCATAACCATTAACGGCTCAGCTACGGCTTCTTGTAAGCGTTTAATTTGCAGCGATACAGTAGGCTGAGTTAAGTGCAATCGCCTCGCGGTTTCACTAATTGAGCCTGTTTTTACTACGCTCATAAACACTTCGAGCAACCTAAATGAAATATGTCGTAAATCCACAACCACCACCTATAGATAATTATTTATACCTAACTAGTATTTATTTTATTATTTACTATACAAAGTTTTAAATACAATAGCGCCACTTAATTTCATATTTAAAAGGAAATGTTGTGCCTGATATAGTTGTTATGTTTTTTATTTTAGGATTAGTAGCGGGAATATTACGCTCTGATTTAACCATTCCTAAAGCAACCTACGAAACACTAAGCTTATTACTCATGCTAACTATTGGTTTAAAAGGCGGCATGGTACTTCACGGCAATTTAAGCTGGCAACTGCTACCAGAAATGGGCACAGTGATGCTCTTAGGTGCACTTATTCCGCTAATGCTATACCCCATTTTAAAATACGTTATTAAATTATCGGTGGCTAACAGCGCAAGTATTGCAGCGCATTATGGTTCGGTGAGTGCAGGTACGTTCGCAGTTGCGTTAGCGTATGCCGAATCTGCAAATTTAGCCGTTGGCGCTGAGGTAACGCTCTATTTAGTTATGCTAGAGCTTCCCGCTATTATTGTTGGCTTATTACTTTATCGCAAGCTCGATAAAGACCCAGGCCAAACAAATGCACTCTCATTAAAAGCGCTTTGGCACGAAACCCTCACAAACAAAAGTGTTATTTTATTAGTGGGTGGTGTAATTATTGGCATGATGTACGGCACATCGCAAGGCAGCCAGGTTACCAGCTTATTAACAAGCAGTTTTAAAGTAGTCCTCGCTTTATTTTTACTAGAAATGGGATTAGTAGCTGCACAAACACTGCGCCCTTTCCCTTGGCAACATTGGAAATTAGCCACTTTTGCTATTATTACCCCGCTATGTTTGGGCACAGTAGGTGTGGGCGTAGGTACTTTATTAGGATTAGAACTTGGTTCAGTGGTTATACTAGGTAGCTTAGTAGCCAGTGCCTCTTACATTGCAGCACCTGCAGCAATCAAAGCCGCTATTCCTAAAGCCGATATAGGCCTTGCCATGCTTAGCTCGCTGGGTGTTACTTTTCCGTTCAATGTAATCGTAGGTATTGGCCTTTATCATCAGCTTGCTGTAGCTATTCAATAACTAAAAATTTGTATTATTTATTAGGGTCTGTTGACCTTTCAAGGTTAAATTTGCAGCAGTCTGTTTGGTATTTAGGCAAGGCAGAGCCTATGTAGTGTGGTTATTCCCCATAAATTGGCGATAACGTAGCATTAATGCCAAACAGGCGTTGCCCTAGAGGTTCTTCCTAGGGGCTATTTACTCTTTGTAACTCAGTTTTTACTTAGCCCACTAGGTTACAAACCTCGCGCCTCGATTAAATAGCGCCTAGTTTGAATAAATTTCAATCCGCAAAGATCAACAGACCCTAGTCACTGACCATTACCGGCTAATCAGTTTTGTATGTGGGTTGATATAAAACATTCTTTTCCAACCTTGGCTTTCACTTGTTGCAAGCCAAGGTAGTGGAAATAAAGACACAATTGAATAATGAACATGAGGTGGCTTACCCGCTGCATTTCCTGTGTTACCCAGTAAGCCAATATTTTCATTTAACTTCACAATGTCACCTTCACTTACACTGTAACTATTTAAATGCGCTACATAGTGCACCCGCCATTTAGGCCCGAGTATAGCAACTACCTTACCGCCTCTTTTAAGCTCACCGCTAAACACAACAACCCCATTAACCGGTGCAACAACATGCGTATTTTTTTTACCAAATATATCAATGCCTTTATGAACACCGGACTTCCCCCATGGCTCATACCAAAAAGTAGCATGATTCCAATCTTTAGGTGTTGCCCCTAATACGGGATTAATGATTTTTTCAGGTAAAACGAACAGGGCTAGCACTATGGTTAATATAATAGCGACCAAGCTGAGTAGTAATATTTTTATGGGCTTCAAAATAGGATTCTGCTTTGAGTTAAACAATTAAATGTATTATTGACCCGCAATGATGAATAGATAATGAGCACTTTAAAAAACAGTAAACACAAAAAAGCCGATGCAAGATCACTCTCACATCGGCTTTTTCACTATGGTAATACTTACTATAAAGAAAGCTCTTCTTTAGCACGTGTTAAATTGTGCGACACCATTGTACTGTTAGACATTGATTTAGCTTCGTATAAATCAGCAAGACCAGCCGTTTCGTTGTTCGCTTTTAAACGCGCTACACCGCGGTTGCTTAACGCGAATGAGGTAAGCTGGCGTACTTTAAATCGTGGTGCGTCTGCATCTTTTAAAAGTGCAATTGCTTTAGTACAAATAGCTTCAGCCTGTGCGTAGTTTTTAGATTTAACGTTAAGTGCGCAGCTATTAAATGACTCTTCAAGTGCCAATGGCGCAGTTTGCGCTTCAATAACCATTAATTTGTAGTCACTTGAATCAGCCATTACAGCTGCAGAGCAAGTTAATAATGAGCCAAGAGCGATGGTTTTTAAAAGTGTACGTTTCATGGTTTGCCTTTCCTAATTAAGTGAGTCGTGCTTGTTGCCGACAACTGAACTTTAGAGTAAAAGCTCAAACCTCACAAACGATAAAAACAAACTCAATAAGTGAATAAAATTAACCTATAGACTTTAGTCTAACATCATTATAAATATACCAACTTTTTAGGTACTTACATTTAATAAACTATGGGTAATGCAATTACTCTTAGCAATAAGCACGTAATCGTACAAACTACAATAATGCTGATACAAAAAAGCCCCAGCAGGTTAAACCTAGCTGGGGCTTTTTTTTAAAATGTGCTTGCTAAAAGCTTATAAAGAAAGCTCTTCTTTAGCGCGATTTAAGTTGTGCGATACCATAGTGCTGTTAGACATTTCGTTAGCTTCGTACAAATCGGCTAAAGCTGCTGTTTCGTTATTCGATTTCAAACGCGCAACACCACGGTTACTTAGTGCGTATGAAGTAAGCTGGCGTACTTTAAAACGTGGTGCGTCAGCATCCTTTAAAAGCGCAATTGCTTTAGTACAAACTTCTTCAGCTTGTGCATAGTTTTTTGACTTAACATTAAGTGCACAGCTGTTAAAAGATTGCTCAAGTGGCTGTGGCGCTGTTGCAGTTTCGATAACCATTAATTTGTAATCACTTTGATCAGCCATTGCAGCAGCTGAACAAGTAAGTAGAGAGCTAAGAGCGATAGTTTTGATAAAAGTTTTCATGGTCATAATCCTGTTTGGTTAAGTCGTGCTTGTTGCCGACAACTGAACTTTAGAGAATTCCCATCAAACCGACAAACGATAAAAACAAACCTAATAAGTGAAGAAATCTAACCTATAGACTTTAGTCTAATGCATTGCATAAAGCTGATGCTCGCTTTACGCAACACAATTCAAATATCTATGGTTTAACACCAAAGTTAATTACAATATGAACTATTTTTCGACCTTCCGTACTTCCATTCATCTCAATATAGCTGTGCCCTACTTTAAGTACTGACTTATCTGTGTGCATACTACTGAAATCTCGGATGTTATTGAAATTTTGCTGATATTTATCCCAAAAACTATTAGTATTCTTAACCTTTGCATAGGTGATTAAAAAGTCAAATGAATTACCTTGTGTATTATAGTTATTAATAAGCTTGTCATAGTGAGTGTTAATTGTCTTTTTTACTACACTGTTCAAGCACATAGCTTCTATAAGTGTAGCTTGTTGGCCAAATTGATTCATCATGACTAAATCGCGTTCACCTACCCCCATAGCACTACCACTAAAACCACCCCTTGACTGATCTTTTACAGAGTAACCACTAGAAATAAGAGATTCTCTTAGCCTGTCATTTATATCATCTTCTTCTTCATTGATTATTTTAGAGCGAAAGTCAGTAAGTCTTAGAAGAATGTTTACAATGACATCTGTTAAGCCCTTAATATTATATGAAAGCTCAGGTGCCTTATATAATCCGAGAAGTGGAGCTACCTCAATATCAATATCATCGACTTTCCCAGTTTCAGGATACTGAACTTCAACCTCAATTGTCTTTTTGCCCTTTTTTTGAGCACGTTCAACTTTTTCATAATTGACATAACCGATGGGAGAAATGTAATTTTCATCATAAATCGTAATTTCTTCTTTATAAGGAAGTGCCTCACTCTCATTTGCTTGTATTTGTGAATGTTCTATCTTTTGTAAATTTGATCGCAGCCATTGCAATAATGCTCTAGCATCTTCATCTCTTGTTGATAAATAAACATCGATACATTGATTAGGCTCATCCGAAATAATTACACCTTGACAGCCACCGTGGGCCAAAAATAGCCCATGCCTCCAATACTTAGTTGTGTTTTCGTCAACATATGGATGCATGCGAACTATAAGTTGAGGTAGTACGTTTGATTTTAATAAACCAACCCTATGATAATTAAACCTTATATTTAATCCTTGCTGATAACGACTTTTGTCAAATTCAGGCATTACAGAAGGGAGCCTCATAGGTATTAACAAATCAAAATTTGAGACACGAAATCCTAACTCGAACTTAATTAATAAATCAATAAGCCATTGCTGTTGAGGGTGTGAATAACCATCTTTTAAAATTTCACTTATAGCTTCCTCGGTATATAGCCCCGGGTTTTTGGCGGGGCTTCGGACTATTTTATAAACTGCGTTTGTCACCCATTCAGGCTTCAATATCTGCGTAAGTTTTAACCTAAAATCATCTGGGTAAGCAATAACAGTTCCTATACTGTTTAAAATTTTAAGTAATGCAGTTTGCAAAGGAGAGCCCAATACACCGGCTTTTTCACACTCATCCTCATAAATATTTTTTTCAATAACATTTTGTGTCTCTTTAAAAGTTTCCATTGCACTTTTTACAATGTGCCAACTCTCAGGTATCTGCCTTTCAATACCTGGAAGTTTTGGAAGCTGCCTTGAAATAGATTTATTTAACTTATCTATTGAATCGCCTATTTTATGCTTAACGTCATCGGATAAAGAGTTCAAATTACAAGCACTTGTATAAATTACATCTACCACTTGATAAGTATTTTGATACCTCTGAAGATCAAATTGATAGTTTAAATTTTGGTCGCAATGATTCACGACTACAATTATCGGGGAATTTTCACTATAGCTTTTTATTGTATTAAACCAGTGTAAATCTCTGGCTTGGTTATCTTCTTTTTGGGCATCTATTACATAAAGGTATAGACTTCGTTCGGTCAAAAAAAACTGATGGGTTTGATGAGTAAGTTCTTGACCTGCAAAATCCCAGATATGAGCTTTGTATTCGTTAAAGTCTAAACTCGATATATCGATTCCCTGTGTAGACGTTTGGTTCTCATTATGTGGATTACCAAGCATCCTATTGATAATAGATGTTTTTCCAACCCTCTCATCACCAACAACTAAAACCTTTGCCTGTTTCAATTGGGAGGATTTACTACTTTGGATAGCTAATAAAGTTTGTATTTTTTCACTAGGTTCAAGTTTATGAAAAGAAAGATCTGGTATAGACACTAAGTTATCTTCAATATCAAACATAAACAGACGTTCTAATTTTAGTAAACTATCAGGTACCTTTTTAATCCTATTACTTGAAAAATTTAAAAACTCTAACTCATCAGAATATCCAATCGCCTCAGGTATAGCATTTATACTATTATTATTAGCCGCTAAAATAACTAACCTTTTTAGTTCAAAAATTTCAGTTGGTAATGCTGATAAGCGATTAAAGCTTATATCCAGTAAGGTGAGTTTTTTCAGACATGCGATACCGGAAGGGATTAATTCAATACTATTGTTACATAAACTTAACCCCCTTAGGTTAAAAAAGTTGAAAATCACTTCAGGAAAAAGAGTAAACTTATTATCATCTAAGGTTACTCTTTTTAAATTTATTAGATTTAGTGTAGTTTTTGGTAATTCGAATATTTCATTATTAGAAACATCTAAAGATTCTAATAACGTTAAATTACAAATATTTTCTGGTATTTCTTTGAGTTGGAGATTAATGAGCTTTAAATTGGTTAGTCCTGTTATTGCAAAAACTTCGTCTGGAACATGCTCAAGTTTAAAACCCTCTAAATGTAAAACCTCTAAAAATTTACATTTTGATATTAAATCCCAGTCTAAGTTAGGTTTTTCAGTAGTTTTTAATATCAAGCCTGTAAGTTCACCTTTATTATTAACCGAAAAAGCACCGCCCTTATCGTCAATTGGAAAATTTGTGAACTCATGATTATAGGCTTTTTCAGAATCGCTTAACTGAAATAAATTTTGTACCAAAGGTAAAAACTCTTTTTTACTTTTTGGTAAACTTTTTCTAGTACTTGATTTAGCGGTCATATCTTTGCTGTCCCTAGTTCTTGTATTTTGAATATATCAGAACCAGTAAAAAGAAACTATTGGGTCACGTCTTGCCTAGGACTTATCCATATACTGATTTATCACCCAAACCTATAAACTCCCTCGTCCATATGCCATAATCTAAATAATTCATTATTTTAGTAACTTGGCGCATATTTAGGCGCTTTTAAGTTAACTACTCAGGGTTTACTATGGCATATCAAGAGCAAAATCAAGCAACAATCTATTGGCACGATTATGAAACTTGGGGGGCGAGCCCTCAAAAGGATAAGCCGAGCCAGTTTGCGGGTATTCGTACCGATCTTGATTTAAACATTATTGGCGAGCCGCTTATTGAATATTGTAAGCCGCAAGCGGATTACTTGCCCCACCCTGAAGCATGTTTAATTACGGGTATAACGCCACAAGTGGCGATGAAAAAAGGCTTGGTTGAGGCTGAGTTTATAGCAAAAATTCATGCCGAATTTAGTTCGCCAAACACCTGTGTGGCAGGTTATAACAGTATTCGGTTTGATGACGAAGTAAGCCGTTATAGCTTTTATCGTAACTTTTACGACCCGTACGAGCGTGAATATAAAAACAATAATAGCCGCTGGGATATTATTGATTTGGTCCGTGCGTGTTATGCGCTTCGCCCTGAAGGTATTGAATGGCCGTTAAAAGAAGACGGTAGCCCAAGTTTCAAGTTAGAACATTTAACAGTAGCTAATGGTATTGAACACGCCGCTGCGCACGATGCGCTAAGCGATGTAACTGCCACTATTGCACTGGCTAAGCTAATAAAAGAAAAACAGCCTAAGCTCTATAACTTCTTTTTTGGGCTGCGGAATAAAAAAGCGCTTGGCGAGTTGGTTGATGTATTTAACATGACGCCGCTGGTACATACTTCATCGCGTATTCCTGCAACGCAAGGGTGTACAACGTGGGTGGCGCCTATGAGCTTTCATCCGGTAAATAAAAACGCGGTTATTTGCTTTGATTTAACCCAAAGTCCGCAAGTGTTACTTGATTTAAATGTAGAAGAATTACGTAAACGTTTATACACCAAACGCGTAGATTTAGCCGAGGGCGATTTACCTGTTGGCTTAAAACTGGTGCATTTAAACAAGTGCCCTATTTTAGCGCCTGCAAAAACATTATTGCCTGAAAACGCAGCCCGTTTAGGCATTGACCGCGAGCAGTGCCTCGCTAATTTAGCTATTTTAAAAGCAAATACCGACCTTCGCGATAAAGTCACTGAAGTGTTTAACGAGCAAGGCGATTACAGCGCGACCACTAACGTTGATTACTTACTTTACGATGGTTTTACCAGCCATGCCGATAAAGCTAAATTTGCGATTATTCGCGATGCTAAGCCAGACGAGCTAGCGGGTTTAAATTTAGATTTTGAAGATAAAAAGTTCAATACATTACTGTTTAGATACCGCGCGCGAAACTGGCCAGAAACACTCAACCAGCAAGAACTTGATCAATGGCGCCAGTATTGTCAAAACAAGTTAATGCACGGGGAGGATCAACCCTCAATTAGCGCACAAGATTTTATGATCACCCTTGAAAACTTGGCCCATGAACACGACGACAGCGAAAAAAACCTGACCATTTTAAAAGCGCTTTATAACTACGCGCAAAGCATGTAATTTTCCTTTAAGCGTATTGGTCAGCGCATATAAAAACGCGACGCTTTAATTACTCAATCGTCGCGTTTTTGTTTAAATTATTATGGGCTTCGCCCATCACGCAAGCAAGCTTAGCGTCTACACGTTAAACGCGAAACCTATTTAATTTAAAACACATACATAGTTATTTTTTATGCAGCGCCTCTATTCGTGCAAGTAGGCTTGAAGTATCGTATCGGCCGCCACCAAGTGCTTGTACATCAGCGTAGTATTGGTCGACCGTTGCAGTCATTGGCAACGTCGCACCATTGTTTTTAGCTTCATCAAGTGCGATACCTAAATCTTTACGCATCCAATCTACCGCAAAGCCAAACTCGTACTCACCTGCCCACATTGTTTTGTAACGGTTTTCCATTTGCCACGACCCTGCAGCACCTTTAGAAATGGTTTCAATTACTTTTTCGCCATCAAGCCCTGCTTGCTTAGCAAAATGTAAGCCCTCGGCTAAACCCTGTACAACACCGGCAATACAAATTTGATTAACCATTTTACAAAGCTGGCCCGAGCCTACGCCACCTAACAATTGGCTAAAACGGCTAAACGCCGCCATTACAGGCTGTACTTTTGCAAATACAGCTTCATTGCCACCAGCCATTACCGTTAAAACGCCATTTTCTGCTCCGGCTTGTCCGCCGGACACTGGCGCATCGATAAAGTCAATATTTTGCAGCGCCGCTTTTGCAGCTACTTCACGGGCAACTTCTGCAGAGGTTGTTGTGTGATCAACTAATATGGTATGCGGTAACATACCCGCCAAAACACCGTCGTCGCCATAAACTACAGAACGTAAATCGTCGTCGTTACCCACACACATAAACACAATATCAGCGCCTTGAGCAGCTTTGCGTGGGGTATCTGCAACGCTTCCTTTGTACTGTTCAGCCCAACTTTGCGCCTTTGATTGCGTACGATTAAATACACATACGCTATGCCCTTTATTGGCTAAATGCCCCGCCATTGGGTAACCCATTACGCCTAAACCTATAAATGCGACTTTCATTGACATAAAAATGACCTATTTAACTGCTAACTTAGAAACTAGGTCCCGATTATGTCAACCGGCCAACAAAAAAGCGAATGAAAGTCTTTGTAAAATTTCCACCAATTGGAAATTAAGTAGGTAACCAATGGATAGTATTTATCAGTTTAATGCACCACTTTATAACAGTGAGAATTTTTCTTTAAGCGAGTTAAAAGGCAAAACCGTACTCATTGTCAATACAGCCAGTAAATGTAGTTTTTCAATGCAATTAAATGCTCTCGAAAAGCTATACCAAGAGTACAAGGATCGTGGCTTTACGGTACTTGCATTCCCATGTAACCAATTTGGACAAAACGAGCCACTTGATAATTTAGCTATCAGAGATTTTTACCAAATGCAGTTTGGTGTTTCGTTTAAAGTATTTGGTAAAGTTATGGTAAATGGCCCAGACGCTCACCCTTTATTTAGCTATTTAAAATGCCATACCCGCGGTATTTCACAAAACCGTGCAGTGAAATGGAATTTCACAAAGTTTTTAATTAACTCACAGGGGCAATTAGTCGCACGCTATGCACCGCGTACTAAACCTGAAACACTTAAACAGGTTATCGAAACACACCTACAGAAAGCCGTTGAACCAAGTGACATAAAAGCAACACCCATTATGTCTGCTTTAAATAGGCGCACAGCGCTGTAAATAAAAAGTAATCGCTACTTGAGCACATGGCAGTAACGTAGTTTAATTTAAACAGGTTAACTATTTTAAACGCACCAAATTGTTGGAGCCACACCATGAACATTGCTTTTTTTAGCGCACAAAAGTACGAAAAACCTTTTTTTGAACAGAGTATTGCAACTCATAATAACTTAGCAATAACCTATTTTGAGCAGTCGCTTAACGAGCAAACTGCGGTGTTAGCAAGCAATTACAATTCAGTGTGTGTATTTGTAAACGATACAGTTAATGCTCAAGTTATAAAGCTATTAGCAGCCCAAGGTGTAAATACTATATTACTGCGCTGTGCCGGTTTTAATAATGTTGATTTAGATGCGGCAAAAGCACATAACATTCATGTTTTGCGTGTACCAGCATACAGTCCCGAAGCCGTAGCTGAGCATTGTATTGCGCTTATGCTTACACTGAGCCGAAAAACACATAAAGCTTACAACCGCGTGCGCGAAGACAACTTTGATCTAAATGGGTTACTTGGCTTTAACTTGCACAACAAAACAGTGGGCATTATTGGGTGCGGAAAAATTGGCTTAGCACTGTGTAATATACTCAATGGATTTGGCGCAAACGTTTTAGTGTGCGACCCAAATGCAATACCGGGTAACTACTCCATTACCGACCTAAACACGTTACTTACCCAAAGCGATATTATTTCGCTGCATTGCCCACTAAACGATCAAACCCATCATTTAATCGATGAACATGCTTTCGCTAAAATGAAGCCCGGCGTTATGCTTATCAACACCTCACGTGGTGCATTACTCGACAGCAAAGCCTGCATACAAGCACTTAAAACACAAAAACTAGGTTACTTAGGACTAGATGTATACGAGCAAGAATCCGAACTGTTTTTTAAAAACCACAGCGACGAAATAAACCAAGACGATATATTTTCTCGTTTAGTTGGTTTTAAAAATGTCCTGATCACCGGGCATCAAGGCTTTTTTACTCAAGAAGCGCTCAACGAAATAGCAAACACCACCATTACAAATGCTCTTGAGGTTGAACAGAGTAAACCGCTTACTAACTCCGTTTTTAAAAATTAACATTTATAGCCATTTACACTTGCCAAAATATGCATTGCAGTGGTATCAATTAGTTATATTTAATGGCTTTTTTAGCAGGTGTTTAAATGGAAAAAACAGCGTTATTCATAGATGCAGAAAATATAAGCCATAAATATATAGAGCAAATAATGGCTAAGTTTGAACATATTGAGGTTAAAAAAGCATATGGCAACTTTGGGGCTGTGCAGCTGAAACCTTGGGTGAATATATGCTCGCGCTTTGCTATAGAAATGGTGTACCAAGAAAAACTTGTAAAATCTAAAAGTAATGCTGCCGATATTGCGTTAACTGTCGGGGTTATGGAGTCATTGTATGTCTCGCCGATTGACACTTTTGCAATAGCGTCATCTGATTCTGACTTTGCTGCGCTAGTGCACTTTTTAAGACGAAATGGTAAAAAAGTAATAGGGTTTGGTAATAATACAGCGAGCGCTAAACACTATTTTGATGATTTTTATATTTTAGGTAAACAAAGCACCATACCTAAAGTAAAAAATAAAAGTATTGCCTCTGTTGATACCTACCATTTAGCACTGGTGAAAGAAGCCGTTGAGAACACACAACATGCAAAAACTGGACTCTCTGAAACAGTGGATGTTGGTACCTATCTTCATCGAATATTCAACATTACAAAAAAGCAGCTAGGCGTAAGTAAGCTATATCAATATTTTAAATATCACGATCAGCATTTTAAAATGCAAAAAGCCCCCGACGGAGGCTTTTTAGTCTCGTTGCATTAAGTCATTAACCAAACGCGACGTTTGCAAACACCAAGGTCATTAATATTGGGCATACAAAACGAATATACTGGGCAAACCAAAAATGTGCGCCGGTGCTAGCTTGGTGTAACTTATTACCTCGTTTGAACACCCAGCCAACCGTTATAAAATAAAATAACCCCATTAACGGGAGTTGGTACTGAGTAAACACCATAATAACTAAACCAAATAACCAATCGAAGTTTACTATAATTGCACTCGCACATATTAAAACCACTAGGCTTACCAACCACGTGGCTTTAGTGCGGTTTACATTGTGGTTTTCAACTAAAAACGCAACCGGAATTTCAGTAGACGAAATAGTCGAGGTCACAGACGCTATCGACATCAAAACAAAAAACAATAAACCAACCAGTAACCCTATTTCTCCCATGGTATTAAAAAGCTCAGGTAAAATAGCAAATATAAGCTGTCCTTCACCTATTAATTTACCGCCACTAAATACCTCAACGCCATTATGCTGTGCAACATAAATAGCCGGAATAATAAGTAAACCAGCTAAAAATGCAACGCTCGTATCAAGTAATGCAACACTTGCCGTTAGTTTTGGCAAATTGGCATCAGGCTGTAAATACGAGCCGTAAATCATCATACACCCCACTCCTAACGACAACGAAAAGAACGCTTGTCCCATAGCGGCAATAATTAAATTTGGATCGAGTATTTGGCTAAAGTTAGGCATTAAATACGCTGCAAAACCTTCGCTTGCGCCATCCAAAGTGGCTATATAAGCAATTAGCGCAACAAGTAACACCAATAGCATAGGCATAAGTCGGCGCGACCACGTTTCGATACCCGATTTAACACCCTTTAAAATAATACAGGCCGTTAAAATAAGCATTAATGGTGTAAATACAAAATTACGGGCTTGCGAGTCACTGTGTAAAAACTCGCTCACACTGTGTAAACCAACAAACGTTGTAACAGGCTCAATTGCGTACGACAGCATCCAGCCTGCCACAATTGAATAAAAGCTCAACATGACTACAGCGCCCGCAAGGCCAATATAGCCCGCAGCTGCGCCTATTTTACGGTTGCTATCTTGCCATGCGTCACCCAGCGCTTTTACCGGGTTTGCTTGTGCGTTATGGCCTAAATAAAGCTCGGTATATAGCGCCGGTAAAGCCAATAAAAAGATAACCAGAAAATAGACGAGTAAAAATGCTCCACCGCCATGATTAGCAGCTTGTGTAGGAAATCCCCAAATATTACCCAAACCCACTGCCGCGCCAGCAGCGGCTAAAACAAAACCAAGTCGGCTTTGAAACCCATCACGCATTTGTGCCATACATCTACAAATCTGTTATTATTTTGATTGTTGTGAATTAAACCATATTTAATGCCAGCTGAGTAATAAAATTGTATTCAGCCTTTGTTTGTCGCGTTAACTGCTCACAATAACAACGACTTTTTACTTTTTGAGCTGATATGACCGCACATTTTTTTAATAACGCCTTAACCATAACGCCAACAGATTTTGCCAATTTACCTAAAGGCAAAAGTACCGTTTTGTTGTTCGACGCTAATACACTTAGTTTGGCTAATTACAACTTGGCGAGCTTACTCAGCGAATTTGAATTAACCGTTATTAACCGCCGTAAAAACCAAATAGCTAAAAAAGAATATGTAGCAAGCCGTTTACTTTTAAAATTGCTTGTAAAATCTACCCTCCCTGAATTTTCAAATGTGCCATTAAATGCCATTAACACAAGCTTTAACCAATCCACAGCTAAATTAGAGCTGCATATTAACGAGTGCGTTATTAATACGTGTATATCGCACTCTCATGGTTTTGTTGGGGTTGCTTTAAATTTAGAAAGCGAGACGTTTGGCTTCGACCTTGAAAAAATTAGCTTAACGCGCCCGTTTGAAAAACTAGCCAAGCATTTTTACCACACAGACGAAGTTACATTAATTACGTCTCAACCTAATACGCAAAGCCAAGCCAATACCTTTTTTAGAATTTGGACATTAAAAGAGTCATTAGCTAAAGCAACTAGTCGCCCTATTGCCAAATTACTTAGCCCCAACGTATTTAACGAATTAACCTTAGTAAGCTTGGCCGCAAGTAGCCAAGTAGTAAACACGCAAACAGAGACGTTTGATTTAACCTTAGTGCATAAAAAAAGCACCGACTGGCGGTGCTTTTTATTAACCGATAAGGCGCTTACTAGTTAAGCCTCTAATAACCGGCTATGAATAGCCTGAACCACATTATCAGATTCACTTTGTTCGACTAAAAAGCATAGGTTGTGTTTACTTGCTCCATGACAAATTAAGCGAATATTAAAGTCACTTAATACCTGCATTAAGTTCATTTCGTGTTGGCGAAGTTGAATCTCAGAGCCAATAAGTGCCACCAGTGTTAAGTTGTTTTCAACCGACACATGGCAAAATTCAGCAAGCTTATCTAAACACGCTTGGTCGAGCTCTGGGCGCGACGCGTTAGGTGCATTATCAAGCGTTATCGCTACACTAATTTCAGACGTAGTTACCAAATCAACCGATATATTAAACTCGCTTAAAATAGTAAATACACGGGCTAAAAAGCCACTAGCCAATAGCATTTCAGGGCTTTTAAGGGTGAGCAAAATTTGATTTTTACGTTGGGTTACCGCGCGAATTCCTGGCTGCTGCGATTTTTCACGCTCTATCCACGTACCACCACGTTCAGGCTCGCGGCTTGATCCAACAAACACATTAATATGACTACGGCTAGCGGGTAAAATAGTAGCTGGATGCAATACCTTTGCACCAAAGGTAGCCATTTCAGCGGCTTCATCAAAGCTTAAGCGAGCAATGGGCGATGCCTTTACACATAATCGCGGATCGGTACTAAAAATACCCACAACATCAGTCCAAATATGTACGCTTTTGGCGTTTATTGCCTCAGCAAGTAAAGCGGCACTGTAGTCAGACCCACCACGGCCAAGCGTTGTTGTTTGTCCAAATTCGTCACTGCCAACAAAACCTTGGGTTACAATAACTTGATCATCTAACAGTGGGATCAAATATTCTTTAGCAGCTTGTGCTGTTGCGCTTACATTTGGCGTTGCTTTTCCAAACTGACTATCTGTTTTAAGTACTTGACGTACATCAAAGCGATCGGCATTTAACCCTTTTAAACGCAGCACTTGCGCAAATAAATACGACGATAAACGCTCACCAAAGCTAAGTAACTCATCGTGCTGCTGATCAGTTGTCAGTGTTTCAAGCGCTAGCGTTTGGAATGCTTTTAACGTTTCGTTAAAACCTACGGCTAAATCGGCATCAAGCGATAACTCATCTAAAATAGCCTGTTGAATGGCTAGCACGCCGTCAATGTGTTCTTGGCGCTGCTTAGGGGTAATGCTTGATTTACACAGTGCAACCAAATGATTAGTTACGCCGGCACTGGCGCTCACAGCGACAATACGCACGCTTTTATCGGCAACAATAATTTCGCTACAACGACTCATCGCATCAAAGTTAGCCACACTGGTTCCGCCAAATTTGGCAACGATGTAATCTGATTTAACGTCCGATACTGTTTGCGGCACTGATTGGGTAGTCATTTAGTCTCCTTTTGCGGTATCCAAACCGCGATAAAACAAGAAGAACTTGGCAAGTGAATGCTTGAAGGTAAATCCACTGCCAGAAGCTCTCCACCTAGATTGGTGACAGTTTTGAGGATTCAGCCCCATAAACCGAAAAACAACATCGACGTAACGTTGGTTTTCTCGGCGAGTACTTCCCTCTTTAATGGTTATGGGCGTTCGTCACCTACCATTAAATACCTAAGTATCGCACCTCTTCTGAATGTTGTATTAACCAATGGTTAATAAAACAAAACCCCACTATAAAGTGGGGTTTGAAAGTTAACGTTTAGACGTCTAGCTGTCAAGCGTTTTAATGCGGTTTGTTAAGCAAAACTTAAACAAACCCGCCCATGTAATACGCGCCCGCATAACCCACGGTATAACTTACTAACAAATAGAGCGACAAACGTAAGTAACTCATAAAAGTTAGCTCTTTTACTTTACTCATAGCAATAATACCCGCAGCCGATCCAATAATTAGCATAGATCCGCCAACACCGGTTGCATAAGTAAACGATAACCAATCTTGTTGGCTCATTACTATATTAGCTTTTAGTAAAGCAGCAGTGAGCGGTACGTTATCAACCCCGGCCGACAAAATACCCATTAAGTAGTTAGCATACTGTGGCGCCATAACGGTGTAAAGGTCGGTAAACTTACTTAGCATTCCAATCTCTTTTAATGCACCTACCAATAATAAAACCCCGACGAAAAACAGTAAGGTGTCGTATTCTATGTCGCGTACGTAGTCGATAATGTTTTTGTTTATGTCTTTTTTGCGCATTAAAAATTGCGCCACTAAAAACATGATTGATAAACCACATAAAAAAGTTAATAAAGGCGGTACACTGTAAATTACACTCAGCGCAAGTATGCTTATAACTGTAGATACAAAAATAACTGCAATGGTGATATCGGTTTTTTCTATGCGTTTTTTTCCAGACTTTGAAAAGGTTACATCCCCTTTCATGCCAATACTTAGCATTGCAGCTAAAAGCATAACGCTCATAAATGCAGGCGCAATAAGCAGTAATAAGTTAGCAATGGTTACCTTGCCATCTAAAAATATCATTAAGGTTGTTACGTCACCGGTAATTAACGACACACCACCGGAGTTAACACCAAACACAATAAGTGTGGCATATTTTATAAGCTTTTTAGGCGGTAGTTTTAACGACATAACTACAGCAAGCGATATTAACGTAGCCGTTACGTTGTCTGAAACCGACGAAAACAAAAAGGCAAATACCCCAACCAAAAACATCAGCTTGCGTTCGCTAATACTTGTTGGCATTACTCTGTGCACAATATTTTCGATAAACCCTTTTGAGTTTAAATAAGCAACAAAGGTCATGGCGGCCATTAAAAACAACCACAGCGATGCTATCTCTAAAATATTTTCGTTAAGGAGTTCTTGTACTTGCTCTGGGCTTTGCCCATGCAAAGGGAAAATAAACAGGAGGATCCAGCAAAGCGTGCCAAAAAAAAGCGTGGTTTTAGCTTTATTTACATGGATGATATCTTCTATAACAATCAATAAAAATCCGATCGCTATCAGGGTTAGAATAATCGTGGAAACCATGGGTATTAAATAACCTTTGATATTGTTTTAAAGAACACACGCAAAGTCCCTCTCGACGTGCCTATTTTCGGCGCGAATGTTAGCACTGCGGCTATACAAAAACTATTATTAAATAGTCTTAAAAACGAATACCATATACAGGCTAGATTAATTAGAATACGTAATAATGAGACGCTTCTAAATTCTCAATAATAAATTACTAGGATGTTGTAACACCTTATGATCCCAGCTAAAAAGCGACTAAATACCCTTAGCGAACATTGGGCAGTTTTAGAGCTATTATTTAAACGTTTTAAAATGGCCGACTTTAGCCTAAAAGACGTGCAAAATGCGATAAAACAAAAACAACCCACGTGGAACAACGAGCGCATTTACAAAGAAACAAACCGTTTGCTCAATCAAGATATTTTAATTCCACTGGCTAAATCATCACAGCTTGAAATTAACCGTGCAATTGCTGACTTTGCTACTTTTTTACTGCAAGAAGAGCATTTGGGCTTAGCACAAGAAATTAGCGTGTTAGTAGACGATCTTGCCCGTTTAGGTAATCGTTTAGATAACGCTGGTAGCATGGAAGACTTTGACGATTTACGCCGATTTAGCCGTATTATGGATGATCGGGTACGTAAAATAATGAAACTTTACGCGCACAACGAAAACGCCATTTTAAATATTGTTGAACAAGCTAAATCAAACAATGCGGTGCAATCACTACAAAAACGCTACAAATCAGTAATCGAAGCCTTTGACGAATACATAGAGCCCATGCTTGAAATGGTCGATATTAGGGGCGATTTTCATGCCTGCTTTACAATAATAGAGCAGCAAATCAGTAAACAAATCGAATTTATTGAACGCTCTGGTAAAGCATACACCGACAAACGCATGCTAGAACAGCTACGAACTCGCATACTCGAAATGAACCTAATGGGCCGAGAGAGTTTACGTAAAAGTGCCGATATGCTCATGCCCCTGCGCGAAGAGCTACGCCGAAATAACTTAGTTACACGCCAAGCTGCCAAAGTGCTCGGCCTTGTGCGTAAAAATGGCGTAGATAACATGCTAAGCGCTGTACAACCTAATTTTGTAACCGACTCTCAGCGTTATTCGCTTGGGCAACAACGCCATATTGTCGCGTACATGGCAAGCTTGGTAGAATTTGAACACGAAGAATATCAACTTCCCGAACAACAAGATGTACCCGCATTTGTAACGCCTAACATTCCTGACTACAACGATGTAAAAACAAGCTTTGCTAAACGCTTTAACAAAAAACGTAAAAAACCACAGCCGCTGCTGCAATTTTTAGATGAAAGCTATCCCGACTTAGACGCCGACGAAATGCTCTTTTTATATCAAAAATTAGTCAGTGATAGCGACATTGAAATTAGTCAAAGCGATGAAAAAGCCCGAGTTAAAATTGCCGGCCAACACTTTTCACTTTACCCATTTAATTCTCAGGCATCAGATTCAGCAACTCAGCCTAATACTAAGGCAGATAAGTAATTACCATGACACATATAAACCTAGAAGAACTCACTCACCTGCAAGCAATCAATAAAAAATTAACTGCGGGTTACCACATTTGCGAACAAGACAACGTTATGTGGCAAGAACTCGACCAACACATTGAATCTTACAGCGCACTATTTACCGCATTAGGCCACGACATAAAACACGATAGCCGTGGCTTTTACTATTTTGCCAGCGACGAAAGTACGCCAAATATGGGTAAAATATCTCGCGCTATCGCACTCACTATTTACATTTTAATTGAGCACTTTGCCAATACCGGTAAAGACCCAATGCGCGCCCTGTTTGATGAAGTAAACGATTTAGAACTGATGCAAACCTTAGTGCAAATAAACAAGCACTTGTTTGATCAGCTTGAGATATTTTCGGGCTCAGATTTACGAAAAGATGTTTACCTACGTATGGTTCGTTTAGGTCTTGCCCGTGAAGTAGAAGGCGGCTTTATGCTACAAGCACCTATTCACCGCTACATTGATGCATTAATGGAAGTAAACGAAGAAACCTACATGACGGAGGACGAGGAATGAACAACTTATACGGACTGAGTAAACTCGCCCTACTTAATACCGCAGGTTATGCAAAGTGTGTGATCCCGCTGGATAAAAGCAGCTCTATTTGTGCGCCAAATAATACCGGTAAAAGCTCGGTTATAAACGCCCTACAATTTCCGCTTATAAACGATTTGCGCCTAACCGAATGGGACGGGCACGATTTAGATGAAACCCGTAAGTTTTATTTTTCATCGGATCAGTCGTACATTTTACTTGAAGCTAACCTCCCCCATGGCTCGGTGGTTATTGGTGTAGCGGGTCTGGGTAAAATAGCCGGTTACGCGCACCAGTACTTTTGTTATCAGGGCAAGCTCGACTTAGAACAGTACACGCAAGGTAATACCATAATTAAATTTACCAAGCTGTTTAATCATTTAAAGTCGCTTAATTACAATCCTATTGAGTTAAAAGCACAAGAGCTAAACGCCCTGCTTACCGGCGGCGCAACGCCCTTTGACGGCGACATTAATTTAAAAATGATCCCACTTAATAACGTGCAAGACTCCGCCATTTATAAAGAAATTTTTAGGCGTATTCTTAACTTACACAAATTGGGCGCAAGCGATGTTAAGCGCTTTATGCTGCGAGTGTTTGAGCGCCATATGTCAAACTCAAAGGTTGATTTTTATGAAGTATGGCGTCGCTCGTTTGACAAAGTAAACCGGGCTAAGCGCGAATTAAAAGCCCTTGAATCAATGCAAGAGCCAATAAGCGCACTTGAATCAATGCTTGAAAATCAAACCGTGCTTAAAGGTAAATTAGCAGCGTACGCGCCTAAAATTGACCAAGCACTCATTGACTTTGACACTTACCAAGAAGAGCAGCTTAGTGAACTTGGTATAGCACTTGAAGACATTGAACACGAAAAGCACGAATTTGAGCAAAAACAAAGCCTATACGTACAGCAATCGCGCGATATAGAGCGCAAACAAACTCAAATTGAGCAATGGTTTTTAGATTACAGCGCCCTTAAAAGCGAGTTTGAACTGGTAAATAAAGCCACAATTAAAACTAGCCTTGGCCAACTAAAACAAGACTACGAGTCGCTTTCGCACTCTATTACCAGCGCACAAGGGCAAAGCTTGCACACGCTTGATTACCGCATTAGCGAAACGCAAAAACAAATTAAAAGCTTAAAACTGCAGCTTAAAAACCTGGAGTTTAATTTGTTCACCCGTATGCGCGAAGACCTATCGCTTAAAGAAGTGGAAGAAATATCACGCATTTTGAACCCCGACCTTCTCTCGTTTGCCACCACCACTAATGGCGATATAACCATTGATGACGAAGATGCCTTTGGGGAATTTTTATCGTTATTAAGCGATAACGTTAAAGGCGGTGTGCTTACTTTGCCAGGCGCAAGTATTAAACTTAAAAAGCTTTCGCCAGTACAAATGCAAAGCGGCGAAAACAAAGAGCAATTAACCGCGCAGTTAAGTGCGCTTGAACACGCGTTAAAAGAGTTTAAACAACAGCGCGAAGTGGCAGCCAATGTTGCCGATAAACAAAAAGAAAAAGACGCACTTTACGATGAACTAATGAGTCTTGAGGGAGCACTAAAACGTTTAGAGCAATTTGAAGTAATGCAGCAGTCGGTAGACGCGCAAGCCATGCTAAAAGAGCAATTATTAGCAGAGCGCGAACAAGTTGACGATTACCTGCAAGACATTCAAAAAAATAGTGGCTCAATTGCAGACAGACGCTCGTTAATTAAATCTAAGCAAGAGCAAATTAATCGCCAAACCGAGCGCCTTCGCCAAGTTAAAAGTGAGCGAATTGATCACACGCTTGATTTATACAGCGGTAAAGTGACCCCGTACATGATTGATATAACAGTCGACTTTGATAACTTAAGCGACCTAGTACATCACTTTAATAAAGACTGCCAAGAGCTTCGCAACTTTGACATAAACGTGCGTAATACCTATTTGCACGTATATAACGCAGGCATTACTAAGTTCGACAACGAAACCGACGAATTTACTAAATACCAAAAGTTGATTAGCGCATTTCATAACCTTGATAACGAGCGCGATGCGGTTGAGCGCCAAGGCCGCGTGGCACTAACCGAAGTAGCCGCCACGATTAAGGGCTTGCGTGAAGATTTAGACCGCCTTCGCCGGGAAATGAACAGCTTTAATAAAGGCATAAGCCAGCACCGTATTTCTAACTTGCAAGCGTTTAAAATTAACGTAATACCGCGCAAAATGCTAGTTGATAGTATTGATACCATTATCAGTACGTCGCATCAGTTTGAGCAAGGCGACACGCTTGATTTACTGAGCCAAGAACCTTACAGCGAAAGCGCGGTAAACGAAGCAAAAGATCACCTGATAAAGCTCGCCTCAGACAAAGCAGGCCTTACATTAACTGACTTATTCGATATTCGTTTTGAAGTGGTAAACCGCGCAGGTGAAACCGAACACTTTGAAAAAATAGACTCAGCCGGCTCAAATGGCACACGTATTACTATTAAGTTATTGTGTGGCATGTTGTTTATTCGTTACTTATTAAGCGATCAGGAACAAAACCTGTACCGTATACCTATTTATATTGATGAAGCGGCCGACATTGACCCGCAAAACCAAAAAGCAATTATAGAAACCGCACTAAGCTTTGGCTTTGTGCCAATATTTGCCTCAGTTAAGCCGCAAATAAGTTGTGACTACATTGTGCCGATTCGTTCGGTAAAAGATGGCGCACAAAACTGGGTAGATGAAAAAGATTGGATAGAAGTAGAGCATTAAATTTTTGAGTGGCTAATTAGTATTAATTAGTCATTCATGTTCATCACACTAAACTAATTTTTAGAACCTTTTAATAATACACATTTATATAAGGTGTGTTATTTTAAGGTAATGCATTTTATTGGAGCAAACGTAATGAAAAATATACTCATTGTTGCAGCACTAGCACTACTTAGCGCTTGTACTCAAACCCCAGATTGGGATTACGATAAATCAGCTAACTTTAGTAATTTTAAAACATTTGCTTGGGTAGAAAACGCGAGTTTAACTAAAGACACCAACAACTACCAAATTAACGGTTTAATGGAAAAACGTGTGCGTACTGCGGTAAATAATGAGCTTACAAACACCCTTGGTATGACATTAGTAGATCCAGCCCAAGCTGACGTACTTGTTAACTATCATGCGTCGGTAGATAAAGAATTAGAAGTAGATACATTTAATACTGGTTACAGTAACCGTTGGGGTTACTGGGGTACTGGTTTTCAACGAGACACAACAGCGCGTGAATACGAAGTGGGTACATTGGTTATCGATATTGTAGACAGTGCATCCAATCAACTAATATGGCGCGGTGCTAAAGAAGGCCGTTTAAAGAAAAAACAATCGCCTGAGCAACGCGAAGCGTCAATTAAGAAAACAGTCGCAAATATTTTAAGTAACTTCCCGCCGCAAAAGCAGCAGTAAGTTTGAAGTTAGTTTTTAAAAAGCTCACAGAATGTGAGCTTTTTTGTTAATAAAGGACTCATACCTTGGCATTTTTAAAGTACTTTACAGTCACTCTACTCGCTTTTTTTGCTTCGATCCCCGCACATGCGGAAAATTTAAAATTAACACCGGGTTTATGGCAAGGCATTTACAAAAATAATTTTGAATACAATGTACTGGAAATAAAAGAAAACGGAGAACATCGTTTAATCATTGCAAATATCGCCAGTGCATTTCATAGAAATAAATCAATTGCGTTTAATAATAACGATATTAAATGCAGTCGCCTTAATTGCACTATTACACTTATTAGCCCTAATAAAGAACATCTGCAATTTACATTAATTTTAAGCCGTTTTTTAGATAATTCATTTGAGGTATTAGAAATTTATTCTAATACAGAAGATAATTTTGTCATGTCAAAAACTTACCGGTTGGAAAAACAAGAACGGCAATCTACCGTTCATACATTTATAGATAAATACCGCTCTAAAATAGATAAGTTAGCAACAATAGAAAAGTCAGGCTTATATGGTTTTTGGATAGGATTATTAAATTTAGACGGCAATCAGAAACTCGCAAGTATTGAATTTCATCCCAATAAAGAGTCATATTTCAATTATTTTATAAGTGATGGCATAGTCAGTACCACGTTTATGCCACAAGATATTAAAGAAAAAGACAACGTACTGGAAATCACGACCAGCAATCCACTCTTCGCAAATAAACTAATTATTCATAAAGACAACCGAGAACTCAAAGGCTATATGTATTCAAACCACAAAGGTACAACACTTCAAACTGGCTCATTTAAATTGTATCGCTTTGAAAGGCCTGAGTGACCTATAATCCAAGTATAATTCTATGACAATTTATACTTATACAATAAATCTAGTGGTATATGGCAGTAATCATCGGGATGGTTAGTTAAACGGTCTTGATGCTCTGGATCGCTTGGTACGTAATTGGTTAACTGCTCCACCTTTACCGCAATTTTATCGGCATCGCTGCGCTTATTTATATAATTGCGTGCAATATTTAAATGGTTTTGGCTTCTGCTATAAATGCCCGTCCGGTATTTTGGGCCTACATCTTCCCCTTGCTTATTAATACTATAGGGGTCAATAATTTCAAAAAAATAGTCAAACAGTTGATTGAGTGAAACAACACTTGAGTCAAACGTTACTTTCACACACTCGGCATAACCATCATATTCTCCTTGCGTGGTATTACTTGCGCCGTTAGCACGCCCTGCTTGGGTGGTTATAACGCCGGGTAAATGTTTCATAAACTCTTGCACGCCCCATAAACAGCCGCCGGCAAAATAAAGTGTATTGTGTTGCTGAACTGTCATCGTTTATCTAACTCAATAAAGTTAATTAAAAATACATGTGTATTGTAACGCGTTAATTATACAAATGATTATCAAATGCAGATTTTTATAATTACTGTATAATAGCGCACAAAATTGCACTGACTAAATTAAGCTAGCTCACCCGCTTTATATAGTTTTTATTAGTGCCCAAACACATTATGAGATACAGCATGAATCGCACTGAGCATTTTATATTTTCTGCACTGCTGTGCAGCGTTACACCTTTTTCTTATGCGCAAGCTACAAGCAACACCGAAACAGCAATAGAACAAATTACTGTTGAGGCATCGGCCACGGCAAATAAATTACCCGTTGGTACCTTTGACTCCCCCGTCTCTAATTTAGAATACGACCCTCGTGTTGATTTACAATCACGTAATATGGCAGAAGCCCAAGCTGATGTAACAATCCGTGGTGGTATTTTCGAAAACACAGGGTTTAGAGTCGGCAGTGCTACCCTACTAGACCCTCAAACAGGTCATTACGTTGCTGAGCTCCCAATTGCACCGCAAATGCTAACTGGACCTTACATTTTAACCGGAGCCGACAATGCCTTAAACGGAATGAACAGCTCTGTGGGATCGATTTCGTTTGGTTTTAAACCCATCACAACTGGTGGCAATGTCTCTGCTGGTACCGGTACAAACAACTTTAACTTACAAAGTATTTACGCAGGAATAAGTACCGATGTCGACGATGCTAAAAATTGGCAGCTTGGCTTTGAGGGCGAATATTCTCATTCACAAAGCGACGGTTCAATAGAAAACGGCGATCACGATTTTAATCGCGCCTCAGCGCGCATACAGTTAATAGGTTCGGATTCGCAAACCGATGTGCTGTATGGCTCACAAGAAAAGTTTTTTGGTTGGCCAAATATGTACACGCCATTTGGCGTAAACGAAACAGAAGAACTAGAAACCCGCTTACTCATGCTTAACCACCAGCAAAATTACGCAGATAATAGTCATTTTGAAGTATCTGCCTATTACAGAAAACACAACGACCATTATGTATTTTCTCGTGAGAATCCAAGCGCTTTTGAAGCCTTTCATGAAACTAAAGTAAAATCGATTGCGATATCAGGAAGCCATGCACAAAACACCGCGTTTGCAGTAAATTATTCAGCGCAATATATTGAAGATGAAATAGAGTCGACCACACTTGAGAATAATTTTACCTCACGCACTTATTACAAACTGAGCGTATTACCTGAATATAAAATCGACCTTAAACAAAACCAGCTATTAACACTTCGCCTAGGTGCTGCTTTTGACGACACAAACCGAGATGACTCTGAGTTATCGCTCATTGGCGATATTTCACTAAACACTCAAAACAGTGATGGCTCTGAGCAAACCGTTTACTTATCGTATGCGCAAGCGAGCCAAGTTGCAGGCTACACCGCTATTGGTGGCAGTGATCAAGGCGGGTTATTTAGAAGTAATTACAACCTTGGGCGCGAAACAACTAAAAACCTAGAGCTTGGCTATTTAATACAAGAGCAAACCTGGCAGCTTAATTCAGCAGTTTTTTACCGAGAGGATAACAACTTAACCGATTGGACTTTTAGTTTTGACTCTAGCTCTGCCCGCTTTGCTAATCCGGTAGACATAGACGCCACCGGCGTTGAATTTTTTGCGACTAAGTATTTTGATACAACCGAGCTCATTGCAAGCTACACCTACTTAAATAAGTCAGAAAACTATGGTGATGCAGATATCGACGCCAGCTTTTACGCGTTAAATTTTCCTGATCACCGTGTTACCTTAGGTGCAATTTGGACACCAAACGACCTAATAGAAATGAGGGTTGATAACGAGTGGCGAAAACAGCACGAAAACGCACTACGCAATGGTAATGACACCGCGTTATTTACGCAATTGTCGCTAAAAATTACGCCAACCGTTATTAATAATTTATTTATTACATTAGCTGCAGACAATGTGTGGGATGAATCGTTTGAAGAAATACCCGGCACACCAGGGCGAGGTGAGCAATATACGTTAAGTGCAACGTATAGCTGGTAATAAATAAAGCCGGCGTTTACAAACTCAATGTATATTTTGGTTTGTAAACGCTGTGCTTGTTTATACAAAAACGACTTTTAGGCAAAATATATTGCACAAAGAGAAATGAGTGAGGAGTAAATGAGTAAACCTAACCTCATATCGCTTTCTTAATTGATTTACGTTTATGTCTGAAAAATTAAGTATCCAATGATGTTAGACCAGAACAGCTCGCTTAAAAAAACTTCACCAATTTGTTTCTCTTTATGCACTTGATCTTTTACAAGAGGCTGTACTTCTAACGTGAGCAAGCTCTACTTCTACAATAAAGGCAATGCCGGGCTTTATTTGTGTTCTAAGTCGAATTCAGTGGTGTGGCCGTCGCCGTGGATGAGTTGATAGCGGGACAAGTCGCCGTTATCTAACGTTATTAGGCTTATTGCGGAGTCGCTTACTAAATACTTTTGGCCTTCGCCTAGGGTTTGGTGTTTGTCTACTTCCATGTGCCAGCGTTTGGTGAAAAAGTTAAGCGGGCTTTTGGGGCCATACAAAATAGAGTCTAGTTTGTCTAGTACGTTTATTAACTTACGCGGGAATTCGTTTTTTATCCCGCTTGCGGTGAGCTGCCATATTCTGTTTGGGTGATCGCCAAAACGCTTTTGCACCGAAAAACAAAACGAGTAATGTACATCGCCTGATAAAATAAGGGTTTCGTTTGGGGTGTCGGTGCGTCTAAAAGTGTCGAGTAGTTTTTTAGCCGAGCCTTCGTGGGCCATCCAGTTTTCTACATCCACCATCAGTGGCTGGCCGCATATATTAAAAGCCGCTTGAATGGCTTCTATTGATTTAACACCAAATACCGGCGCGGGCGATACTATAATTACTTTATCGTGACTGAGTAGGCTTTCTTCAAGCTCTGTAAGGCGCTCCCAATCAAGCAGGCCTGACGGCTCGTTAAAATTGCTTTCGTTACGCCAGCGGTGTGTGCGGGTGTCGAGCACCACAACTTTGGGGGTTGTAGTTAGCTCATAATGCCAATGGTTAAATTCGTTTAGGGGTTTATCAAACGCTTTAAATTGCCATTGGTTATTAGCACTTAAGCTTTGTTTAAATGGCGGTATTAGCGCGCTTGTTTTTGCAAGCGCGTCGTTACCCATACCTTGAAACAGCCAGTAACTAATAAGCCCATTGTTAATTATGCGTTTACTGCTTGGGTTTTGGTTTATGGCTTGCTCCCACCCTGCGGTGAGGTTCCAATCGTCGGTTACGTCGTGATCGTCAAACATCATTAACGTCGACACATTAGCAAATAATTTTTCTACTTCATTCAGCCCTTTAGCATAGCCGAGTAACGCCGATTTTTCGGCATTAAAAATACGTTGATGCTCTTGGTTTTGCCCGGTGTATTGCGCGTTTTGTAAATCAACACACTGCCAGGCAGCGGCGCTTAAATTAAGTAAATAAAGCGCTATAAATTCTTCAAAGTGAATAAGGTGGTTAAATGCTTTTACGCTTGAAAAATGCGGTTCGTCTTTTTTTAGCCAGTAACCCACTCCCAGCTTTGAGCGCTTTTGCCACGGTGTTTTGGGTAAAAAATGCTGCCTGTTGTAAAGTTGCTCATTTAACTGCTCTGGCAACGGCAACGCCATAGGTTGTTCTTTATAAATACCTAGTTTTTCAATAAGCTGATGAATAACCAATAACATAGGCCCTGCTACATCGTCGGCGTAAACTTGGTCGCCGCTTAACAGCAATAATTGTGCGCCGGGTGTATTTTGGCTGCGCTGAGTGTTTTGCCATTGGCTTGCGGTGACTAGGCTGTCTTTTGCGGGGTGGTGCGCGTTTCGGCACGAGCCATGTAATATGCTATTTAGTTTATTGGGTATTACAAATGCTGGGGTTGCTTGGTTGCTGTACGCCCAAGCTGATAGGTCAACCTCATTGCCATTTATTATTAATTGATACGCTAGTAAGGTGTCGAGCGCAAAAGGTGTACTTGCCGGTTTTACAACTACAAAATGTAAATAAAGGCGTTCGCCTAGTGTAATGGTTTGCTGCTCGCTCACACTTTGCGTATTGAGTATATTAATTTGGCACTGTGCAGGGGTTGACGTTGCAAATACTATGCACACGCCTGTTTGCTCAGCGCGGCGCACCATTGGCCCCATAAGTAACATAGGAAGTTGCGCCGCGTGAGTCGTCATATTATTAGCCTTTAGCTGCTAATTTAAATAGCGAGTAAAAGTTATCGGTGGTGGCTTTAGCTAGTTCGTTAAAGCTAATGCCTTTTAACTCACTAATGTAATACGCTACATCTTGCACGTAAGCAGGCTGATTAGTTTGCCCACGGTGTGGCACCGGTGCTAAATACGGCGAATCGGTTTCTATTAGTAGTCGGTCAAGTGGAATTTGCTTTACCACGTCTTTAAGCTCTACTGCATTTTTAAACGTTACAATGCCTGAAATAGAAATATAAAAGCCCATATCTATGGCTTTTTTAGCCATGTCCCAGTCTTCTGTAAAACAATGCAGTACGCCGCCACAGTTTTCGGCTTTGTGCTCGCGCATTAGGTTTATGGTGTCGGCGCGGGCGTCGCGTGTATGTATAATTAGTGGCTTTTGTAGTTCGTTAGCCACGTCAATATGGCCTACAAAACTTGCTTGCTGAACGGCATGGGTGTCTTTTGCGTAGTAGTAATCTAGGCCTGTTTCGCCTATGGCTACTACTTTATTGTGCGATGCTAAATCAATTAATTGCTGTTTGTTAAGCGCGTCTTTTTGATCGAGCGGATGTACGCCACACGAGGCCGATACATCGTCGTAGTGCTTAATTTTATCAAGCATACTTGGGAATTGGTCAAGCGTTACGCTTACACATAAAAAGTGTTCAACCTGTTTGGCGCGTGCTTTGTCTAGCACTTGGTCTAGGTTTAAATCGAGTTTATCAAAATCAAGACGGTCTAAATGGCAATGCGAATCTACAATCAAAATTGGGCCTGTTTTTTACTACATGGTGTAAGTTGGATTACCGGAGTTTAACATAGTCCCCAGTAGTTTTTCGATCTTGGCGTTTAGGTTTGTTTTGTCGTCTAAAAAGCTAATGCCAATACCTGGCGGATTAGAGCTTTGCGCACCTTGTGGGGTGATCCACGCAACTTTGCCGGTTACTATGTCGTCTTCGAGTGCGTCGGGAAGGGTTACACGTAACGCCAGCGAGTGTCCTACTTCGTAACGCATGTTAGTGCGTACAAATAAGCCGCCTTTTTTTAAGTAAGGCATGTAACAGCGATATAATTCGTCTAGGTCGTCTATATCTACTAATAGCTCTTGCATGGTTAATCCTTTTATTTATTACGTAAAATGTACGCTAATCGTGATACGGCGAGCGGTAAATTAAGGCCGAGAATTTTTGTGTTATTTTGCAAAAATTCGCTGAGTGCTTGTTGCGCTTCTTGATACGCTTCAAAGCTCATACCTTGTAATAATTGCTGTTTTAATTGCTCGCTTAAAAATAAGGTAAATATACGAACCAGCTCCGGTTGTTTATTTATTATATCGACTAACGCTTTGAAATTATGGCTTTGTTTAAACTCAGTTGCAAACTTATAAAGGGTGTCTATATTTTGTAACTGGTTTTGCTCTTGCCACTGCTTTACTTGTAATGGCTGGCTATAAAAAAGCGGTAGCCAAGGGTAATTTTGTATTTGTAACGACTCAAGCCATTGCTGCGCTAGTTGTGTACTTGTTACTTTTAAGTCGGTTTTAGCGCATCGGCTTAAAATAGTGGCTGGCAATTGCGCAGGTTGGCTTGTGGTTAATATTAAAAACCGGCTATTGCTTGGCTCTTCAAGCGTTTTTAACAAGGCGTTAGCCGCTGCCATGGTCATTTTTTCGCAGTTTTCTATTACCACTACTTTGTTGCCATTTTGCGCCGCTGAGTGGTTCATAAAATCGCTAATGGCGCGTATGTCGTCTACGCCAATGCTTTGGCCGTCTACCTGGGTTATGCGCTTGTCGGGGTGTGTACCCGCAAGGTTAAGCGAGCAACTTTTACATTGCCCACATGGCGCTAAAATACTGTTTGGTGCGGCTGTTTGCTGGGTAATATTTTGGCATAACAAGGCATTGGCTAATTCGTCACTTAAGGCAAACTTACCTACACCCACAGGGCCACAAAACAATTGGGCATGATGAAAACGCTGACCACGAAAGCTTTGTGCTAAGTGTTGCTGTGTTTCATATAGCCAAGGTAGAGACATGTTATTTTAGCTCTTCAAAAAAAGTACGTAATACGTTTGTGATATCGCGATGTACTTTATCAATTTCTTGATTGGCATCTACGGTTTTAATAGAGTTGTCGTCGCTTGCAAGCTCTAGGTAGCGCATGCGTGTACGCTGAAAAAACTCAATAGCTTCTTGCTCTATTCGGTCAAGTTCACCTCGCCCTTTAGCACGTTCAAGGCCAATTACTGGGTCTATGTCGAGATAAATGGTTAAGTCGGGCTTTAGGCCTTTTAATACCATAGACGATAACGACGCTAGTGTATTTGAGCTAATACCGCGCCCGCCGCCTTGATACGCCTGCGACGATAAGTCGTGACGGTCGGCTAATATCCATTTACCTTGCTCAAGCGCAGGGTTTATTACATTATGCATTAGCTGCGAACGTGCGGCGTACATAATAAGCAGCTCGGTTTCGAAGGCTATTTCTTCTTCGTGCTCTGCTTTTACTAATGTACGTAACGACTCGGCCAATGGCGTGCCGCCAGGTTCGCGTACGTTAATGTATTCTATTTGTTTTTTGTTTAAAAAGTCTTGGCAAAGTGAAATAGCGGTTGATTTACCCGCGCCTTCTAAGCCTTCTACTACTATAAATTTTGGTTTCATAAACACGTTAATTCTTTTTATTTAAAATATAGGTTTTAACTGCCGCGTTATGTTGTTTTAACGTGGTAGAAAATTGGTGGCTGCCATCGCCTTTTGCTACAAAGTAAACATAGTCGCTTTGTGGCGGGTTTACCGCAGCTAAAATAGCTTCTTTTGACGGCATAGCTATTGGCGTTGGCGGTAATCCATCAATACGGTAGGTATTGTATGGCGTGTGATTGCGTAAATCTTTGTATTTAATATCGCCGTCAAAGCTTTCACCTAGGCCATATATTACGGTTGGATCGGTTTGTAGGCGCATTTTGGTGTTTAACCGATTAACAAAAACCGAGGCAATTAACGGGCGCTCGCTGGCTACTGCGGTTTCTTTTTCAATAATTGAGGCCATTATTAGTGCCTCGTACGCAGTGCTGTAAGGTAAATTGTTAGCGCGTTTTTGCCATGCATCGCTTAGTGTTTGTTGCATGGTTTGTGCGGCGCGTTTTAATACACTGCTTGCGGTATCGTTATGCTGGTAGTGGTAAGTATCTGGAAATAACCAGCCTTCTAACAATGTATCTTCATTTATAATTTGTTTACCTAACTCGTCTAACTTTAGATCGTTATTTAAATTAGGCGCATTTTTAATATTTGCTAATACATCGCGCAGCGCTTGGCCTTCAATAATGGTAAAGCTAAAGCTTATTTGTTGACCTTGGTTTATTTTTTTTATGTTGTTAATAACACTGGTATTTGAAAGCTCGTAAAGCCCGGCTTTTAAATCGGTTAGTGTGGGGTCGAGCTTTGCAATAACTTGGTAACGCCAACAGCTTTCAACCCAGTTTTTTGCTTGCCATTGCTGGCATAATTTATTAAAACCGGTGCCCTTTTTTACCTCAAATTGCGTGCTTTCGCTTATATTTAGCGGGCTTTGTAGGGTTGCCTGCAATTGCTGATAGCCAATAGCTGTGCTAATAATCGCTAAAAAAGCGACTGATAAAATAACTTTTAACACTAAGCCTCCTTGGCTAATAAATTAGTTAGCAATGCGTTGCTGTGGGCTGCATTAAAGCACTGTTGCTCTATGCGTTTAACAGGTACTGCATGCATTAAGCTGTTGCATACAAATACAGCATCGGCCTTGGTTAAATCGTTTACTGTTATGTGTTTAAACTCAACCGTTAATTTATCACATAACGCTTGCAGATAAACGCCCTTTATACCGCATTCATTGAGCTTTGGTGTAAATACTTTACCGTGTTTAATGGCAAATATATTAGCTGCTGAGGCTTCAATTACCTGGTTGTTGTAGTCGAGCACAAGTACGTCGTCGCAATTTTGCGTTTGCATGGCTTTTTTAATGAGTACTTGCTCTAACCTATTTAGGGTTTTTAGCCCCGCAAGTAAAGGCTGCGCCGCTAATTTAATAGGGCTTATTTCAAGGCTAACACCCTGCTCTACAAGTGCATTGTAGTTTGCAGGGTATTCAAGCACGCTTACTATAATTGTTAAATTACATTCGCTCGGTAAGTTATATCCACGCCCGCCTTCACCGCGTGTTACGAGTATTTTTAACACGCCCGTTTGCTTTTGTTTTACTTGATTGTGTATGTGTTGCTCTAAAGGACTAAAGTCGAGTTCAGGAAAGGCTAATCGCTCGGCACATTCAGCTAAGCGAGCTTTGTGGTGCTGCCAATATTCAACTTGCCCATTTACAATTTTTGCTGTTGTAAAAAAACCATCGCCATAGTTTAAGCCTCTGTCGGTTATGCTAACGGCGTTTGATTGGCTGGCATTTATGATTGTTTGCGTATTATTTATTATTTTTTGCATATAAAAAAAGCCCAGTTAAACAACTGAGCTCTTATAAAGTGGTTCGTTGTTAAAAAAGATTATACCTTTTTAAATAGCAACGAGCCATTAGTACCACCAAAGCCAAATGAGTTACACAGTGAGTAATCTAGTTTTGCATCGCGTGCTGTATGTGCAATGTAATCTAGGTCACAGCCTTCATCTGGGTTATCAAGGTTGATAGTAGGCGACACTTTTTGATCTTTTAGCGACAATATCGACACGATTGATTCAACTGAGCCCGCTGCACCTAGTAAGTGACCCATCATTGATTTAGACGAGCCAACCATTACGTCTTTTGCTGCATTGCCAAAAATAGATTTAACTGCAGCAGTTTCGGCTTTATCGCCAGCGTTGGTCGACGTACCGTGAGCGTTTATGTAACCTACTTGCTCTGCATTTACTTGCGCATCTTTTAATGCGTTTTCCATTGCTAGGGCTGCGCCTGCGCCGTCTTCTGGAGGGGATGTCATGTGGAATGCATCGCCACTCATACCAAAACCAACTAGCTCGGCATAAATGTTTGCGCCACGTGCTTTTGCGTGTTCGTATTCTTCAACAACTACAACACCAGCACCATCAGAAAGTACAAAACCATCACGGTCTTTATCCCACGGGCGCGACGCTGCTTGTGGGTCGTCGTTACGTGTTGATAATGCGCGTGCTGCGTTAAAGCCACCCATACCTATAGGTGTACACGCTTTTTCGGCACCGCCAGCAACCATTGCGTCGGCATCGCCGTAGGCAATCATACGTGCTGCATGACCAATGTTATGTAAACCTGTCGTACACGCAGTTACAATTGAAATGTTAGGGCCACGTAGTCCGTACATTATTGATAAATGACCCGAGATCATATTAATAATGGTAGAAGGCACATAAAATGGAGATAGCTTACGTGGACCACTGTTAAGTAACTTAACGTGGTTTTCTTCAATTAGTGTTAGGCCGCCAATACCAGAACCAACAGCAACACCAATGCGCGTTGCGTTTTCTTCTGTGATTTCTAAACCTGAATCTTTAAAGGCTTGAACACCCGCTGCTAAACCATATTGGATAAATAAATCCATTTTTTTTGCATCTTTTGGTGGCATATAAGCCGATGCATCAAAGTCGTTGATTAAACCAGCGAACTTTGTTCCAAATTTTGATGTGTCAAAGTGTGTTATTGTTTGTATACCACTTTTAGCATCTAATAAGCCTTGCCAGGTTGATTGAACATCATTGCCTAGCGGCGTCAACATTCCTAAGCCAGTTACGACGACACGACGTTTAGCCACGGTTTGCCTCCAATAAGGGATATTTATAATTTTATTAAAATTTTAACCATTTTAATTTTTAAATGGTTTTTTAATCCAATTAGATTCACAAGGGGATCATCATACCCAAGCAACCTCAAAGTGCGAGTCTCAAACTTGTTTGACAACACATAACGCAAACAAAATTAATGTTAGTTAAATTTGGGGAGTTAAGGTTTGATTTTTGAATCATGAACTTTGAGGTGGTTTGGATACATAGATTAAAGGCAGCGAATGCTGCCTTTAATATACAATTGATTACTCAGCGTGAGCTGTTACGTAATCGATTGCGCTTTGAACTGTAGTGATCTTTTCAGCTTCTTCGTCTGGGATCTCAGTGTCAAACTCTTCTTCAAGAGCCATTACTAGTTCTACAGTATCAAGAGAATCTGCACCTAGGTCATCTACGAAAGAAGATTCGTTTTTAACTTCTTCTTCTTTAACACCTAGTTGTTCAATGATAATTTTTTTTACGCGTTCTTGGATATCGCTCATTCTTCTTTCCTTTATTAAAACGCCAATGCGTTATTTTCAGATTGCGGGGTAGTTTACGCCGCATAATTCTCTGATTCAATGATCTGACCGTAAATAATTGTCTGGTCAAACCTCTGAGTGTGTGTTTTCCCTGTTATCGCTTATTTTAATAGCAATTTCAAGTATGTTTAAAGCAAGTTCACAAATAATTCAATGTTTTTTAGTGAATTATGCCAACTTAATTTTACTCTTGTAATGGCTATATGGTTATTAAACCATATACATCGCGCCATTTACATGCAAAGTTTCACCTGATACATACGCAGCAGCGTCAGATGCTAAATAACACACTGCAGCTGCAATTTCGTCAGGCTGACCTAAACGACCCGCTGGCACATTGGCTAAAGTGGCTGCTTTTTGGTCATCGGTTAGCTCGTTGGTCATATCTGTTTGGATAAAACCCGGTGCAATTACGTTTACTGTAATACCGCGCGAGGCAACTTCGCGTGCTAATGATTTAGAAAAACCAATAACACCCGCTTTAGCCGCAGCGTAGTTAGCTTGCCCTGCATTACCCATAGTGCCTACTACCGAACCAATATTAATGATACGGCCGTTCTTTTTCTTCATCATTGGCCGTAACACTGCCTTAGACAAACGGAAAATAGAGCTTAGGTTGGTGTCGATAATATCGTCCCACTCGGCTTCTTTCATTCGCATAAGTAAATTGTCGCGCGTTATACCTGCGTTATTTACTAGTACGTCAATATCGCCTAAGTCGGCTTTAATTGCTGCCAAAGTAGCCTCAATTGAAGCAGGATCGGTGACGTTTAATGCATAACCTTTACCGTTATCACCTAAATAGTCACTAATGTTAGCCGCACCCGACTCGCTTGTTGCTGTACCAGCGACTTTTGCGCCTTGTGCAACCAGCATAGTTGCAATTGCTTTACCAATACCACGGCTTGCGCCTGTAATTAGGACAACTTTGCCCTCTAAAGAAAATAAGTTAGACATTTTTTTACTCTTATTTAGCTGTATCAATTGAAGCTGCGTCGTTTACTGAGCCACATACCATTGCTTTATCAATTCGTTTTGCCAGGCCTGTTAATACTTTACCCGGACCAAATTCGTAGCTTTGCGTTACACCTTGCGCTACTAATGCTTGCACGGTTTCTGTCCAGCGTACTGGACTGTATAATTGACGCACAAGTGCATCTTTAATCGCGTCAGCTGAACTTTCTGCTTTTACATCTACATTATTAATTACATCACACTTAGGTGTATTAAATGTTAAAGCGGCTAAATCATTCGCCAGTTTTTCTGCTGCCGGCTTCATCAATTCGCAATGCGAAGGCACACTAACCGATAGCGGTAATGCGCGTTTTGCGCCCGCTTCTTTACAGGCTACTGAGGCTCTATCTACTGCCGCTTTATGCCCGGCTATTACAACTTGACCTGGTGAATTGTAGTTAACTGGCGATACAACTTCGCCTTGTGCTGATGCTGCACACGCCGCTTTAATTTCGTCGTCGCCTAAACCAATAATAGCGGCCATAGATCCCACACCTGCTGGTACGGCTTCTTGCATGTACAAGCCACGGTTTTCTACTAATTTTACAGCTTCGCTTAAACTAATTACGTTACTGCATACCAGTGCTGAATATTCACCTAAGCTGTGTCCTGCCATGACAACATCGGCATCTGGATTTTTAGCTAACCAGTCGCGATAAATCGCAACGCTTGCGGTTAATAATGCAGGTTGAGTTCGGTGGGTTTCGTTTAGTTTTTCTTCTGGACCGTTAAGAACTAACGCTGCTAAGTCGTATCCCAATGCGGTTGATGCTTCTGCAAACGTTGATTTTACAATGTCGGAGGTTTCTAAAAGCGCTTGTAACATACCTACGCTTTGCGAACCTTGACCTGGGAATAGAAGTGCAATTTTTTGTGCCATACTTTGCTCTTTTTAATTAAACAAATAAATAATGAAATACACGGCACATCAATTTACTGATTGGCCACCGTGTCTTTAGAATGTGTTTTTTCGAAAATAGCGGCTATTTTAGTGGGAAGTTGGCGTTCAACTTCTTTTACCGCTTCATCGATTGCTGCTTGAAATGCCTTAGCTGAGGCGTTTCCATGGCTTTTAACGACAATACCGCGCAATCCTACCAGAGAAGCACCGTTATACTGGTCGGGGTTCACCCTTTTATAGAGTTTTTTTATGATTGGGCTAAGGATAAACGCCATACATTTATATATAAGGTGTTTTTCGAGGGCTTTTGAGAACTTATTCATGATAAGTTTGGCTATGCCTTCACAGGTTTTAAGGGCAACGTTGCCAACAAACCCTTCGCATACGATAACGTCGGCCTTACCTGTAAAAATATCGCTACCTTCACTGTAACCAATATAATTTATATGTGGGCTTTGCTGCATTAATTGCGCAGCGTGTTTTATGTCGTCGTGGCCTTTAATGTCTTCTGCGCCAATGTTTAACAAACTTACGCGTGGGTTATCACAACCAAGTGCTTGGCCAGCAACCACTGAGCCCATTAGACCAAATTGGTAGAGTATTTCGCTATCGCAATGTACGTTTGCGCCTAAGTCGAGTAAATACACTGGGTTTTTACGCTCTGTTGGTACAGATGAAATAAGTGCGGGACGTTTTACACCAGGCAACATTTTTAATACGTAATGCGCCATAAAAAATAACGCGCCAGTATTACCTGAACTTACGCATGCTTGAGCCTCGCCTGATTTAACTAAATCAAGGGCAACGCGCATTGAAGAATCTTTTTTTGAACGAACAGCAACAGCAGGTTCGCAGGCATTAGTGACTATTTCACTGCAATGACGAATTATGAGTCTTGGGTGAGATAAAGAATCGAGGGATTCGAGTTCTTTAGATATAACTTGCTCGTTACCACACAGTATAAGTGTAAGGTTGGCGTGAGCGTTTACTGCACTAACAGCAGCAGGAATAGATGAACGGGGGCCGTAATCGCCCCCCATCATATCTAACGCTATGGTTAGATTATTCAGCATCAAAGCAATCTCTTAGTTAGAAATTACTTGAACGCCTTTGTAGTAACCGTCAGCAGTTACATGGTGACGACGATGAGTCTCACCTGAAGTTTGGTCAACTGTTAAAGTTGGACCGTTGATCGCATCGTGTGAACGGCGCATGCCGCGTCTTGCACGAGACTTTTTGCTTTTTTGTACAGCCATTAGTCTTCTCCTAAGAATCTTTCTTAAGTTGTTTCAAAATATCAAATGGATTTGGTTTATCATCTTCCGCTTTTAATACACCAAAGCTGGCAGGCTTTGACGAGTAATTGCACGAAGCTTCGTTGTGTGTAGGCACTAATGGCACCGCTAAAATTAATTCGTCTTCGATTAACTCAAACACGTTAATTTCACCGTTTTCATCAAGCGCTACTTCATCGTAGTCTTCTGGAAGATCATCCGACTCAGCATCCAAACCAATTGGCGAATACATAAAGTCTTGATCCAAATCCAACCCTAAATCATCATTACAACGTTGACAAGTTACAGTAACGTGTGTGGACAAATTGCCGCTAATCACAACTAAACCTTGCTCATCGTTTTTGCACTGAATTTTTACCGCTATTTCACCTACTTCTTCCTGTACAACACCTCGTAAACGAGTCAGTTTTTCAAGCGGTACAATACCATCGTATGATAAACGGTGTTGCGCTGCTTTCCCAGGATGAAGAGTGAAGGGAATTTTTACCTTTTGCATAGGGGCTGCATCATATAGATAGTTAGTTTGTTAGTCAAAGTAAAAAACCATTTTTACTAGGTTTTTCACGTGTTTTACTCACGGATCTGATTTATCCTAACTCAATCTGATTTATCTTAGGAAAACCATTCATGAAGCACTCGCTTATTTTAGCCTCAAGCTCGCCTTTTAGGCAGTCTTTATTACAAAAATTTAATTTACCGTTTGAAACCTTTTCGCCAGACGTTGACGAATCAGCACTTGAAAACGAAACACCCAATGAGTTAGTTAAGCGTTTAAGTGAACTTAAAGCTACTGAAGCTACTAAACATTTTAACGAAGGTTTAGTTATTGGCTCTGATCAAGTGGCTGTGTTTAATGACCAAATTTTAGGTAAGCCGCACACTAAAGAAAACGCCGTAAAGCAATTGAGCCTGTTTAGTGGCCAAACAGTTACTTTTTTAACCGGATTATGTGTTTTTGATATTCAAAGTGGCCAAAGTAGAAGCCTTGTTGAGCCATTTAATGTGACTTTTAAAACACTCACTACAGTACAAATTAGCGCTTACTGCGATGCAGAACAGCCTTATAACTGTGCGGGTAGCTTTAAAAGTGAAGGACTCGGCATTTGTTTATTTGAAAAACTAAGCGGTGACGATCCCAATAGTTTAATTGGATTGCCACTCATTAAACTCAGCCAATTATTAGCTGAGTTTAATGTTGATGTGTTGAGCCTTCAAACCAAATAACGCTTGCTTTAAGTGTTAGCCTATTAAAACCTGTTGCAACTGTTGGTAGCTATCGACTGTTGCAATTGGGTCATACTCACTTAATTGCTGTGCATTGTGTACACCCATAGTAACGCCTATTCGGTCCATGTTTGCTGCCCTACCCATTGCCATATCAATTTGTGTATCACCTATCATTACAGCTTCGTTGGCACTTACGCCAAGCTCCACTAATAATTGATAAAGCATATCGGGTGAGGGTTTAGACTGTGCGTCGTCACTTGTGCGGGTGGCACTAAAAAAATGCCTCAGCTGGCTTTGATCTAATAATCGTTCTAAACCGTCTCTTCCTTTACCTGTTGCAATAGCAAGTACTGCCCCGTTTTGTTTAAGGGCATTGAGGACGTTTGCTACATCATCAAATACAGGTGTAGGTGTTGGGTCAACTTTATAATGTGCCTTGTATGCATTAATTAGTGCGGTTTGCTTTGTTGGGTAACTGGGGAATAGCACCTCCATTGCCTTTTCAAGCGACAGCCCAATAATATTTTTTATTGCGGTGTCGCTTGGCGGTGCAATATTTAAAGATTGTGCACTGCATTTAATACAGTTAACTATTTTGCCAATTGAGTCCATAATGGTGCCGTCCCAATCAAAAATAACTAATTTGTATTGATTACTGGCCATACATTAAGACCCTTTAGCTGCGCGTAACTTTAATAAGCAATTGCTAAGGGCTTTATCAAGGGGTGCTTCTACACGCATAGTGGTTTCGTTTTTAGGGTGATAAAAACTTAAATCGTGCGCATGTAAAAATAAGCGATTTAAACCTACTTTGCGCATTCCTGCGTCAAACGCTTGGTCACCGTATTTATCGTCGCATGCAATTGGATGCCCTTTGCATTGGGTGTGTACACGAATTTGGTGTGTTCGCCCTGTTACTGGCGACGCTTGTACAAGTGAACATTCGTTAAAACGCTCTAGTACTTTAAAACGAGTATGCGACGGTTTGCCTTCAACATTATCTACACGTACAACGCGCTCGCCCGATTTAAGCGTGTTTTTGCGCAGGCCTTCGGTTACGTTTTTAGTTTTACCATCCCACTGGCCATCAACTAACGCCCAATAGTTCTTTTCCATGGTTTTTTCACGAAGTTGCTCGTGTAACGATGTTAAAACTGAGCGGCGTTTTGAAATGAGTAAACACCCCGATGTATCGCGGTCAAGCCTGTGTACTAGCTCAAGGTTGCGCTCTTCTGGGCGAAGTACACGCAGCGCTTCTATTAAGCCATAACTTAAACCACTGCCGCCATGAACAGCCATGCCTGATGGTTTATTTATAACAATGAGGTATTTGTCTTCAAATAAAATATCGTCTTCAAGGCGCGTTACTTTATCTAATTTTGAAGGCACAAACTCTTCGCGCTCTGCCACTTTTATAGGTGGGATACGAATGATGTCGTCTAACTGTAATTTATATACTGGCTTAATACGTTTTTTATTTACACGCACCTCGCCTTTACGAAGAATTTTGTAGATTGCGCTTTTAGGCACCCCTTTTAAATGGGTAATAAGAAAGTTATCAATTCGCTGACCTAAATGGTCTTCGTTGATTGTGACAAAAGATACTTGTAAGCCGGTTTTTTCTGACATTGCCTAATCACTGATTTAAGTAAAATAATTTAGTTGCTAACACAGTTATAATAGTGGGATAATCAGCAGCGCAAATATTTAGTATTTGCAAATAACAACGGTGCTTTTTAACTTAACACATTAAAACATTCGTGATGCACATTCTGGGTAGCCGATCATACAGATCCGAGTTAAGTTTTCCAAAGCTTTTATACATACCTAGTAAACACGTGCGGTCAACTAACAGCAATGCGCGTAATATATTGCAGGTTAAGTTTGAACATGAAGTGGTTTTTAATGCGATTGAAAAAGCAATGAACAGATAATTTGTCTGATAGTGACGGCGTAAAAAGCGCCGTTCAGCAACTGCTCAATTATTGTAGTACCGTAAAGCAGCTTATTTAGAACTAAAAAAATCTAATAAATAAGTATTCATTAACATCGGCAGCGAATTTTGCTCTTAAACCAGGATTTAGCGATACATCACACTGTATTGCTCACCCACTTAATGAGCCCTACGCGCCTAATATGAATGACATTTAATAAGATTGATATGACAGGCCGACTTCTGGGTAAAACTTGTAGACGTAGCTGAAAAGCCGACAGTTTTAACACCATTAAGAATTTAATAGCGTTTAGTACGCTATTGTTTGCCAGCATTTAAAAAATACTGCTTACGAAAATACAGAGCCGTTCCGTTAAAGACCCAGTCGTGAGGCTGCACATTCTAAAAATAGGAACAACTGAACAGGCGAGAAAACATCGTCATGTCAGCGACATAATTTAATAGAGTAACAATATGAAACGTATGCTAATCAATGCAACGCAGCAAGAAGAAATGCGCGTAGCACTGGTTGATGGCCAGCGCCTATATGATTTAGATATAGAAAGCCCAGGTCACGAACAGAAAAAAGCCAATATTTATAAAGGCAAAATCACACGCATTGAACCATCTTTAGAAGCAGCATTTGTTGATTACGGTGCTGATCGTCATGGTTTCCTTCCTTTAAAAGAAATTGCCCGCACTTACTTCCCTGCTGGTTACACCTTTAATGGTCGTCCGAATATTCGTGACGTGATCAAAGAAGGCCAAGAAGTAATAATTCAGGTTGATAAAGAAGAACGTGGCCAAAAAGGCGCAGCGTTAACAACTTTTATTAGTGTTGCTGGTAGCTACTTAGTACTTATGCCTAATAATCCTCGTGCTGGCGGTATTTCTCGCCGTATTGAAGGTGATGAGCGTACCGAACTTAAAGAAGCACTCAGCCGTTTAGAACTACCTAAAGGTATGGGCTTAATTGTGCGTACTGCGGGTGTTGGTAAATCGTTTGAAGAATTAAATTACGATTTAAAAGCGTTATTAGTTCACTGGGAAGCTATTAGACAAGCTGCCGACAGTGCTAAAGCGCCGTTTTTAATTCACCAAGAAAGCAACGTAATTTTCCGTGCAATTCGTGATTATTTACGTCGTGATATTGGCGAAATTTTAATTGATAAGCCACGTGTTTTTGAAGAAGCTAAAGCGCACATTGAGCGCTTTCGTCCTGACTTTATGAGCCGCGTTAAGCTTTACCAAGGCGACACACCGTTATTTACGCATTACCAAATTGAAAGCCAAATTGAGTCTGCGTTCCAACGTGAAGTGCGTTTACCATCAGGCGGTTCAATTGTTATTGATCCTACTGAAGCACTTACGTCTATCGATATCAACTCGTCTAAAGCTACAAAAGGCGGCGATATTGAAGAAACAGCACTTAATACTAACCTTGAAGCAGCTGACGAAATTGCACGCCAATTACGTTTACGCGACTTAGGTGGTTTGATTGTTATAGATTTCATCGATATGACACCGCCACGTCACCAGCGTGAAGTAGAAAACCGCTTAAAAGACGCTGCGCGCCCAGATCGTGCTCGTGTACAAATTGGTAAAATTTCTCGCTTTGGTTTACTTGAAATGTCGCGTCAGCGCCTACGCCCTTCATTAGGTGAAGCAAGCCAAGGTGTGTGTCCTCGTTGTAGTGGCCAAGGTACGGTTCGTTCTAACGAGTCTATTGCTCTGTCTATCCTTCGCTTAATTGAAGAAGAAGCGATTAAAGACAACACTTCTCAAGTAAATGCACAAGTACCTGTTGCTGTTGCCGCCTACTTGTTAAACGAACAACGTCGTAGTGTTCACCGTATTGAAAAGCATCACAAGTGTGATGTAGTGATTATTCCTAATCAACACATGGAAACACCACACTACGAAGTAATGCGCTTACGTAAAGACGAAACACTTGAAACAGTAAGTTACGAGCAAGTTGTTGCGCCTGAACCAGAAGCGTTTGAAATGTCAAAATCGCCTGCAGCACCTGTTCGTGAAGAGCCTATGCTAAAAGGTGTTGTTATGCCTTCAAGCCCTGCTCCACAAGCAGCGCCGGCTCCAGCAGCTAAACCTGCAGCGGTAGCCGCTAAAGAAGAAGCGGGTTTATTTACTGCACTTGCTAACTGGTTTAAATCTATTTTTGCTAGCGAAACACCTGAGCAGAAAAAAGAAGCCGTTGAAAAGCAGCAAGAAGAAGCACGTAATAATAAACGTCGTGGAAACGATAATCGTCGTCGTAATAACAATCAACGTCGTCGTAATAACCCTCGCTCTAAACAACGCACAGAACGCAATACTGATGAAGTAGAAACAAAAACTAATTCACCGGTAGCAAACGAGAACCAAGAGAAGAACGAAAACCGCAACAAGCGTCGTCGTAATTCTAACTCTCGTAAGCGCCCTGAGCACAAAGCAGATAAAGATCAAACTAAAGCGGCAGATGTGCCTGCAAAAGCAAATGCTGATACGAATGCTGCAGAAGCGCCTAAAGAGCATAAGCCTAAGGTTCGTCGTCAACGTCGTAACGTTCGTAAGAAAGTACGTATTCAGGACGAAAACGCTGAGCAACTACAAGCAACTGAACAAACTCCTGTTGAAACAGCTGCAGTAGAAGAAAAGCCGCAGGTTCAAGCAAAGCCTGAAGCTCAAGAAAAGCCAGTAGCCGCTGAAAAGCCTACACCTGTAAAAGAAGAAAAAGTAGAGACTGTTGAGTCGAAAGATGAAACTGTAGCAACTGAAGAAGAGCAAACGCGTACACGTTCGCGTCGTTCTCCTCGCCATCTTCGTGCATCAGGTCAGCGTCGTCGCCGCCCTGAAGGTGAAAGTGCTGAAACTAAATCTGATGAAGCCCCTGCTTTTGTACCGGTTGCTGACCAAGCTGCTGCAGAGTACGAAGCAGAACTTAAAGCAAAATCGGAAGAAACGGCTGTTGACGCTTCTGAACAGGTTGAACAAGCAGTTGCTGTTGAAGATTTAGCTAAAGTTGAAGTTGCTGAAGAACCAGTTAAAACTGAAGAACCAGTTAAAGCTGAAGAGCCAGTGCAAACTGAAGAACCAGTTAAAGCTGAAGAGCCAGTGCAAGCTGAAGAACCAGTTAAAGCTGAAGAACCAGTGCAAGCTGAAGAACCAGTGCAAGCTGAAGAGCCAGTGCAAACTGAAGAACCAGTTCAAACTGAAGAGCCAGTGCAAGCTGAAGAACCAGTGAAAGTTGAAGAATCAGTTAAAACTGAAGAACCTGCTTTAGAAGCTGAAGTGGTACCGGTTGAGACTACAGAGACGCCTGTAGAAGCTAAAGAAGCACCAGTAGTTGAAAAAGCGGCTGAGGCAACTTTAAATTCTAAAACAGTGATCACTAAAGGACACGCAAGTGCGCCAATGGCACAACCTGCTCCAGCAGCAGATAGTGAAGTAAAACATGTACCAGTGGCTATGGCTCACGATAAACGTGAACTTATCCCTGATAGTGGTTTACGCCCGGGTTCAATTAAACCTGCTGGTCGTGCAAGTTCTGCAATGACAAAAACGTTAAGCGCTGATTAGTAAATAACGCTTAATTTAAAAGCCCCGCTATTTTTAAATAGCGGGGCTTTTTTGTTTTAAATGGGTGATGCTTTTACTTAGCACAAAATACAGTAACAAGAAGCTGCGCTTCTAACGTGAGCAAGCTCTACGTCTACAAGTAAATATTAAACAGTGGCATAGCACGTTTAAACGGAGTACTCGGTGACTTTTGAACACCGGGTTTTTATCCTGAAAAAATATTCACAAAGAGAAGAAGAGGCGCTTCGCTTTTAGAGAAGTGAAAATACGGCTTAAATTTATTTGTCTGCTCATTTGCTCCTCATTCTCTTCTCTTTGTGCAATTTGAATCTTTAATTTAATAAAAGGTGCGAAAAATTAGCAGCTAGCTTTAAATTAACTATTGGCGTAACAGGCAATAAAAAAGCGCGATATAACTATCACGCTTTAAATCTGTTTATTATGGGAGTGCTTGGCTTATTCGCCTTCACTTTCCATAAAGCGTTGCAGTTGATCTTTAAGGTTTGGTGGAATACCTTTAATTACTAACGTATCTGTTGCTTCGTTGTAGGTTACACGCTCACCTAAATGCTTGCGCTCAAAGCTTACACTCACACCGCCGCCTAAGCCTGAAAATTTAACCATACTGGTCACGGTTTTTTTATCGACTGGGAATGTTTCTTCTAAATCGTAACTTTGGTCCTTGCAAAAGCTGTCAAACGGACTGTCATCGCCTTTTGAAATAGCCGCTGATAGTTCGGTTACGCTTGCTTCTTCACCAGTCGTTACACAATCGTTACAGTAATCAAAAACCTGCTTACGTAAATCGTCTTTTTCTGATTTATCAAACTGCTGCTCAGATAGGTAATCTTCTACTGCATTTAGCATAACTTGGCTTTGTTGTTTAGGATCAACACCTTCTTCACAGCCTAAAAAGTCTAAGAAAAAATCAGCAACTTTTCGCCCTGCTCTGCCTTTAATAAACGAAATATAACGATTATCCTCAGGTTGTGTATCCCAAGCCGTTAAGTCTATACGAGCCGCTAATTGCATACGAGAAATATCAAGATGACGCGATGCTGCTAAATCAAGCTCAGAGGTCATTGAGTAATGCTCTTTGATATTAATCATAGCAATTAACATGTAGTCCGTAGCCACGTACTGATAATGACAAAATACCAAGTAGCCTGTTTCGTTAAATGCGTATTTATCTAGCTCTTCTTTTAATACGGTAGATGCTTGCTCAGTTAAATGCCAAAAGCCCAGCTCGTTATTGCGGTAACTTTGCATAGATGACGCAACAATACTGTTTTTCTCGCCACTAAAGGCACAATACCCTTTACCTGGCTTGCCCGTGAATGCATGGTGTAATTGTTCGATAAAAACAGCGACTTTATCATTAATGATCATTTCGTCGTTGCGAAGGTGAATTTGCGTATCGTCATCTTTTTTGTCTACATAATGAACGACTAATTTTTTAACGTCTGTTGTCATCTTTGTTTTTCACGCCTCAAGTGTTAAAATACGGGAATATAACTATTTTATTGAACCAACTGATGCCAATCTTATCAAAATACTCTAATGAAGAAGTAGAACAAATCGTCGACCAGCTTATTGATGTGTTAACTCAGCACAAAGCACCGGTTGATTTAAGTCTTATGTGTTTAGGAAATTCTATCACGCATATCCTAAAAGAGCATGTACCAACAGGGAAAAGACAAGCTGTAACTGAGAACTTTGCAAAAGCACTTTCACAGTCGGTTAAATAAACGCATGAATTTATCGCAGCACAATCAGTTTTCATCAAAAGCAAGTCAGTTGCTAAGTTGGGGGCATTGGTTTACCTTCGCCAACATAGGTTTAGCGCTACTAATTAGCTTAAGCTATTTATTTGCTGACTCGCCACCAACAAGCTTCATGGGCATTACATACATGCTAGTAACATGGCTTAGCCATACTAGCTTTATTGCCTTTTTGGCGTTTGTGCTGACGGTATTTCCTTTAAGTTTAGTGTTTCCTTACCCACGCCATATTCGTGGCATGGCCGCTGTTATTGCAACCTGTGGCGCGTCTTTATTAACGTTAGACGCCTATGTATATGTTAACTTGGGTTATCATTTAAACCCTTCAGCCCTGCCTGAAATTATTTCCTTACTTTGGAACCGCTTAACCACTTCTCCAGCGCTTACTACGTTTCTTGCGGGCGGTATTGTACTATTGATTTTAGGTTTTCAATTAGTGGTAAGCAATTATACTTGGCACCATTTGGCACGCTTAAAACAGTTTAAATTTGCACGCTATGCAATTTCGTTTTTAGTGGTCTGTTTTGCTTTTAGCCACAGCATTCATATTTGGGCAGACGCTAACTTAAAATTTGATATTACCAAGCAAGACAATGTGTTGCCGCTTTCGTACCCAACCACTGCGAAAAGCTTATTGGCTAAAAACGATTTACTAGATATAGAAACTTATAACCAAGCCCATAGCGTAAAAATTAATAACCAAAATATTAATTATCAGCCACCGGCTCCACTGGTAAAGTGCGATGACTTTACTCAGGCTAATGTAGACATATTTGTATTTGAAACTGATGCACAACTAGTTGAGTTTGCAAATAACCACAAAGAGCTACATAAAACAGAACTGTTTTTACAGCCTACTAACCATGACGATACGCTGTTTGGTTTAGTGTATGGTTTACCTTCATTTTACAAAGCCGCTATTTTACAAGAACAAATACTGCCTGCATGGCAAAGCCAGCGCCGTAGTATTGAAGTTATAGGTATTGATAGCCTTAGCTTTATTAATGATCAAGCTCATACCAATAATGCCATTAGAGTTATTAATGGTGCTGCCGAGCAAGCGCCACGTAACAACTCGCATATTTTTGCCTTTAGTTTAGCAAGCGATAACGCTGAAGTAGTCACTACATCAACCTTATATACTTCTGATAAGAATATTGCTGAAGTAAATGGGCTTATCCAACCTAGCGATTTAATTACAACAAGCATTGGAAAATACTTAAATTGTAGCGCCATTGCTAAGCAAACAATGCTCGGTGTAAACTTATACAAGAAAAAAGATGACATGGGTGTTAACTACAGCCAAGGTGTTGTAATTGCATATAAAAAAGATCGAATCACTTTAATAGACTCAGATGGTAACTTTAAAAATATTTCTGCCGCTGAGGGGTTTTCTATTGAACAACGCTTAGATATCCCATTTTTAGTACAAAGTATTAAAAAGCTAAAAACCTTCTCTGAATAGTCATGATGTTAACCTAGCTTGCGATAATGCCAAGCTAGGTTATAGTTTTATAACACGTTAATTGCTTAGCAAAAAAATACGTTCATGGATGGCTATTATGACTAAACCTACTTACCTTTTTATTGTGCTTGGTACTCTTTTATTGAGTACACACAGCAACGCAACTACCTACTACAAATGCGTGACCGAAAAAGGCACAACCTTTTCTCAGTTCCCTTGCGATAACCAAGCGACAGCTTATAAAGTGACTACTACTAATGTCACAGAGTCAGGGCCTGATGTTGATTATTCAAAACAATTAAATGCACTTGAAAGAGAACAGCTTTTAAAAGGCTTAGAGGCAGAGCTACGAAGTAATAACCATAAGCTTGCTATTCTCGACAGAAACAAACAACGTAATGAATACAAGCAAAAGGAACGCCTAAATCATATTCTGGCTGACGACGATAAAAAGCGAATTGCAAAAGACATTACCAAAAAACTGAAGCTAATAAATAAAGAATATAAAAAAGAAGTATCTACAGTCACCAAACGAATTAAAAAACTTGAGAAAAAAATCGAACGTTACAAAAAAAGTAATTAGCAAACATATTACTTAACTTACAATTTGCACTTTTAGTTTATCGATTAATTTAGCCCTAATTAATTTAGCTTGGTTTTAAACTTAAAATAACATACCCTTAACAAAATAGAGTATAAACTCTAGTGTCAATTAAGGAGTGCTAATGCAGCCACGTAGTATTGCTGAATTAATTTTAACTGGCTTTAAAAAGCACTATCAGCTTTTTCAAAAAATAACCGCTCAAGCGCCCCTTGCCTTTGCCAAACAAGACTGGCAAGCAATTAATGATATTAGCCGTTTACGTATTAGTTATTACGATGAGCGTGTTAACGAAACAATACATACCCTAAAGCAAGACCATCCTTCGCACGAACTTGACGAAACCCTTTGGCTTGAAGTTAAAAAGCTATACCAAGAATTCTTATGCTTTCACCCTCAGGCTGAACTTGCTGAAACATTTTATAATTCGGTGTTTTGCAGGCTTTACCATAGACGCTATTTTCATAACGACTTTATATTTGTACAAGCAACCCTAAAAGATGCGCCATCGGTTCCTGTTGAGTCAGAATACCGAAGTTACTTTCCGGTTGTTGATGGTCTTAAACCCACAATTAAACGCATTATTAACCACTTTGACTTTAAAGCACCTTTTGTTGATTTAGAACGCGATATTCGTCTGCTAGTAAAAGCATTTTATAAGCAAGCCCCCGACACTCATCATCAACCCTGGAAAATGCGCTTTGATATTTTACATACCGCGTTTTATCGCAATAAAGCAGCTTACATAGTGGGACGGGTTGTATCTGAAAGTGGTGTTCAGCCGTTTATAATTGCTGTTCTTCATCACGAAGATAAAGGCTTATATTTAGATGCCCTACTCACTAAGTCATCACAGATGCGTGTTATTTTTGGTTTTGCCCGCGCTTACTTTATGGTTGAAACCCATGCACCTTCTGCGCTGGTACGCTTTTTAAATGAACTTATGCCCAATAAAACTATGGCAGAACTCTATAACGCCATAGGCTTTCATAAGCAGGGAAAAACCGAGTTTTATCGTGAATTTTTAAATCATTTAACGCATTCGAATGACGAATTTACCATTGCACCAGGTACTCCAGGTATGGTGATGATGGTGTTTACCCTGCCTTCTTTTGGTTATGTATTTAAAGTCATTAAAGACAAATTTGGTGAGAGTAAACCATTTGGCCGCGATACAGTTTTGAAAAGGTATCAACTCGTAAAAAGCCATGACCGAGTTGGCAGAATGGCCGATACAATAGAATATTCAAACGTCGTATTTCCTTTGGCACGCTTTGATAGTAATTTACTTGAGCAACTGCACAAAACAATTGGCTCGTCTATGGTCATTGAAGGTGATTGGCTGATCATAAAACATTTGTATATTGAGCGCCGTATGACGCCACTTAACTTATTTTTGGAAAATGCTGACGACGAAAGCGCTGCAGATGCAATAGAGGAATACGGCCAAGCCTTAAAAGAAATGATAGCGGTTAATATTTTTCCTGGTGATATGCTATTGAAAAACTTTGGTGTAAGTAAACATAAGCGCATTATTTTTTATGATTACGACGAAGTACAATATTTAACAGACATGAACTTTAGAGCTTTACCTAAAGCGAAAAGCTACGATGATTACTTAATGGATGAACAAACTTACTCTGTTGCCCCGCAAGACGTTTTTCCGGAGCAACTTTGCACATTTGTAACACCCAATCCAACATACAAACAGTTTTTAATAAGCACACACCCTGAACTGATTGATGTTAACTTTTGGAAGCAGGCCCAACAAAATATAAAAAATGGCCTAATAAATCATATTTACCCGTACCCGACAGCACAGCGTTTTATCCATCACTGGTAAACGCAAGGACACACACATGAATATAAGCAAAATAGATTTAAATTTACTTGTATACCTCGATACGCTACTTCGAGAGTGCAACGTTACACGCGCAGCAAATCAACTTAGCATTACTCAACCGGCCATGAGTAACGGCCTAAAGCGCCTTCGAAACCTTTTTAATGACCCTATTTTAGTTCGTACCAGCGATGGTATGGTACCAACAGAGCGTGCCATAGAGTTACAGCCAGTTATTCGTGGCATACTTATGACACTTGAAGAAACACTTGCACCAAATAGAGAGTTTGAAGCCAGCCAAAGTAAACGTGTATTTAGGATAATGGCCAGTGACTATGCAGCAAGCACACTTGCACCAAAACTACTGAGCAAACTGCACGAAGAAGCCCCAGATACAACTTTAGATATACTTACGCCAAGTGACGTGACCTTTCATGATGTTGAAAATGGTAAAGTAGATATGGCAATCAACCGCTTTGAAAATTTGCCACAATCGTTTCACCACAAACGTATTTGGAAAGACAGCTTTTGCTGCCTTGTAAAAGCAGACAACCCAATTATTGAAAACTTCAGCCTTGATAGCTATCTAAAAGCGCGCCATATATGGGTGAGTAAAACGGGGTTTGGTGTGGGTGTTGGTATGGACCCTAAAGATGTGCAAAAGCTAGGTTGGGTTGATGAAGCACTTGCTCACTTTGGGAAACACCGAAATATCGCCACATTTACACGTAATTACCATGTAGCCATTCACTTGGCAAAAGAGCAAAATTTAGTGGCCACTTTGCCATCAAAGGCCGCAAATATTTATTTAGACGATGCCGGCCTTAAAATTTTAGAGCCACCATTTCCTATTCCTCCTTTTGAGTTAGATATGATCTGGAGCCCACTGCTACACAGGGATGCAAGCCATATTTGGCTTCGTCAAAAAGTCGCTGAAGTCGCTGATGAGCTAAAATAAACTTATTACACGGTTATTTGTAAGATTTGCTAGGCGTAATATTGTATTTTCGCCTAGCCATTTTTAATAAGCAAAATATACACATAAATATCAGCAACTTAAATTACCATTTTTAAAATGGAATGGCCCTTGCTTTAGTTATGATAAGTTTCATTCATAACATTAAAGAGGTCATTATGAACACCCTTCAAGGAACAGACGCTAATCATATTTCAGACATCATTCAAGTAATGAACAGCGGTATCGATTTTTACCAAAAAGCACAAGAAAATATAAAAGACCCTGCCATTGGAGCATTATTCCAGCGCATGATTGACGCACGCAGAGTCAGCGTTGAACGCCTGCAACCCTATGCTATTAACGAGCAAGGTGAGCGAGAGGAAGGCTCTTCATTTGCTGTAGAAGCGCGCAGAGCATACACCGCACTTCTTACTACATTTGGCTCAAACAACGACAGCACCTATGTAAGCGAGCTTGAAGAAGTTGAAGACAAAACACTAGCAGAAATTAAAGAAGCGATGGATAAGCCACAACCTGCAGATTGTGAAGCCGCGCTTGCTGCAACACTTCTTACAATGCAAAGCTGTCATGCTGAAATGAGCCGTATGCAAAAAAGCTAAATAACCTGAATTGTATTTTAGCTATTCAGTAAATTATTCCCCATACAAACCCAGCGATAGGCTGGGTTTTTTATTGCTTTAAAATCATTTAACCTGTTTGAGTAACATGTCAGAACATAGTTTATACAAATATTTAATGTTATTAGAATATTTATTTAACTGTATTATTTTTCAGCTGTGCTAGTTTTGTTAATAGGATCCTAAAAACCTCGCTGTGGCGCCGCAGCTTTAATTAAAATAGTAAGGTCCAATATGAAAAATAAAACAGCTAAACTGCAAAATAACGCCGACGTAGACATGACCCCAATGCTTGATATTGTGTTCATACTGCTCATATTTTTTATTGTTACTACCTCATTTGTTAAACCCGTCGCCATTGAATTAAATCGCCCATTAGACAAACCAAGTATTGAAAAACAAAGTAAAAATGCGGTTTTCAGTATTGATGCAAATAACGGCGTTTACTTTTCAGGGAGGTTAATTGACTTGGAGCAAGTGTCGAACAACTTAGCCATGTTTGCAGCTAAATATAAAATAAGCTCTGTGCTTATAAAAGCAGATGAAAACAGCAAGCACAACACACTGATGACTGTGATGAACAGCATTAAAGAGTACGACAACTACGCTATTAGCTTGGTTTCTGACTAAAACCTGTTAGCTAATTAGCCTTAAATATAAACCCAAAAAAAGGGCCTTGCGGCCCTTTGAGTTAAATAACGAAAGGGAGAGTTATTTATTAAAAACGGTACTCTGCGCCTACATAGTAGTACGCGCCGTTAAAGCCAAAAGGTGCTGAACGACGAGAGTATTCAAACACACCGTTACTACTTACAACGGTATTGCCGTTAGCATCTACAATTGTGCCTGTACGAGAGTTGCCAATTTCATTTTTGTCTGGGTATATATCAAACAAGTTGTTAGCGCCCACATTCACAGATAGGTTTTCGTTAATGAAGTAATTAACTTTTACGTCTGTTAATATTTCGGCACCGTAAGTTTGACGACCACCGTCTTCAACTGTGTATTCACCAAAGCGATTAAGCGACAGATTAACGGTCCAATCTTCGTTTTGGTAAAGCGCGCTTAGGTTAATACGATCTTCTGGTTGCCACTCTTCAATAATCGAAATTTCTTGATCTGAAAACACACTTTCTACCGGCACAGTTTCAAGACCTGAGCCAGAAGGTGTGAATAACGAAACAACTTCAGTTTCTGTAAAGTTTGCAGCAAGGGTAAAATCAAGTGTGCCGCCAAACCCTTCAGTGTTATATGTTGCAACAAAATCTATACCGCTGGTTTCAGTGTCTGCGCCGTTTAAGAAAAACTGACCAGCACCTGCACCAGAGCTAACAAGCGCTGCGTCTAAACTAGTAGACAGCCCTTTACCTAAACGGTTACTAATAACAATTCGGTCATCAATGTCGATTGAGTAGTAATCTACCGTTACGTTAATGCTGTCTGTTACGTTATACACAATACCCAAGCTACGGTTTTGAGACTTTTCTTCTTTAAGTTTTGGAATACCTAAACTTTGCGCCAGTGTTGAATCGTTTCTAAACGTGCCCACCTCTTCGGCTACTAATGTACCATTTGGACCTACAACAAACTGTGTGCTGATGTTGTTAAAGTAAAGCTGTTGCATAGATGGCGCTCTAAAGCCTGAGCTTAATGCGCCACGTAATGAAATATCGTCTGTAATTGCCCAGTTACCTGCTAACTTAAAGTTAACCGTATCACCAAAGCCTTTGTAGTTATCGTAACGAAGTGCGCCAGATAAAATAACGTCTTCAATAACATATGCTTCAGCGTCTAAGTAAAACGAAATTACATCGCGTGACTCATCTACTGAAGATGCAGGTGATGAACCACCAAAGCCTTGCGTACCACCAGAGGCATTTTCGCTGCCAACACCGCCGCTTAAACCGCTGTAAATACTTACGCCATTATTTGTATCGTAATCACGATATGCATACTCATTACCGGCTAAAATACGATACTCATCAGTACGCATCTCTGCACCCATCGCAAGTGAGTAGTCATCAAAGTTTTTAGTGAAATCTAAATTAATTGTTTGTAGCGATAGTTCCATACCGTATGCGTATGCTTCGCGCGGGATAGTAGTACGAATATCAGCAGCGCTTAAACCTTGTTCGTAACGCAAAAAGTTAGCGTATGACGCATTAATTGTATCGCTTGTTGTGTAGTCGATGCTGTTTTCACCGTACGTGTACGATAAATCAAGGCTTGAATCGTTATCAAACTCTGTTTTGTAACCAAAGTTATAAGAAATATCATCAATGGTAGTGTTGATTTTTGGTAAGAAACCAAGTGGGATTGTTGCGTCGCCATCTTGCAATACTGGATTACCACCCGCATTAGCATTATGACGGAAAAATGCGGCTGATTCGTTATCACGTGTTGAATACGTAATAAAACCATATAATTCGCCATCACCTAACTCGTAGCCAGTATTTACCGTTAAGCCAAACTGTTGTGAATCAGCGTCACCGATTCTAAATGTGTTACGATCAGCTGTTAATTCACGCGGATCGCCGGCCAACAACGTACCATCGCTAAGTTCTTCACAGCCGTAAAACTGACATGAACCATGCAAACCTGCACGATTAGTTGGCGCACGGTCACGGTAGTTAATCGTTGTGTTTAAGTAACCATTGTCACCCAGTGCAAACCCTTTGTTGAAGTCAACGTTAACTGTTTCGCCGTCACCTTCAGAGTATTCACCATAGTTAATGGCTGCTTTGCCACCTTCACTACCATCTTTTAATACAATGTTGATAACACCAGCAATTGCATCAGACCCATATTGAGCAGCCGCACCGTCGCGAAGTACTTCAATACGCTTAATAGCAGATGCCGGTATAGCATTCATATCGGTACCGGCAGTACCACGACCAACCGATGTATTAATATGGATAATACTAGCTTGATGACGACGTTTACCGTTGATCAACACCAATGTTTGATCGGGACCTAAACCACGTAATGTTGCAGGTCTTAATGCATCGGTACCGTCGCTAATAGATGAACTTGAAAAGTTAAATGAAGGCGCAATAGCTTGTAGCATACGACCCACTTCAGTTTGTCCTGTATTTTCAAGTGCTTCAGCACTTAAAATATCGACCGGAACGGGTAAATCTTCAACCGAACGCCCTGCTACACGGCTACCGACAATTGCAATTTTTTCGATTTTGTCTTGAGCAACGTCTTCTGCTGCATTTACACCTTGAGAATTTACCGCCAGTAATGCCGGTAATACTGCTGCACTGACTGCTGAAAGCTTCATCATGTTGTTATCATTCCTGTTGATTTGTTTGAGTTTTATACTCAGTAATCCATTTTGATCAACAACCGCATCGAGCTCAGTCCCCACCAATAATGCCTCCAGCGCATCTAGTTGGGTATAGAATCCATAGACAGAATTTGCTTCATACTCTTTAGCTAACTCGTATGAAAACACCACGGTTTGCTTGGTTTGTTTAGCAAATTCAATTAAGGCTTTGTCTGCTCGCTGCGCTTTTATATCAAATTGCACCATTTGCCCGGTAGTTTGACTTGCGGCTTGCACATTTAGGCTAAACATAGCTGGTGCAAGCACACATAAACCACTCAATAAATGCAATTGGTTACTGCGCACCGTATATAAACAGCTGGCAAACAAAAATCCTCTATGGTTTTGTTTCTTTTTTTTAATCTTTTTTTTACGTGCAGGATTTAAAGATGCAACTTTATCTAACATATGTCTGATTTGCATAGCTGCTTCTTATGATTTTGTATTTTGCGTAAGCGTAACTGTGTGTTTACCTTGGCGTTCATGATTAATAGAAAAGTTAGTGTGTAAACTTTCTAGCAACCCAGCCACATCACCTGCTTTGAAAACACCCGCTACTTTAATAGACGCAAGTTCTTCAGACGATAATTTAAAACGTGTAGAAGTATAACGGCTCACTTCGTTTAAGGCATCGCTAAGCGGCTCACCATTAAAAACAAGCATGCCATTTTGCCATGCTAAGTCACGTTCAACATCATCAATAGAGAGCTGGGTAATTGGCTTGGTGATGCTTTGTTCTATAACTGCTTTTTCGCCAGATGTAACTATATTGGCGTTAATTTGGCGAATTTTATCTGCGTTTTTGTCAGCTGACTGGTAGGCTTTAAAGTCACTGGCATCCACCGCCACACTCGGATCGGTGATCATGACTTTGCCTTCGGTTACCACCAGTTCTAAATCTGAAGATGTATTACGCTGAACATTAAACACAGTACCCAATGCTGTAAAACTCTTATTGCCAGCCATTACACTAAATGGACGAGATGCATCTTTAGCAACGTTAAAACGCCCTTCTCCTCTATTGAGCAATAGCTGTCTGCGGCCTTTGCTATAGGCAACTTCTAATAAACTATTGGTATTTAACTGCACAATAGTGCCGTCGGGTAATGCGTAGGTTGCTTGCTCGCCAACTTTAGTTTTATAAATTTTAGTGTAATTAACTTTTGCTAATTGTTGGCTGTAACCATTTTCTAAGTTGATTAATAGATAACTACATACCATAAGTGCTGCAAATAAACTGGCTGCAATAGACGTTGAAACCAGCCATCTTTTTTTGGGTTGTTTACTATTACGATGAGGGAATAAATTACTGAGCTCGTTTAAAACAGATATTTCATCCCATAAGTGGGCTAGCTCGTAAAGTGCATCTTGGTGGGCGTTGCTCTGCATCATCCACAATGTAAACTGCTCTTTTTCATCTTTTGATAAGCCACGGTCAATGGCGCTGATCCAATTACAAGCTGTTTCTAATATTAAATCTTTTGAAGTAAATTGATGGACATTGCTCATTTTGCAACCCTCTTTACTGTTAACGGATGAAGAGAATTGTCGTGCTTAGTTTTTGCCACTTGGCTTTGATCGTGTTCGCGCATGTAAAGCATGGTTTTTAATAACCCTTTAGCAATGTGTTTTTCAACAGTACTCTGACTAAGCTGCATCTCGCTTGCGATCTCTTTTTGGCTCATGCCATATACTTTTTTAAGTATAAAACATTTACGGGTTGATGGGCTTAACTGCTCTGTTGCTTTACAAAACAGTAAAAAACGTTCTTTTGACGTGTATTCATCTTCGAGCTGCATTGACTTTAGCAACACAGGTAATTCACTGTCGTCGTCTAGCGAATCATTAAATTTGTTGTCCCACTTAGCAACATGGTTTAATGCTAAATGTTTAGCGGTTTTTAACATGTAACTACGGGTATATTGAATATCTTGTTTTAAATCAGCCTCGTAGCTTTTTATAAATGTTTCTTGCACAATGTCATCTACATCATCGGGCTGTACTATCCGTGAAACAAAGCGTTTAAGTTGGCTTGAAATATCAACAAATGTTGACGCAAATTTATTCTTTTTGGTCATCTTTAGTAAACACCTGTTGTTATTATTGTTAGCGTAAGATTACGAGTTTTGAATATAAAAAACTAGTTAAATGTAAATTTTTAGTTGTATAAATGTCATATTTTTTTATTAGGAGAATTAATGGGTAAAATTTTAGACTATATCCGACTGAGTTTTTTTGCTTGCGGGCTACTTTTAGGCGTACAAATACCCGCGTTTGTGAGTGATTTTGGCCAAGCATTAAACGCACAATTAGTGGAGGCAAATAATGCAATAGCGCCTTTTCAAAAAGACGCTAAAAAATACTTTAATAACGACCTTGCTAAGTTAATAAAGCACTATGAAAATTTAGGCGATGAAATTGTGGGAGAAGGTGCCAATCATATTCAAACTCTCAACCAGCGTCAGCAAACTTTGGCGAGGGCTGTTGATGAATTTTCAAACTCGCCTTATCTGTTTACACTGCGTAGCGAGCTTCACACTATAAAACAGCAAGTATGGCAACGTTTTGAAGGGCAAATAATTTTAAAAACAGACTCAATTACCGCAGCAATTATCACCGCAATAATCATTGCGTTTATTGCAGAGCTTACAGGCTTTTTGTTTATGGTTTTAATTAAACGCGTTTATCTGCGATTAATCAGTGCGTGCAAATAACGATTTCATAAAGTCAAAAAACACATCTGTTTTTCGGGTTGTTAAGCTATTCTGTGGCCGTAAAAACCATACAGGGGCATCGCTTTGTGCAAGTACGTTAGGCATCACCTCTACTAATGTGCCATTTTTTAGCTCATCGTTTATTGCAAGCCTAGACTTTATAGCAATGCCGTGGCCCGCAATGGCAGCTTGCGTCATGTTGTCTGAATTTGAAATGGTAAAGCGCGTTTGTGCATTAAACGTGTGAATTTTTTGTTGGGCATCATAAAGCTTTAATTGGCGTTGCCATGGCAGACAGACCCAAAAATGTTTTTCTAACTCTGAGATGGTTGTTGGCATTGAATGCTTTTTTATATAACTAGGCGCAGCACATAATACACGACTGTTATTGACTATTTTACGAGAAAGCAAACCTGAATCATTTAATTGCCCTACACGAATAGCGACATCTTGCGCATCATCAACTACGTTTACAAACTGATCGGTTATTAAAAAGTCTAGTTTTAGATCTGGAAAAGCATGCTCAAATTCATTAAGCCTAGGCATTACATATTTAGAGAAAACCCAAGGTGGCATGGTTACTCTTAATAACCCACTTACCGATGAACTACGTGCGCCAATACTGTGCTCTGCATCACGTAATGCTTCAATTATGGCACCTATGCGGGTGTAAAATACTTCTCCCGCGGGTGATAAACGCACTCTTCTGCTATCTCTAAACACAAGCACTGTAGCGAGCTCTCGCTCTAATTTACTTAAGCGATGACTGACTGTTGCAGGTGATAAACGCTGTTCACGAGCGGCTGCCAGTACCCCTTTATTTTCAACCACGGCAATAAACGTTTCTAGGTCACTTAAACTGTACATAAAAACCCACAATGTCTTTTCAATGTTTAATATTTTCGAATGAAGCTTTCAGTTTTGCAATGTTTATTTAAATATTTAAAACCATATACTTTTGACCAAGTTTAATAATTGATGAGACTAAGCCATGAGTTTAAAGGCACAAATAGATGCATTTAATGTTCAAAAAGAAGCTAATTTACCCGCAGACGTTTTAGCACTAATGAATACAACAAACGAAGAATTAATTGCTCAGCACATACGAAATAACGCCTTACAGGTTGGCGATAAAATAGAAAACTTTATTTTGGCAAACCACCTAGGCAAAGATATAGAATTGGCCGATTTATTAGATAAAGGCCCTGTGGTTGTTAGTTTTTACCGTGGCGCATGGTGCCCATATTGTAATTTAGAGTTAAAAGCACTGAACGATTTTTTACCTCAGTTTAAAACTAAGAGCGCTCAATTGGTGGCAATTTCTCCTCAACTACCAGATCAAACCTTAACGACTGCCCAAAAAAATGAGCTAGAGTTTGATGTGCTCTCAGATATTGGTAATAAGGTTGCACAGCAATTTGGCTTATTATTTACACTCGATAAACGTATTCAAGAATTATACACCGGGTTTGGTATTGATTTTGAACACACTTACGGCGATAAAACATACCAACTTCCCCTACCTGCCACTTACGTGATTAACCAAGAAGGTGTAATCACTTATGCATTTTTAAACGAAGATTACACACTTCGCGCTGAACCAAGTGATGTAATGACCGCACTTGATGGAGAAAATAAATAATGCCTTTATTAAAATCATTAAAGCTAATAAGTCTTACACTTGCCCTTGGCGCAAGCTTATTGAGTAGCTCAGTGAACGCTGAAGAAAGTAAAGAAAAACCAAAAGTACTTATTTTTGATGTAAACGAGACCCTGCTTGACCTAACAAGTATGCGCGCCTCGATTGGTAAAGCGCTGGGTGGCAGAGAAGATTTACTGCCTCTTTGGTTTTCAACCATGTTACATAACTCGTTAGTAGATACAGTGACCGGTGATTATCACGATTTTGGCCAAATTGGTGTGGCTTCGCTTGCTATGGTGGCAAATAATAACAATATTAAAATTACCAACGAGCAAGCTAAAACGGCCATTGTTACACCGCTTTTATCATTACCTCCACATAGCGATGTGAAAGACGGACTGGCAAAACTAAAAGCGCAGGGCTATAAGTTAGTAAGCTTAACTAATTCGTCAAATAAAGGCGTTAAAACTCAATTTGAAAACGCTGGTTTATTGTCATATTTTGACGCGCGTTACAGCATTGAAGATATAAAAATATATAAACCTGATTTACGTGCCTACGAATGGGTACTTAAAAAGTTAAACGTCGCGCCCAACGAGGCTATGATGATTGCTGCACATGGTTGGGATGTAGCGGGCGCTAAACAAGCGGGTTTGCAAACAACTTTTATTGCACGCCCAGGTAAAGCGTTATATCCGCTTGCGAAAAAACCTGATCACGTTGTGAAAGATTTACATGAATTAGCCGCTCTACTTAAATAACGAGCGCAAATTATAAAATCAATACCCAAGCGGCCATTCTCAGGAAGAGTTTGACCGCTTTTTTATTGCTAAAAACCGCGTGTAAACAATGTATTTAGCCCTTTTAACTGCTAGCAATTTACCCCTCACAACGCTACTATTTAAAATAACACGTCGTGGAGATAATTATGAATAGTCAAAGATTAAGCGAGTTTGAAGAGTATTTTCAAATAAACGAGAGCATTAGGGTTAATTTGTTTCCTGTATCTAATGAACAAGTACCTAAATCTCAGCTAGCACTTGACGATGATATCCCGCCTCTTTTTAGATTAGCTAATGAAGTGAGTGAGCTTGAACAAAGCTCGTTACGTCCACTTCGAAACTTAGGCGATGTAGCCCAAGAGCTTGCTGCATTTTTGCAGGCACAATCGCGAAAAATAGATTTAATTATGAGCCATATTTTGGCCTCAGAACAAGCGCAAGAAAATGCTATACACTGCGATAGCTATGGCGGCGGAGGTATTAAGTTTACGTCGTCTGATGTGTATTCTATTGGCCAATCGTTTAGGACAAAACTTTTTTTGCATCATGAGGCATCGGCTGTTTACTGCTACACTGAAGTGGTTGCCATAGAAAAACAAGATAACGACCACTACCAATACACAGTGCTTTTTACGTCTATAAGAAACACTGATCAAGAATTAATAGTAAGAGCAAGTTTACATGCGCAAACGCGCCAACTAAAAAAACGCCAAGAACTAGAGCAACCATTAGACGATTCAAGCTCTGAATAATTGGTTTTACAATACAGTTTATATGGCAAAGCAAACCTATTTTTCAAGTGACTTGGAAGTAGCACAACTGCTAAACTAGCGATATCTCTATTTGTATAAAAATGCCATGAACTTTAGACTTTTACCTGAATGGGCTGAGCAAGACGCTGTAATGCTAACTTGGCCACATAAACATACCGATTGGGCCGATAATCTAGCCCGTGTTGAGCCTGTCTATGTTGAGCTTGCAAAGCATATAACACACTACCAATTTTTAGTTGTTGTTGCTCACGACGAAGCCTTAAAAGCACATATCACTGCACTACTTAACCAAGCCAATATTAATTTAGAGCGTGTTCATTTTGTTGTAACACCCACTAATGACACCTGGGCGCGCGATCATGGCCCACTAACATGTGCAAATATTAATGATGAGACCAAATTAAAGGTCTATGATTTTACATTTAATGGTTGGGGCAACAAATTTGAAAGCGCACTCGACAACCAAATTAATAAAGCGGTTGTTGAACAGCTAAGCCATGCAAACAATGATTACCAAGCCCTAGATATGGTGCTTGAAGGTGGCGGTATTGAGATAAACGAGCACGGCGTATTGCTAACAACAAGCGAATGTTTGCTTAACAAAAACCGTAACCCTGACTTATCGAGCCAAGACATAGAAGCCTTATTAAAAACGCATTTAGGTGCCACCAATTTTTTATGGGTCGATCACGGTTATTTAGCTGGCGACGATACCGACAGCCACATTGATACCCTAGTACGATTTGCACCAAACAATACGCTTGTATATGTACAATGTGATGATGAAAATGACGAGCATTTCACCGCACTAAAAGCAATGGAAAACCAATTAAAAAGCTTTAAAACGGCAGGTAACACCCCATATAATTTAATTGAACTACCGTGGCCTAAGGCAGCGTATGACGATGAAAACTCACGCTTACCTGCAACCTATGCCAATTACTTAATTATTAACAATGCAGTGCTTGTGCCTACATACAACGATATAAACGACGACCGTGCATTAGCACAGGTTCAAATAGCGTATCCGCAGCACACTATTATTGGCGTGAATTGCCAGCCTATAATTGAGCAATTTGGTAGCCTTCACTGTATTACAATGCAATTACCGCGTGGATTTTTAGCTGGAGCAGCACAATGACAAGCCCTGCAAAATTAACCGTTGCTTTAGTGCAACAAAGCAACAACAATAACGCCGATGAAAACATGGCTAAATCAATAAAAGCCATTCGTGAAGCTGCTCAAAAAGGGGCTCAGCTTGTTGTTTTACAAGAGCTTCATCGTAGCCTTTATTTTTGCCAAACCGAAGACGTTGATGTCTTTGACCTGGCAGAAACCATACCTGGGCCAAGCAGTAACACCTTAGGTGAACTCGCTAAAGAGCTCAATATTGTTATTGTGGCGTCACTGTTTGAGAAGCGCGCAACAGGCTTGTACCATAATACTGCAGTGGTGCTTGAAAAAGACGGAAGTATTGCAGGTAAATATCGCAAAATGCACATACCTGATGACCCTGGTTTTTACGAAAAGTTTTACTTTACTCCAGGCGACTTGGGCTTTGAGCCTATTCAAACATCGGTCGGTAAATTAGGCGTGTTGGTATGCTGGGATCAGTGGTTTCCAGAAGCCGCGCGTTTGATGGCTATGGCTGGTGCTGAGCTATTAATTTACCCAACCGCTATTGGCTGGGATCCCAATGACGACCAAAATGAACAAACACGCCAAAAAGATGCATGGGTTATTAGTCAACGTGCCCATGCGGTCGCAAATGGAGTACCGGTGATTAGCTGTAATCGTGTTGGCCACGAGAGCGACCCAAGCGGACATAGCAGCGGCATTCAATTTTGGGGTAACTCTTTTATTGCGGGTCCTCAGGGTGAGTTTTTAGCGCAAGCTAACAACATCGATGAACAAATATTAGTGGTAGAAGTTGATCAAAAACGCTCAGAAAACGTAAGACGTATCTGGCCGTTTTTGCGTGATCGCCGAATTGATCACTACAACGACCTTACAAAAATATACCGCGACTAACTTAAAGAATGGCTCTTACCTGTTAAGGGCCAATCAAATGGAGTAATAAATGGCGTTTGAGCAATGGGCAGCCTTGCCTTGGGTAAAATCTCAAAAAGATAAAATTCAGTGGGGGCAGCTAAGCGGAAGTGGTTTAAGTATTGCCATTGCCGAAGGTGTTAAACAGCAAGAGAACTTAGTATTAATTGTTACACCCGACACCCCCAGCGCGCTGCGCCTTGAAACAGAGCTAGAATATTTATTACCTAATAATCCGGTAATGGTATTTCCTGATTGGGAAACCTTGCCTTACGATCATTTTTCTCCTCATCAAGATATTATTTCTGCGCGTTTAGCTACATTAAATACCCTAAAAAAAGAACAGCAAAGCGTATTAATTGTGCCTGTGTCTACGCTTATGCTGCGAACCGCTCCGGCCTCGTTTATTTATGGTTCGACAATAAACTTTAAAGTAGGCGATAAACTCGACACACATAATTTTAGGCAAAACTTAGAGCAAGCCGGTTACCTAAACGTGCAACAAGTTATGGAACATGGTGAGTACGCAATTCGTGGCTCAATCGTCGATTTATACCCTATGGGTAGTCCGCATCCATTTAGGCTCGACTTTTTTGATGACGAATTAGACACCATTCGTCTATTTGATGTGGAAACGCAGCGCTCTGATGAAAAAGTAGATAAAATTGAACTGCTACCAGCGCATGAATTTCCAACAAATGAGTCAGATATTGAGCGTTTCAGGATTGGTTACCGTGAAAAATTTGGTGCAAGTTCAGAGCAAGACTCTGTTTACATGCAAGTTAGTAAAGGAAACTGGCCAGCTGGTATTGAATACTACATGCCGTTATTTTTTGAAAGCCTAGCCACTATTTTTGACTACCTGCCTGATAATACCACCGTTATGCAATTGGGCGATTTAGAACACGCTGCGGATAATTTTTGGCACGATGTTAATGTTCGCTACGAAAACCGTAAAGTGGACCCTCTGCGCCCACTACTTGAACCAAATGCCTTATACCAGCCTATTGAAGAGCTGTTTTCTAACTTAGGGCAATTTGCGCGTATTCGTTTATCGCTTGCCAAACTGGGTACAAAAGCGGGTAATAAAAATTTATCCGTATGTGAATTACCTGCAATAAGAATAGATCATAAACAACACGAGCCCTATGCGGCGTTTATAGACTACGTTACAGCACAAAAGAAGAAAAAAAGTCGCATATTACTAAGCGTTGAGTCGGATGGTCGACGTGAATCTTTACTCAATATTTTAAAACCCAGCGGTTTAAAGTTTAAAGAGTTTGATACCTTTGAACAATTTACCCAAAGCGATAGTGATGTAGGCTTAATTGTAAGTCCGCTTGAACAAAGCGTTGTGCTTGGCTCTAAACCTTCATTATCAATTATTACCGAACAAGAGCTGCTAGGTATTAAAGTCTCGCAGCGCAGACGCCGTAAACATAAGTACGAAGCAAGCCAAGACGCCCTAATTCGTAACTTAGCCGAGCTTAAAGAAGGTCAGCCTGTTGTGCATCTTGACCACGGTGTTGGCCGCTATCAAGGTTTACAAACTATTGATGCAGCAGGTGTAATTACAGAATTTGTGACCATAATATACGCCGGTGAGTCTAAATTGTATGTGCCTGTGTCGGCACTACATATGCTTAGCCGTTACTCAGGCGGCGAAGAAAGCAGTGCACCACTGCATAAGCTCGGCTCTGATGCATGGGAAAAGGCAAAAAAACGTGCTGCAGAAAAAGTCCGTGATGTAGCCGCAGAGTTACTTGATATATACGCACAGCGCCAAGCTAAACCAGGCAATAAATTTACCCTAGACGGACAAGCCTATCGCCAGTTTAGTGAAAGCTTTCCGTTTGAAGAAACCGACGACCAGCGTAATGCAATTGAAGCAGTATTAGGCGACATGCAATCAAAACAAGCGATGGATCGTTTAGTGTGTGGTGATGTAGGCTTTGGTAAAACCGAGGTCGCCATGCGTGCAGCTTTTGTTGCTGTTAACGATGGTAAACAAGTTGCCATTTTAGTGCCCACTACCCTGCTTGCGCAGCAACACTATGAGAATTTTAAAGACCGTTTTGCTGACTTTCCTATCGAAGTGGGTGTGCTTTCTCGTTTTAATTCAACCAAAGAGCAAAAAGACACGCTAGAAAATATGGCGAATGGCAAGCTAGACATTGTTATTGGTACCCACAAACTTATTCAGCAAGACATTAAATTTAACGATTTAGGGCTACTCATCGTAGATGAAGAGCATCGATTTGGGGTACGCCAAAAAGAAAAAATTAAAGCGCTACGTGCAGATGTCGATATTTTAACGCTTACCGCAACACCTATTCCTCGAACGCTCAATATGGCAATGAGTGGCATGCGCGACTTATCTATTATTGCTACACCACCGGCCAAACGCTTGGCGGTTAAAACATTTGTTCGCCAACGTGATGTGGAGCTTATTCGCGAAGCCATTTTGCGTGAAATTAAACGTGGTGGCCAAGTGTACTTTTTGCACAATAACGTTGAAACAATTGAACGCGTGGCGCAAGAATTAAGTGAATGGGTACCTGAAGCAAATGTAATTACCGCTCATGGGCAAATGCGCGAGCAAGAGCTTGAGCAAATAATGACCCAATTTTATCACCAAAAATACAATGTAATTGTGTGTACAACCATTATCGAAACCGGTATTGACGTACCCACAGCAAATACCATTATTATGGATAGAGCCGACAAACTAGGCTTAGCACAATTACACCAATTGCGTGGTCGTGTAGGCCGAAGCCACCATCAGGCATATGCCTATTTGCTCACAGGCGACCCTAAAGCATTATCAAAAGATGCCAGCAAACGTCTACAAGCAATTGAATCATTGGAAGATTTAGGCGCTGGTTTTGCACTTGCTACACACGATTTAGAAATTCGTGGTGCAGGTGAGTTATTGGGTGACGATCAATCTGGGCAAATGCAAACTATTGGCTTTAGCTTGTATATGGAAATGCTTGAGCAAGCAGTAAATGCACTGCGTGAAGGTAAAGAACCTACTCTTGAAAACCTCTTACAAAAACAAACCGAAGTTGACTTAAAACTGCCTGCATTACTGCCTGATGATTATATACATGACGTAAATGCACGATTAGGTATGTACAAGCGTGTAGCTAGTTGTGCTAACCTAGGCGACATTGATGAGTTACAGGTAGAACTAATAGACCGATTTGGTTTATTACCTGATGCAGCTAAAAACTTATTTAGTTTGCAACAACTTAAAATGCAAGCCAGTAATTTAGGGATAACAAAAATAGAGGCAAACCCTAAAGGCGGCTACTTTGAATTTAGCCAAAATACCAAGGTTAATCCTAGCTTCATTATTGGGCTGATACAAAGTGCACCGCATATTTATAAAATGGAAGGCGCAAATAAATTGCGCTTCGCGATTAGTGAGGCAAATGCCCGCGAACGCTTAAAAATGGTCACTGCTATGATTGCAGATTTCGAAAAAAAGGTTAGCCATTAATGTTGCTAAAAAAATCGCTGGTAGTTTTATGTTGCTTATTTAGCAGCACTGCAGTTGCAGAGCGTTGGTTTGAAGCTGAGGTGCTGATATTTAAACAGCGCCCTGCCCCCTATTTACAAGAAGACTTTAGTTTAAAACACGAGGCTATTGAAGATAAAAACACGCTGGATTTATTAACGCCACTTTATACCGAGCAAGCCATGCAAGCCTGTATTGATGGCGATACACGTTTTCAAAAGCGCTCATTTACGGATTCGCTCGTTAACGACAATCCACGCTCGGGTGTTTGCGATGCAAGCACCGACTATGTTCAAAGTTACGATACATTGCCTGTTACACCTGTGGCGCCGGCACTTGATACCATGGAGCAACCCTACTTACTTGCTCCAGAGCAATTACAATTTAAAACGCAGTTTGAGCAACTAGACCGTAAAGGCTTAACGCCTATTTTACATACTGGATGGCGTTTTGAAGCAAAAAGTAAATCACGTGCGCCAAGCATGCACTTATTTGCCGGTGAGCTTATCAAAACACGCGTTTTTGATGTGCCGCGCTATTCAAATCCAGACTTTGTTAGTTTACTAGAGCCCCAGCCTAGCTTATTTAACGACCCCGATGAATCAACTAGTAAATGGGAATTAGAAGGGTTATTTAAAATTCACTTGCGTCACTATTTATTTATCACTGCAGATTTTGATATTAGCCAAAAACTACAAAGTGGTGATGTAGAGTCATCACGGTTTTCACAATTTAAACGTGTAATAAGTGGTGAAATTCATTACTTTGACCACCCTCGCATGGGCATGATTGTCCAAATTAGAAAATTTAAACATTAATACTTAATAGGATACAACAATGAAAAAACTCCTAATTATTGCAGCTACACTAAGCCTGGCTGCATGCTCTAAAGTAACAGTAGAAAACTACGAAAAAATTAAGATTGGTATGGATAAAGCTGAAGTAGAGGCTGTATTAGGTAGCGCTGACAACTGCGTAGAAAAAACACTTCATACTAACTGTGTTTGGGGCGACGAGTCTAAAAATATAGAGATTACACTCGTTTCAGACAAAGTGACTTTATACAGTAAGCACGGCTTAACTCAATAAAATCGAGTATAAAAAGGGGGATAGACTGTGGTCTATCCCCCATTTTTATTTTTTAGAATAAATGAGCTCAATGTTGACTATTTTACTGCGATTTAAGGTAATTTTATAACGCTGATAAAGTGTTTTATCACCTTCTGTGTGCACCAATACCATATTTAATTGATAACGTCGCTCAACGGCTTGTTTTGATATTTTATTGCTATCTAAATGGTAAAGCTTACCTTCACCACGTTTTAAATAACGGGCAAATGGCGCTAGGTTAAATTGCAGTGTTTGCTGCAACGTATCGTATCCAGGTAAAAACTCTTTGGCCGACACGCGCGTTTCACTCGCAAAGTGCAGCCATTGCGCAGCCTGTTTGTTTTGCTGGCGACGTTTTGAAAAAATGGTTTGAACTTCTTTCGGTATTTTTTTAAAACGCGTGTACTCAAGCCAAATAAACTGGCTGGCTATTTTGTCTTTGGTAATACTATTTTTAAAGGTAAATCGCCATTTTGGCCGCCCTTGAACTATTGCGCGCCAAATTACACGGGTGATATCTTCTTTAAAAATTTCACGCAAACCATAAATTACACCCAGTATCAAAATGAGAGTCGCTGTTACCTCTGTAAAACTGGAACGTGCATTAAGAATTACCAGCATCACAAACGCCATAATAACCGCCGTTACCGTCCCCTTTACCAAGCGCTTTAGGTAACTATTTAAAAAGCGAGTATTGCGCTGAAGTATTACTCCATGCTCAATTAAGCGTTGCAATAAACGCATTTTATTTGTGATTCGATTAGCGTCTTGAAGAGTGGTTTCAGAGTTATAGTTTTTATCTGCTCTGTACACATTTTCGCTTTTACAAAATTGCAAAAGGTCGTTCCGCTCTTTAGCAAAATCGCTACTGCGCGGGCCTTCATCTAGTAATTTTAAAAATGATTGCTCAACGTGCCAACTCAGATAATTATCTGCGTTTGTATAAAACGGCAGTAACTTTTCGTCATCGGGCGTATAACGGCGTAACTTTTTTAATAGGCCTTCACTTTGCTCAAATAATTCATTTGCACGATTATAAAACTCTTCCGCCTCGCTTAACTTAAGCGCATCTTTAATATCAGCATCAAGTGCTAAACGCACTTGGTAACAAAATAAGTTTAGATTTTGCCTGTAGTCTTGCTGTTCGCCTTTGTTTTTACTTACAAAACGGCTTCGTACTAATGGCAAGTGAATATTGTTAGCGTTGTAAGCTAAGTGAGATTTGAACTGATTGTTGAAGTAAGATTCTTCGCTCAGCGTTTTAGGGTTTATTCCCATTTCGTTAGGAATAGAAAAGTACAGATCAATACGCTGCTCTGAACGCGCATTTAACTCGGGCTCAATGACAAAAGATAAATTTTCGTCTTGTTTTAACAATCAACTCTCCTTTTTCTATTCGTTTTAGTTTACTTGCCTCCAGTAATTTGTTCAATAAAAAAGGCCCCGTAAACACGGAGCCTTACTCGTTTAAATATTTAACTTAAACACTGGTTAAAGTATTTGTTTGCAGTTAAAACTTATAGTTAATACTTGCGAATACTCGTGAACCAATTACGTCGTAAATCTCAGGTACGGTGCCCATGTCATTTCCGCCTAGTACTTCTTCTGGCTCTTTATCAAAAATATTATTCATACCACCTGTCACTTTCAGTGACTCATTTAGGTTGTACGTCATTGAAATATCGTGATAAACAATATTATCTGTGCTGAACGACTCGCCGTAGTAGTCGCCACTCATGCCACGAATAAAGCGTGCGTTATAAAGCACACTAAACGCATCAGACAAATCGTAGTTTACAGATAAGTTAGATTTGATTTTAGAATAGCCACCAATGTTACCGTCAATAGTCCCCGTGTAATCAATATCATCTTGCTCAAATTCAACCAAGTAGGTTGTATCTAAGTTAATACGGTAGTTATCGGCGGTATAACCAATGTTCCAATCAATACCTGACGTTTTTTGAGAGCCAACATTGGTTAATGCTGAGCTTAAGTTTGATAAATCACCCGCTGGAGTAATATTTACCGAATCACACGATTGCGTGTCGCCCGCAAAACAGTTGTTCATTTCGTTTTGTACATCTAAACGCGTGATGGCGTTTGTGATGTCAAACTTCCAGTAGTCAAGTGTTGTAGATAAACCGTCAACTACTTCCCACACCATACCAAATGTAAACGAACGGCTTTCTTCTGCTTGTAAGTCTGCATCACTGGTGTAATTTACCAAGATTTGTGCGTCTTGCTCGTTGCCCCATGGATCGGCTAGGTAATCGTAAGAGCCCGAGTTGCCACCAAATAGTTCAGCAACATTTGGCGCTCTAAAGCCGGTAGCTAGTACAGAACGAACCATAAATGAATCTGTTACATCCCATGTAGCACCAAGCTTCCACGTTGTTTCACCACCAAAGGTAGAGTAATTATCGTAACGTGCAGCCCCTTCAAGTGTCACGACTTCTAATACCGGCATCGATGTTTCAAAGTAGATAGACTGTACCGAATAGTCACCTTCAGTAGGATCTTGCTGTGCTGCTGTACTTTGGCCCAATTGTGTAATTAAATCAGGTGTGTAAAAACCACTTTCAAAACGGTTCTCAATACCTATAGCGTAACCAATATCGCTATCGGTTAGTGCGCTATAACCTGCAGATAGGATAAACTGCTCATTTCCACCTTCATTGCTTTCAGTGTAAATAGAATCGTTAGCAGTTAAAAAGTCACGGCTAAGTGCATCACCACTAAACCAAATTGCTTGGTTTGCGTAAATACTTTGCTCTACTTGGCTTGCATTAATAGAGTTTTGTACTTTATCTTTAGAATCGTTTCTGCCGTATGTAGCACTTACATCCCAGCTTGCATCGTTATCTAAGACACCTTGTAATGCCACTGATGCACGGTATGTGTCTGTTGTTTGCTCGTATATTCGCGGCCCAGCATCAACCATTCTTCTGCGATACTCTAGCGAATCGGCAAGCTCACCGTCGACAATAAATGCATTGGTGTATTCGCTATCAAGGTTTGCTGTAAGTAAATCTACACTGGCTGGTTGAGGTGCCAATTGCTGTGATGAATCACGGCGTGTATACATAAGGTCAACATTGAATGTGGTATCAGCGTCTAGCTCTTTATCAAAGCTTGTAAATAAACTGTACAGATCGTTTGGTGTTTGTGCATAACTCGATGTAGTAAAGTCGTACGATGTTGTTCTATCTGCAAACTCACCATTACCTTCGTATGTTTTACCGCCTAGCGTACCTTGTGGAATAAACGAAGACTGCCCTGCAGGCACAAAGCTACGATCTGATTGGATCACCTCGCCACGGCTTGAAAACTGTGCACCAACAACTAAGTTACCATCGGCAACCTGCATGCCGTGTAATAAGCTAGTACCGTAGTTGTTACCATCACCCTTAGTTGTGCGACTTCCTTCAACATTAAGCTCAGTACCTTCAAAATCTTTTTTAGTGATAATGTTAACAACACCAGCAATTGCATCAGATCCATACACAGCTGATGCACCATCTTTTAAGATTTCAATTGATTTGATCATTGCAACAGGAATGGTATTTAAATCAACTGAAGAGTCTGCACCGGTTCCAGAAGAAACCATACGACGACCATTTAATAACACTAGGGTACGTTGTGACCCCATGCCACGTAAGTTAACAGTTGCAGAGCCACCTGAACCATTATTACTTGAAGCACCAAGGCTTATACCAGCAGCAGATGGCTGAGTTGAGAGAATATCGGCAACAGAAGTGAAACCACTTTTTGCAATAAAGTCATCGCCAATAACGGTAATTGGACTGGCTGTTTCCATATCAGTACGGTTGATACGTGAACCCGTGACCTGAATTTTTTCGATTGAATTTGCAGCTTCGTCTGCTGCTAGTACATGTACACTTGAAAACATTGGGATGGCTGCTATTACAGCTAGACCAAGAGTCGATTTAGTCATGAAAGAATCCTACTTGTTGGAATTTACCAAGATTGGTAAAACTCATTTGTTATAAGAAGAATGAGTCGGCAGGCAACTTAAGCGCACTTAACTGAACGAAAACTTAACGCTTGAGTGGTTTTTGACAAAGACAAAAAAGACCAACCTAAAAAAGGTACAAAGGTTACTACTTGTTTCATTGTTAATATAAAAATACAATTTAAAATTAATAAGTTAAAATAATTTTTATACAATTAAAGTACAGATGAAATCAAACACCTCTACTTTGTAATCAAATGTAATTACACCTGTTGTTTAGCAATAATTCAGGTATTAACAACTTAATCACACCCCATTATTAAAAAGGTAAAAGCACCTGAAAGTTGCTAACTCATAAGAAAAGCTTTTGGTTCATAGTGAATAATAAGTTCGCTTATTTTGCGTGGGCATAACTGCTCATAATTTGGTCTACACTATATAAATAATGTGAGATGTTGATATTAACTATGGTTATAAATCAAATTAGCTGGCTGGAATAAATACGGCATTTGCGAGAGCTTAACTTTGTGACTACGCACTTTTGACAGGACTAATTAAAAAATTAGTTTTAGATGTATTTTTTGAAATTTTAGCACTAATGACTAAAGGGTTAGTGCATTTAATTAATTAAGTTTTGCTGCGCATTGGCATTACAGGTTCAAGTTTGAACCTATCAAAAAGAAAAGTTTATAAGCTTAGGTAAACAACAAATTTGGGATAAAACGTGATCGGTTAACTGGTTAATTCGTAATATTATTAAAGCTCGTTAGTAGGTAACATAAAAGTAATAGTTAAGGGTATCTTCGGTTGAAGTGATTGTATTTATAACAGTTAATTCAAGGGTCCAAAGCATATTGTTTTCTGAGCAAATGCCAACCATGGTTTCGCTTTGCCACAAATCCCCTCGCTGTACAAACTGCTGCGGGATAAATCCCATGTACATAGTTATGCCTTTCAATTTTGCTTGGCTGATTTTTGTATTGTTGGGTAATTTGCTGAAAATTGTAAAAGGTGTTTCAGGTGAAAGAGATTGATCACTGAGCCACACTTTCACCTTATTTGGGAAGGTACATTCTTGGTTAGGTTCGCAGTTTGAATTTTTATGTATGCTTGCGTCTTTTTGATTATCAAAATCACAGGCGGTCAACAATAAAAGTAGCAAAAACACATAACATAATTGGGTTGCTTTCATAAAAATTCGCTCCGAATAAAAGCAGATACTAATAATCAAGCTTATAAATGACAAGCATGGCCCACTAAATAATCAAATTTAGGCACTCAGCTAATCAAAAAATAGACAACAAAGCCACAAAGTTTGATTGATGTCATAATATTACGTAATTGACCTATCTTTTTTAGGCCAAAAAATTTATTATTTCCCTCGCAAAAATTAGGGTTTCTCGAGTTTGTTTTCTGAAGCATTCATGCTTTGAACGTTTTAGGTAACATGCTTGTGAAGTAATAGTAGGCCCCACTTTTTAAGTGGGTAATTCATTTCTAAACGCATTTATTGCAGCGGAAGCCAGAAAATGAGCCAAACAGTAGCATCACAAACTGAGTATAACTATAAAGTTGTACGCCAATTCGCTATTATGACAGTGATTTGGGGCATCGTTGGCATGAGTATTGGGGTTCTGATTGCTGCCCAATTAGCTTGGCCAGCACTTAACTTTGATACACCATGGTTAACTTACTCTCGACTACGTCCGTTACACACGAACGCAGTAATTTTCGCATTTGGTACAAGTGCACTTTTTGCGACGTCTTATTACGTCGTACAACGTACTTGTCAAACGCGCCTTTTCTCAGACAAACTTGCCGCAATTTCATTTTGGGGCTGGCAGCTAGTTATCGTATTAGCAGTAATTACTTTACCATTAGGTATTACAAGCTCTAAAGAATACGCTGAACTAGAATGGCCAATCGATATTCTAATCGCTGTTGTTTGGATTATTTATGCAGTTGTATTTTTTGGTACTTTAATTAAACGTAAGGTATCGCATATCTACGTTGCTAACTGGTTCTATGCTGGCTTTATCATCACTGTTGCAGTACTGCACATTGTGAACAGCATGGCAGTGCCTGTATCGTTAACTAAATCATACTCTATCTATGCAGGTGCAGTAGATGCGATGGTTCAATGGTGGTACGGTCATAACGCTGTAGGTTTCTTATTAACCGCTGGTTTCTTAGGTATGATGTACTACTTTGTACCTAAACAAGCAGGTCGCCCTGTATACTCTTACCGTTTATCGGTCGTTCACTTTTGGGCGCTTGTATCTCTATACATTTGGGCTGGTCCTCATCACCTTCACTACACTGCACTTCCAGATTGGACGCAAAGTTTAGGTATGGTTATGTCAATTATCTTATTCGTTCCATCTTGGGGCGGTATGATTAACGGTATAATGACCTTATCGGGTGCGTGGCATAAACTGCGTACTGACCCAGTACTTCGTTTCTTAGTTGTATCACTCTCTTTCTACGGTATGTCTACGTTTGAAGGCCCAATGATGGCAATTAAATCTGTGAACGCGTTATCTCATTACACAGATTGGACTGTAGGCCACGTTCACTCAGGTGCACTTGGTTGGGTAGCTATGATTTCTATTGGTGCTATTTATCACCTTATCCCTGCACTATTTGCACAAGGTCGTATGTACAGCATTAAGCTTGTTAACACACACTTCTGGTTACACACTGTTGGTGTTGTTTTATACATTGTTGCAATGTGGATTTCAGGTGTAATGCAAGGTCTTATGTGGCGTGCAGTAAATGCTGACGGTACATTAATGTATAGCTTTGTTCAGTCTTTAGAAGCATCACATCCTTTCTACATAATGCGTTTTGTTGGCGGTGTATTCATCGTAACAGGTATGTTAGTTATGGCTTATAACGTTTTCCGTACAATTTCAGCTGAAAAAGAATCACTGAAGTTAGACGCGCAAGCACAATTAGCATAACGGAGTGAGATGATGAGCAATAAAAATTCACAAAACAAACATGAAATAGTAGAAAAAAACGTTGGCCTTATGGCCATACTGACTGTTTTTGCTATTAGCTTTGGTGCATTAGTTGAAATTACTCCACTTATGTTCCAAGACGACACAACAAAACCAGTAGATGGCTTACGTCCTCTAAATGCATTAGAAATGGAAGGTCGCGATATATACGTGCGTGAAGGTTGTTATAACTGTCATTCACAAATGATCCGTCCTTTTCGTGACGAAGTTGAACGTTACGGCCACTACTCTGTAGCAGGCGAGTCAGTATGGGATCACCCTTTCCAATGGGGTTCTAAACGTACTGGACCTGACCTTGCTCGTGTTGGTAAACGTTACTCGGACGATTGGCATTATGCTCACTTAGTGAACCCGCGTGATGTGGTTCCTGAGTCTAATATGCCAGGTTTCCCTTGGTTAGCAGAGAACACAGTTGATACCAGCTTAACTCTGAAAAAACTACAAATTTTCCGTGATACATTCGCTATTAACCCAGAAAACCCAAAGCATCCGGGTTTAGGTTACGGTAGCGATGAAGAACTAATAGCTGACGTTGCCAAAGTTGATGCAATGAATGACGGTAAAGGTGCAACAGAAATGCAAGCCCTTATCGCTTATTTGCAACAGCTTGGCACGCACTTGAAGTAATTATTATGGATTACGGAACATACAGAGGCATTTTAACTCTGGTAATTTTAGTATTGTTTATTGTGATTGTTGTATGGGCATACAGCAAGCGTACCAAAAATCGTTTTGACGACGCCGCGAATGCCATTTTTGAAGATGAAAAAAAACATAACAACACACTCTCTAACGAGGAAAAGGAGTCTGAAAAATGACTAGCTTTTGGAGTATTTGGGTTATTGTTTTAACCCTAGCATGCTTACTTATTATCTTTGGCCTATTAGTGTGGAACTTAAAAAACTACGCTGGTGTTGAAGAAGGTGAAGATTGTGGGCATGAGTATGACGGTATTACCGAACTGAACAATCCACTACCTAAGTGGTGGACTTACATGTTCTTCGCAACGTTTATTTGGTCTGTTTACTACCTAGCAGCATACCCAGGTTTAGGTAACTGGGAAGGGTTAGGTAAATGGACAAGCTCTAATCAGGGTATTACCTCTTTAGCGGAATCGAAAGAAGCCGTTAAGTTAGCAGCTGAAGAAGGCCGTTTTGTAAAGCTTGATAAAGAGTACGAAGCAGCAGAAGAGCGTTTTGGTCCTATTTTTAACCGACTTGCAAAAGTACCTGTTTTAGATTTGGTTCAATCTAAAATTGATGGTGATGCAGCACAGCAGCTAGCCCTTGAAAATGGTACTGAGCATGAACAAACAGATGGTCAATTAGCACTAGAAATTGGTCAACGTTTGTTCTCACAAAACTGTGCGCAGTGTCATGGCTCTGATGCACGTGGCGGCATTGGCTTCCCTAACCTAACTGATAAAGATTGGTTATACGGTGGCACACCAGACAAAATTAGAGAAACACTCCTAATTGGTCGTGTTGCAGCTATGCCTCCTTGGGGAGCAGCATTAGGTGAGCAAGGTATAAAAGAAATGACAGCACACGTGTTGAGCCTTTCTGGTCGTACAGTTAACCAAAAAGATGCAGCCGCTGGTGCAGCTAAGTTTGCTATGTGTGCAGCGTGTCACGGTGCAGACGGCAAAGGCTCTGTTGCTCATAACCTACCGTTTGGCGCACCAAACTTAACCGACAACATATGGTTATACGGTGGTTCTCAACGTGCCGTTGAAGAAACACTGCTTAACGGTCGTGCCGGTGTAATGCCAGCGTGGAAAGACATTTTAGGTGAAGATAAAATCCACCTTTTAACTGCGTACGTTTACAACTTATCGCAAGATAAATAAGCACGCTGTTAATAGAATGTTTATAAATTAATTTATTAAATTCAATAGATTAATCCAGATCAAAAAAGCCTCCACTTGGAGGCTTTTTTTTAGTCTTTTACGTACAATTACTATAAAATAACCTCCTCGAAACTAATATTAGAGTCACTATGCAACCTACTCCGTGGTATAAAAACTTTTGGCCTTGGTTTTTAATTTTTTTCCCGCTAGCAGCTATTGTTGGCTGTATTACTTTACTAATAACGGCAATTGGCAATGGCCCAGATATGGTCGTTGATGATTACTATAAAAAAGGTAAAGCAATTAATTTAGAGCTCAGTAAGTTTGAGAAAGCAAAAGCACTTTACTTACATGGTGAATTAGCCGTAACTAACGACCGAGTGAGTTTTAAATTTACCAAAGGCGATAGCAGTAATGTATCGGCTTTAAAAGTATCGTTTTATCACCGCACAATCAAAGCACACGACTTTGAAGCGACACTTACAGCGAATGCAAACAAAGAATTCACCGCACTTCTTGAAAATTACACTGAAGGTGCCTATTCCATTTTTGTTGAACCTATCGATAAAACATGGAAACTAAAAGAAAACATTACCCTACCTACGGTTGAAACCGTTTTAGTTACGCCAAACTATAAGTAGTTATTATTATGTCTAATTCTTGCTTTCATTGCCTTGAAAGTGTGCCAAAGGGATTTAGCGCCACAGTAACAATAGACGATACCCCTCAGCCAATGTGTTGCATTGGCTGCCAGGCCGTAGCGCAAAATATTGTTGAGCAAGGAATGACTGATTACTACAAATACCGCACAGTCAGTGCGGGTAAAGTAGAGCAACTTGTTCCTGAGCAATTGGCATTTATTAAAAGTTACGACAACGAAGATATTCAAGATGAATTTATAGCCACAAGCAACAATATTTCAGAGGTATTACTGAGTGTTGAAGGCATTACGTGCGCCGCATGTGCGTGGCTTATAGAAAAGCAATTATTGAGTTTAAACACTGTAAAACGGGTAGATGTAAATACCTCAACTAACCGTGCAATGATCCAATGGGACAAAACAGCAACTCCACTGAGTGATGTTATTACCGCCTTGGCTAAAATAGGCTACAAAGCATATCCATTTCAGGCCGATACCGAAGCACAACAAAAACAACAAACTGCAAAAGCATACATTCGCCGCTTGGGTGTGGCAGGCCTAATGACAATGCAAGTAATGATGTTTGCATTTGCCATGTATTTTGGCATGTTTTCAGGTATGGATAGTAATTTTGAACAGTACTTTAGATGGATAAGCCTTGTATTAGCTTCTCCTGTTATTTTGTATAGTGCGCTGCCCTTCTTAACCAACGCAATTAACGGCTTAAAAGCTAAACAGCTTAATATGGATTTACCTGTTTCTTTAGCTATATTTGGCGCCTACGGAGCCAGTTGTTATGCAACCGTTATGCAAGTTGGTGAGGTATATTTTGAATCTATTTGCATGTTTACCTTTTTATTATTATTAGGTAAATATTTAGAATTTAGAGCGCGTTTAAAAGCGAGTGAATACACAGCAAACCTTCAAAAGTTACTACCATTAACGGCTCGCACGCTTACAGATAGTGGTGAAGAGCTAATTATTGCGGCTAAAAAGCTTAAACTTAATGATGTTGTGCTTATTAAAGCAGGTGAAACCATTCCCGCTGACGGCGAGCTCATTAAAGGTAAAACGACCGTTGATGAATCAATGATGACTGGCGAGCACCAACCGGTTAACAAGTTCATAGGCCATAATGTGTATGCCGGCTGTGTAAACCACGATGGTGTTATTGAAATTAAAATAAATAAAATAGGTCAAAACACCCTTTTAAATCAAATTATTCGTCTGCAACACAATGCGCTCACAAAGCGGCCGAAGCTGGTCGAAATAACCGATAAAGTAGCACAAGGGTTTGTAGCTTGCTTATTGGTATTTGCCTCGTTGACCGCCATTGGTTGGTATCAAATTGATCCCGAGCATGCTTTTTGGATTACTATTTCAGTATTAGTCGCAACCTGCCCTTGCGCTTTAAGCCTAGCAATACCGACAGCCCTAACCTGTGCAATTGCCAGCCTAACCAAAAAGGGGATTTTAATTAAACAAGCCCATGTACTTGAAACCCTCTCGAAACTAACTTTATTTGCATTTGATAAAACAGGCACACTCACACAAGGTAAATTTAGCCTTGATGAAGTAGATATTATCGACAACAGCTACTCAAAAGATGATGTAATGGCTATTGCAGCAATGTTGGAGCGCTTTTCTGAGCACCCGATTGCAAGTGCATTTGACGGCTACACTCCAGCAAAGCATAGTCTTCATAACATTGAAGTGCACGCAGGTTTAGGGATTAGTGCACAAGATGAAACCACCCACTACGCTATAGGTAAAAGTGGTTGGTTTGATAGTCAAAAAACAAACGCGCAAGCCAGTTTGTATATAAACAAACACGTTGTGGCACGTTTTTATTTTGTAGATAAAGTAAAGCACGATGCTCAAAGTTTAATTAAATCGTTACATGCGCAGCAATTAACTTGCCACATGCTTACTGGCGATGCGTCAGATGCGGGCAAAAAAGTAGCTAAGCAATTAAACTTAGACAGCGTGCAATCTGGTTGCTCACCACAAGATAAACAAATAGCCGTAGAGGCATTTTCATCTCAAAATGAGGTGGTCGCTATGGTGGGTGATGGCATAAACGATAGCCCTGTATTTGCAAGTGCCCATTTGTCTATTGCAATGGAAACTGGCGCTGATATATCAAAAAACAGCGCCGATGTTGTACTGCTAAATAGCGATTTAGCGTCTATTGATCACTTACTCAATATAGCTAAACAGACTCGGCGTATTATTAAACAAAACCTAACATTGTCTTTATTATATAATGGTTCAATATTACCGCTTGCAGCACTTGGGTTAGTTGCTCCATGGATGGCCGTCATTGGTATGTCTGCCAGCTCAATTATTGTGATTTGTAATTCACTAAGGCTATTAAAGTTATGAGCATAATTTATATTTTGATCCCCATTGCCATATTGTTTGTGCTTATTGCCATTGGTGTATTTTTTTGGGCGGTAAGAAGCGAGCAGTTTTCTGATTTGAACAAACAAGGCCACAGTATTTTGTTTGAAGATGACAAAGAGCAGCATAACAAAAGTAATGATTGACCCTTTATACATTAGCGCATTTTTAATGGGTTTGATTGGCAGCGGCCACTGCATAGCAATGTGTGGAGGAATTGCCAGCTCTTTACAATTAGCCAGCGACAAACGTAAAACACTTACCTATTCATTTGCTTATAATATAGGGCGAGCAATAAGTTACATGCTTGCAGGCTCACTCGTTGCGGGTATAAGCAGCCAATTTGCTAAACAAAACACATCATTTTCTATAACGCTTTCATTTATTGCAGCAATTTTTATGCTGTTGGTAGGCGTTTACATAATGCGCTTAGGACCTACACTTCAATGGCTTGAAAAAGTGGGTAAAACACTTATTTGGCAGCATATTGTTAAGCTTAACAAATATTTAATGCCGGTTGACTCAACAGTAAAAGCCATAGGCTATGGGGCTTTATGGGGCTGGCTTCCGTGCGGTTTGGTTTATTCAGCGCTAACCTGGGCAATGACGAGCCCCACAGCATTTGATGGCGCAATAGTTATGCTATGTTTTGCACTAGGTACATTTCCTGCCATGATCACAGTAGGGATCACTGCGCAAAAACTTAATACCATTATAAATCATCCTTGGACCCGAATAGTATTAGGCAGTGTTATAATTTGGTATGGTATCTACTTATTGATTATTGCAACCGACAAGTTAGTACATTAATGTTAAAATGTATTAACCTTTTCAGGTTTATTTGCCCCTGTATATAAAAACTAAAACGGATAAAATTATGGATTTCACTCAAAGTCGCGCTAAAGGTAATTGTGCTATTAGCTGTAATAACTGCAGCATAAGCCAATTGTGTTTACCGTTTTCGTTAAATGGCCAAGAAATGGATAAGCTTGACGAAATTATTGAGCGAAAAAAACCATTACACAAAGGTGACTATTTATTTGAATCAGGTGCACCATTAAAAGCAATTTATGCTGTACGCTCTGGCTCATTTAAATCATACACCTTGTCTGAGCAAGGTGATGAGCAAATTACTGGCTTTCATTTAGCAGGTGACTTAGTTGGTTTTGATGCCATTAGTAAAATGGCACATCAGAGCTTTTCTCAAGCCCTAGAAACCTCAATGATTTGCGAAATTCCCTTCGACACTCTTGACGAGCTTGCAGGTAAATTACCTAAACTACGCCAGCAAATAATGCGTTTAATGAGCAGTGAAATTACCTACGATCAAGAAATGCTTTTACTGCTTAACAAAAAATCGGCAGAAGAACGCCTAGCTAGTTTTATTTATAACTTGTCTGAGCGATTTGGTGAGCGTGGTTTTTCGCGCAAAGAGTTTAGGTTTACTATGACCCGTGGTGAAATAGGTAATTACTTAGGTCTTACAGTAGAAACCATTAGCCGTTTATTAAGTCGCTTTCAAAAAGCCGATTTAATTAAAGTAGAAGGCAAGTTTATTACTATTTTAGATAATGATGCACTCGCTAAAGCAGCAGCCATTGTTAAATAGATATACATTGATATAGAACAACAATTTATGTGCTAAGCCTTTAACTGTTTTGTATTTGAGTTACACTAAAAGTACACCAGTTAGATAAATGGAGTAGCACATGAACACAATTAAACGCATTCTTGCGGTTATTGACCCCACCAAAGACGATCAACATGGTTTAGCGCGCTCAGTCGAACTGGCAAAAAAATCTGGCGCAACAATTACAGCATTCATGACGGTCTATGACTTCTCTTATGAAATGACAACGATGCTTTCAGGCGATGAGCGTGAAGCGATGCGCGAAGCCGTTTTAAAAGACCGCGAACTCTGGCTCAACGATTTAGTTTCACCTTACAATAACTTAAATATTGAAACATTAGTTGTTTGGCATAACCGCCCTTACGAAGCCATTATTGAAACAGTTATCGATCAAAATTACGATTTAGTCATTAAAAGCACTCATCAACATGGTGCACTAAAATCGGTGATATTTACCCCTACAGATTGGCATTTGGTACGTAAATGCCCTACTCCGGTGTTATTTGTAAAAGAAATGGCATGGCCTGAAAATGGCAATATTCTAGCTGCTGTTAACGCAGTGAGCGAAAATGATCAGCATATAGCGTTAAATAAACGTATAATCAAAGACGCGCAATTTTTATGTGAGCTTGCTAATGCAAAACTTAACTTAGTCAATGCATACCCTGCCACCCCTATTAATATAGCCATTGAAATACCAGAGTTTAATCCAAGTCTTTACAACGAATCAGTTAAAAAACACCATATAGAATCAACTAATGCACTGGCTGCTGAATTTACATTAACTACTGAGCAATGCTTTATTGAAGAAGGCTTACCAGAAGATGTAATTCCTGATATTGCAAATCGTTTGAATAGTGAATTAGTGGTTATTGGAACTGTTGGACGTACTGGGTTAAGTGCTGCGCTAGTTGGCAATACTGCAGAGCATGTAATAGATAGCCTAGACTGCGATGTATTAGCACTGAAACCAGACGGCTACGTTAGCCCACTGGCAAAAGATTAATAAATTTTGCTGTAGCTCCCGATATGCTAATAACATATAATACGCCCCTTTATTTCTAGCAAGTAATTTGCTGCATTGTTTACTAAGGGGGCGTAGTGTCTAACTCAGCTCAAGCCAAAGCTCAATATAACTTTAATAAGTTACAAAAGCGTTTACGCCGTTTAACCGGCCAAGCGGTTATGGACTTTAACATGATTGAAGAAGGTGACCGTATAATGGTTTGCCTCTCTGGTGGTAAAGATAGTTATACAATGCTTGAAATGCTGCAGCACCTTAAACGTGTTGCCCCCATTAAATTTGATCTTGTAGTTGTTAACCTCGACCAAAAACAGCCCGGCTTCCCTGAACATGTTTTGCCCGAGTACCTAAACAAACTCGATGTAGAGTACAAAATTGTAGAAGAAGATACCTACAGCATTGTCACCGACATAATTCCTGAAGGTAAAACCACCTGCTCGCTTTGTTCTCGCTTACGCCGTGGTATTTTATACCGCACAGCTAAAGAACTTGGTGCAACTAAAATTGCCCTGGGTCATCACCGAGACGATATGATTGAAACACTATTTTTAAACATGTTCTATGGTGGAAAACTAAAAAGTATGCCTGCTAAATTAATGAGCGACAACGGCGAGCATATGGTTATCCGCCCGCTTGCGTACTGTAAAGAAGCAGACATTAGCAAATACGCGTTTACTCAAGGCTATCCTATCATTCCGTGTAACTTGTGTGGTTCTCAAGAAAACTTGCAGCGTAAACATACAAAAAACATGTTAGCGCAATGGAATAAAGACCATCCGGGTCGGATTGAAAGTATTTTTACAGCCATGCAAAATGTTGTGCCATCTCATTTAGCCGATGCTGAATTATTTGATTTTGAAAACCTAAAAACGGGTGAAGTGATTGATGGCGGCGATATTGCACTCGACAAGCCAGATATTCCTAAAGTACCTGTCAACAGCGATACAGACGAAGAAAACGCTGGCGTTGTTACAATTAACTTAAGCTAACTAAGTTGTATTTTTTGGGTTTGCATTAAAGCAAACCCAAAACTAGTTTAACCGTCGGCTAATCCTTTTAAAAACTCCAAGCTTAATTTTTCTTGCTCATTAGGTTGATATGGCAGCTGTTGTAAACTGTCAAAAGGAAAGTCATTTATATCAAAGTGGCTAATTTCACTATTACCAAAACTGTTTCGCTCGCCAGGACTTGGCGACATCCTTTCAATTACAAATCCACTCAAACGCATATCAGCCATGCCTTGCGGCAAAATTGACCAGTGCGCTTTTAAATCAATCGTCTGGCTTCCTTCACTTAAACGTTGTTTACTGACCAAGTGCGCAAGGGGTGTGTCGCCAGTAAAAAGGTTCGCCCGAATACGGTACAGGCCCTTTTTTACTACTTTTAAATTGGCTGGTATAAGCATGTTTTCACTTTGTGGGTATGCCGACTCAAAACCAATAAGTGTCGCACTCGGTGGCATATATTGAATTTGTGCCACTACAGGAATTTGTTTCCCATCAACATTAGCTTCAACAAATATTTGTAAATTTCGCGGGTAGTCTTCCTCTGCTTTAAAAATAACATTGGCTTCGCCCTCTCGCGCGTTACTTTTATAAGTTGTTACTATCTCTTTTGTATCTGTATTGGCAAGCTCTACAATCACATTTTTAAGGCCACCTGCGCTGACTTTTAATGTTATTTCTTCTGGATATACAAACCTATATTTACTAAGACTGACTGTAACCGCATTTCCTTTGTCATCTATTGGGCTTTCAACAGGATAAAATTGATTAGGTTTTAAACGGTCTCCATCAAATTCAGACAAGGGTTGTGAATACGGTGGATATTTAAGTGCATGCTCGTATTGAGTGGCAACTTGCTCTGCTGCTTTTGCTAAGTTGCTATTATAATCTGTTGTTACTTTATGCTTCTGTGGTGATTTAGCGGGCAAATTTGCAGTGCTTTTTTGTAAGTTTGATTTATGCTCAACGGTGGCAGGCTGTTTTACCTTAACAACAGAAACCTCAGTCTCTATCTCTTCTTGAGAGGGCCATACTAGTAAAGCAAATATAGCCATTATTGAAATGACTACTAGGATTTTTTTTATCATTTATACTTCAATCCTTATAAAAAGTGCAGCTTAAAAAAGCTGCACATTTAACGCTTATGGGATCACATTATAAATTAATGCAGAAGCACTCGTTGTGTTTGAGTTTTTAATATAACGGTAGTTCTTTTTCCAAAACCACGTACCCGTTGTTTGATCAAATGTATTAAAGCCAACATTTTGTCCGTCGACATTAATATTATTCATAGCAATGGTTACATTACCTTTACGCTGAGCATTATGAATTTCATTATGACTGTAGCTGTCACTCATCATCATAGGGTAATGGTTAGGCATAAAACTATTTACCGCATCACTTTGTGATTTTAATCGACCATCAGTACCAATACTGCTGCTACAGCTACCAAATGAACGCGCTGAGCTTGCACCACATGATGAGTGCGACGCGACAACCGAATCATCATTACCTTTTAAAAATGCGCCAGTGATCCCTAAGTATTCATTACCGTCGGCAACAAAACGTAAACGAGGTGTACGCGCATCTGGAAATGGAGAAATTTTACGCGCATTATTTACTTTTAAATCATGTAACACGCCAACCGCTTCAGTAACATCGTTTCCTAGCCACCATCTAAGTGCAGCATCTATAGCAAAATTCCATGAGGCACCTGTAAGTGCGCTTACAGCAACATCAGCAAGTTCACTACCGCCACCAGCACCAGCTAAATCGAATGTAGCAACTATATTAAGTGGAGAAAGCCCTGCGTTTTCAAGCCAGTTTGCTTGGTTATCTATAATATGGCGTGCAATTAAATCCCCAGTAGAGTGAGTCACTAATACACAGCCATCGGCACATAAGTTTGAGCGCGATAATTGCTTTAATTTAGGCCAAACCCAATCTGTTGCTATTTTACCTTCAACACGCTCGTAGGCAGGCCAATCAATTCGTTCATCTGCTCTGTTATTCCAATACGACTGCCAATATGTTTCGCCATCATTTACAACGTCGCTTCCTGATTTATTGGTTATTTGAGATACCTGCAAACCATGAATTAATATTATTTTGTGATCTTTACTTGCAGCTGAAAAACTCATTAGCATAGCAAGGCATGCGCCCACTATATGCTGAGGTTTTATCCACTTGTGTGTGTGTGTGTTGTTCATAAAATTCCTTAATGTGTGTGTTAAATATTATTTGTTAAGGTATTCATTATTAGTGTCTTTTTTACTTATCTGCAATATTAAGCATTAGAGGAAATAACCTGATTCTACTATCAGCGAGTTATAACTCTATTTTACCTGCCTTAGGTAATGTACTTAGTTAAGCAAATTAAGTATGACTGATCAGTCCAGACAATGACCAGTATTAGGAACAAAGAACAAAAATGCAACAATTTATTATCATTTATATAAGATCAAAACAAAATTTATTTTTAATCAACAATTTAAAAATTGTCTTTTTTGGAATTATATGGTGGGTTTGTAAAAATATAGCTGAGGAGTGCAATCTATTTTGCCAAGCCTAAACGTGGTTTAGCCTTGGCAAAAATTTTTAACTGACTTTATTGACCTTTAAGCTCGCTTGTAAATTGCCCTATAGCATTTACAACTTCTTGAGCACCATTTTGTATTTCACTCATAACATTGCCCGACTCTTTAGATAAAGCTAAGCCTTGCTCTGCTTTTTCTTTCCCTTTTTCGATTACATCAACCGTGTTTTGGGTTTGCGATTGATTTCGCTGTACAACTTCAACAATTTCTTCTGTTGCTTTAGATGTGCGTGATGCGAGTAGACGAACCTCGTCTGCTACAACGGCAAACCCCCGGCCTTGCTCACCAGCACGGGCGGCCTCAATAGCTGCATTGAGTGCAAGTAAATTAGTTTGCTCAGCAATACTACTAATGCTTTGAACAATACTCGCTATTTGTTGAGATTGTTGATCCAATGCAGAGATTTCGCTGGCCGCTTGCTCCATATTTATAGCAAGCTCTGTCATAACAGCCACTGTGTCTTTAATTACTTCAGCGCCTTGTTCTGCTTTTTTATCTGTTTGTGTTGAGGTACTGTAGGCAATTTCGGCAGCTTGAGAAATCGCAATTTCTCGGTTTACTTGCTTCGTAATGACAGTCGCAAACTTCATTACTTTATAAAGCTTTCCGGCATCATTAGAAATAGGATTGTAAGAGGCCTCTAACCAGACAATGTTGCCATGCTTATCAACACGTTTAAATCGAGACGCTATAAACTGTCCTTGCCTGAGCTTTGACCAAAAGGCCTGATACTCTTGTGATTCTGACTCTTCGCGCTCACAAAAAATACGGTGATGTTGGCCTAATATTTCTTTTTCTTTGTAGCCCATTGCATCTAAAAATTGCTGATTAGCCTTTAATGCATGTCCTTCTAAATCAAATTCAATAACCGCCATTGATCGGTAAATCGCCTTGATTGTGTCACTTTGCTCACGCGATGCTGAAATTGTTTTGGTTAATACAGTACAAAAAATAGAAAAATATAAAAGCTGATCTTGTTCTCCTTTTACAGGGTGAACAATTAAACGTAACCACTCTACTTGACCGTCTTGGCGAATAAATTGTAACGCGCCCCCCCAATGGCCCTCTTTTTTAATCGCTTTTTGTAAGCTTTTGTACTCGTCTGAGTGTTGGGAGTGTTCAGAAATAATATCTAAAAGCGGAGTATTAATAATATGATTTTCTCGATAGCCCAGCATATTAAGGAGCTGCTCGTTTGCGTGGGAAATTCGTCCGTCATAAAGAATATTAATTACTAGCATTTCACGATTAAGGCCTTCCCATACTTGTTGTAGTGGGTAAAGCTCTGCTTTTAAAGATGCTATTTCGTTTTGTTTACTATTAGAAAAAAACATTAATATCCTTACTAATACTCGAGGTATGAAATTTATAAATGCAGAGGCTAATTTATCTACGTGATAAATGAAATTTGCCCTAGCGTTAAATAATTTGCTTAAAGTTCAACCAAAACCAAGACTTTTACATGGTAAAGTAAACACTTAACACACATTTGGGACCATTTATTACTTTAATATAGCCTCCATATAAGTCAAACTTTACGATGGGCTATTTTACTAAAATCACTGTTTAAGCCCCATTTACGCTTTTAAATGCAGTAATAGTGCAGGTAATAACGTTTCTATGCACTGGGCGTTTTCTTCATATTGGTGACTTATACGTACCCAACCGTCTGTTCCCATTATTTGTAGCGAGGTTATTTCTACGCTATCGATGTTTTCGTATTGAGTGCACCACAGCCCTTTTACTCTAAATATGCCAAAACTTGTAGTAATGCGATTTATTGTAAATGAGGTTTTCATAAGGTTATTTCACTTGTAACCGCTCATATAAACCAGATGAGCGCGATACAGTTTTATTCATTGCTAACTGCAGTACCTTTTTATCGGCAACTAACTCAAAAGTATGTTTAGCACGGGTAATTCCGGTATAAACAAGCTGGCGATTAACCCCAACACTTGCCTGCTGTAGTGGCGGTAAAACCATTGCGGTATAGCTAAATTCTGACCCTTGAGACTTATGTATTGTCATTGCAAACACTTTGTCGTGTGCGGGTAAACGAGCCGGTGAAAATGCACGTGTGCTGCCCTGCTCGTCAATAAATATAGCCTTAAGCTGCCCAGCTTCATCATTCATTAAAATACCAATATCGCCATTAAATAGCTTTAATTGGTAATCGTTTTGGCTCACCATTATAGGCATACCACTATAGTGGCGCTGGTTTGGGTTTACGTTTATTAAACCCTGTTGCTGCAGGGTCCGTTCGATGCGTTGATTCAAACTATTAACGCCGTAGTCGCCCTCTTTTACTGCGGCCAGTAATTGATAACCTGCAAACGCAGCATGCACTTTGGCTACACTCTCACCTTGGGCAATTAAATTTAAATAATGTGCATAATGTTTGGCTGCTCGATTTACAAGGTTTTCTATTGGTTTACCTATAAAGTCGTAATCCAAAATAACATCACTAAAACGCCCTTCAACACTTTCCTGCTCTACATAATTTAATAAGCCACTATTATTTGTATTAACTGCCAATGCTAGTTGCCCTATGCCACTTTTAGCGTCAAAGCGGTAACTGCGTTGTAAAAAGGCAATGCAATCGGCTAGTTTAAATAGGCTATTTCCCTGCGATATTAATGTAGGCTGATCATCAAAACAAAGCGCATTTAGTTCATCACACCGCTGCTTTGAGTAGTTTGGTGTGCGCCCAAGTGCAAGCCCTTGGCACAAATCGCTCATAACGCTGCCTGTATCAACCGAGGCAAGCTGGTCTTTATCACCAAGCAGTATTAATCGAGCATGAGCAGGCAAAGCTTCAATTAATTTCGCCATTAGCGATAAATCCACCATGCTTGCTTCATCAATAATTAACACATCTAGGTGCAGAGGATTGCTTTGAGTGTGTCTAAATTTATTAGTAAAAGGTTTTACCCCCAATAAGCGATGAATAGTTTGCGCAGTATCAGGGATCAGCGCTTTTATATCGTCGGGTATACTACTTAGCTGATTTTTAGCCCCTAAAATAGACTCACTTAGCCTTGCCGCAGCTTTACCCGTCGGTGCCACCAGCTTTATGCTTAATGGCGCTGCTTTGTAAAGCGATTGCAATATAGCCAGCAACTTAGTTACTGTGGTTGTTTTACCTGTTCCTGGCCCACCGGTTATTACACTAAACCCTTTAGTTGCTGCAATGGCGCACGCCACTTTTTGCCAGTCAACGTCGTCCACGGGGGGCTCTGGGAAATAATGCTGCAATAAAGCAGTAAGAGTTTGACTATCAATATTAAGCGCTCGCTCACTCATGGCTAATAGCCGCTCTGCAAGTATGTGCTCATAAGCTGCCAAACGCGAAAAATAAAGGCGTTGGTCAAATAACTGAAGTGGTTTGGCATCCCCAACGCTTTGATGATTTTGTAAATAGGTTAACGCGGTTTGTTGGTTAAACCCTTGCACAAATGGGCTATACGTAGTGGGAATATTCCCTTCAACTTTATTAAAGTCGCTTTGACGTAAATTAAATGGATTGGCCCAATCTATGGTGTTTAAAGTTAAGCAACTGTGCTGGCTTTGTTGGGCTATACATAACAATAATACAATATAAAACAGCTCATTATGTGTTGTTTTATCCGTATTTGAGAGTAACTGCGCAAGTTTTACATCAACGACGCGTATTCTATTTTCGCCCACTAAATAATCCAGTAACGGCACTTCGGTAACCACACTATTAGATACTGCCTGTTGCTCATGCGCTAAAGGCGCCTGTTCAACGTCGTCTTCTAGCGCGTCAAATAAACCCGGCTGTTGATTTAACTCACTCATAGCATGGCTCCTTGGCTAAATAAGCCATCTAAGATAGTTACTTGCTCTAGTGTCAATTGATTAAAGAAAACACCTTGCCCTGCTGGCATGCCACGTAAAAAGGTGTAATACACGCCCCCTAAGTGACGCTCAATTGAGTAGTCACTAATGCGTTGCTTTAATAGCCTATGCAGCGCTACGGTATATATTAAATACTGTAAATGGTATTGATGGCTGCTCATGGCTTGCTCTAGCTGCTCGGGTTCATAATCTTTAGGCGTATTACCTAAGTAATTAGATTTATAATCTAAAATATAATATTTCCCTTGGTAGCAAAATATTAAATCCACAAAGCCTTTTAAAAGCCCTTTAACATGAGAAAAATCCAGCTTACTTTGTACAAAGCCAAAGTGTTTAATTAGCACTTCGTTAAGCTTGGGGGCACTTAAACTCGTCAGCGGTAAATTAAACTCCATTTCGACTAAGCAGTCACTGGGCGCTAGCTTACTTAAACTTAAATCAGTTTGAGCATTCAATGGGCAATTTAGCACATCGAGCACCCACTGCTGCGCAATTGGCTGCCATGTGTCGCTAATGTGATATTTTTCAAAGGCCCGTTTAATTACCTGTGACAAATTTTGCTCGCTGTTTGTGGGGTGAACAACGGGACTTGTAAAATCAATTTGTTCAAAAATTTCGTGTAAACAGCTTCCTGGCTTTGCCCCTTTAGGAAAACTAAAAGGTGAAGGGAGTTCGTCTTGTTGAACGGCAAACTCGTCTTTCTCGTGATCTTCGTCGCTTCGTCCTGGGGCTAATTCATCACTGTGCTTTTTAAAACTCAATGCACTAAAGCTGGTTGCACGCCAATCTCGTTCTATGTGCGCCTTACTATTTTTTACACTCAGAATTTGCTGAGCAGCCTCGGTATTAGCAAACTGTAAGGTTCCCTGTTGGCGTAATTCTTCAGAGGTAAATTGTTGATAACACATGAATGTGTGCTTGTCGCAAAACTCACTTAAATGTGTTCGCCATATTTGGCTGCTTGAAATTTCGAGCTCTGAGAACAGCACATGCCCAAGCGCACTACTTTGAATTGCTAACCGACTACTTTGCCCTTGCCCTATGTTATAAACACCCAGCGCACAAAAATGCACTGCGCGCGTAAGCGCTACATACAATAAACGTAAATCTTCGGCTAAGCGCTCTTTTTCAGCCTGCTGGAGTGCGTCTTCATCCTTACTTAAATCATAAATAAGTTTGCCATTTTTATGATAAAGCGCTTCTTTAGTTTCACGATAACCACTGGCAAACGGCATAAATACCAATGGATATTCGAGCCCTTTTGAAGCATGCATTGTCACAATCTTAACTAAGTTGGCATCACTTTCTAAACGTACCTGTACGGTTTCGCCATCTTGTTGACTCACCTTTTGCGCAAACCAACGCAGCAAGCGTAATGTGCCTTCAAGCTCAATTTGCTTTTGCTGTAATATTTCACCAAGGTGCCTAAAGTCGGTAAGCCACCGCTCCACGTTGTAGCCTAAACCTTGCCATTTAGCACTTAACTGATTATGACTTAGTAATCGCTCAAGCATGGCCATTGCCCCTTGCTTATGCCAAATATGGCTAAGCTGAGCAAAAAAGTTTAAGTGATCTTGCCAAGCGTTTTCGTTATCGGCAAGTGCGTATACATCGTTATAACTTAAACAAAATAACGGTCCTGCGAGCACACCACGAAGTAATGACTCGTCATATTGACCATGTAATGCAGTTAAAAAATTAAGTAAATGATGGCTCAACTCTTGGCTAAACACGCTGTCGCGGGATAGATACACACTGGCAATTTTAGCCTCGCTCAAAGCCTTTTTCATTATTTGCGCTTCAACGCGGTCACGCACCAAAATACATATGTCTGCCGCACTTATTGGCGTTTTGCCAATGCACGCCGTGCCCTGTTTAGCGCGTTCTAATAAAGTGACTATTTTATTCGCAAAGTAAGTGGCTAGGTGTGCTTGCCCTAATCCTTTACTGGTGGGTTTATTTTTTTCATCGGCGGCTTCATCTACAAACACGTTAAATTCAAAGGCGTTGGCCGGTTTACCATCAATTAAAAACGATTCATCTGCTTTTTTACCCTTAGCGCTCACTTTGTTAAACGGGATAACATCGTTATAAATAAAACTGTTGTCGTGTTTGCTAAATAAACTATTTACGCTGTTTACTATATCGCTGCTTGAGCGAAAATTAGTGCCCAGTGTAAATTGTTGAGGCTCGTCTACCGCCTTTTTTGCGCCTATATACGTAAATATATCTGCGCCTCTAAAACCGTAAATAGCTTGTTTAGGATCGCCTATCATGGCAAGTGTAGTATTGGCTTGGCCATAAATGTGACTAAAAATACCATACTGAATCGGATCGGTGTCTTGAAACTCATCTATCATAGCAACCGGAAATAACTGCGCAATTTTTTGCGCAAGCACATCACCTTGCTCATTATTAAGTGCAGTGTATAAATTAGTGAGTAAGTCGTCGGGGGTGATCACACTTTGCTCTTGCTTACGCTTAACAATGGCTGATTTTACCCAGCGTGCAGCTTCTTGTACCAACGCTATTTTTAAACCTTGGTTCATGGTGTTGTTAAGCGCTGATAAGGTATCAAACTGACTTAATAGTGGATGCGTAAACAAAGGCTGATTTTTTTTATAGTTAGTGGTGTCACTTAAGTTCTTGGTACTCCATATTTCAAACGAATACTTATTGGTACCAAACTCAAAAAACACGTCACCGCTTGCACAAAATGCATCAAGCGCTGCAAGGCTTGCTTTGCGAGCGGGGGTTTTAGCACCACTTAGGCCGGAGCCTTTAATAGCATCAGTAAATCCGTGTTCTTGGCAATCTTCTTTAAACTGTGGGATGAGAGCTAGGTATTCATCACGAGCTTGCCATACATCATCTAAGTTTATTTGCGGTGTTATGTGCGCATTGGCTTTATTTAAAATGCTGGCTACCTGTGAAAATAAAGACTCGGGTGCTGAAAATACATCTAAAATAGCATCGGTTCTTTCTTCACTCAGTGGATAAACAAACGAACGCCAGAAGTCTTTTATTGTTTCGAGTAGTATGTCGCGCTCGTCTAAAATAAACTCTAAATTAAATGCCACACCTGATTCAAACGCATGTTGCTTTAACATTCGTTGACAAAAGCCATGAATTGTAAATATAGCGGCTTCATCCATCGATTTTGCGGCAGCGTCCAGTAAATCAAAGGCCCTGTGTTTGTCGTCTACAGCAGCAATAACCCCTTCAATTAACTCATCGTTTGGGTTTTGCCCAAGTAATGCATCTCTGGCTGCAATAATACGGTTACGCACACGGTCTTTGATTTCTTGAGTAGCAGCGTCGGTAAACGTTACTACCAAAATCTGTTCTACGCTTAAAGGAGCATTAAGCTCACCCGGTATTTGCATGCCAAGTAAATAGCGTAAATATAACCCGGTAATAGTATACGTTTTACCCGTACCGGCACTGGCTTCTATTAAACTTTGCCCTTTGAGTGGCATAGTAAGTGGATTAAGCGCTTGCATGGTCGCTCTCCTTAGCATGCTCATATAACGGCGCGAGTAGCTTTTCGCTCCAGCTAATAAACTCGTCTTGGCAGTCGTTAAGTGATTGCACCGTTAATCTAATGTAAGGGTTTTCACCTTCACCTCGGCCTATGTATTGCGGACTAAATTTATTCATCGCTTTTGCCATATCGCCACCCGTTTTTATGTATTCGTATCCACTTACCGGATAAAACGCCACAGGCTCTTTACGCAGTGCTTTATATAATTCAAACCAATCTGCCAAAATTAAATCAGCGTCGGCTTTGCCCATAGGCGCAAAGCTAATTTGTTTATCAAGCCCAAGTAATAACGTTTCGAGGTTATGCCCCAAACTTTGTGCCACAAGGTGATAAATAAAGCCTTTAATCATGTCTTTGGCTTTAATACTGGCGCTGCGGTAAAACACCTGCTTTTGCATAAAAATATGGTTAAGCCAGCCCTGAATTTGTGTTCCTTGAATATTAAACGACACCTCTATAGGCTCACTTTTACCCGCTTTTATTTGCTCTTTCACCTGCCCTGCAAGCGCGTCAACACGGTGTTGCATGCTTTGTAAAACTAAACTTCCCACATTCGCTTGCGGTAACTCGCCGCGTTGCAAAATTTGCTCAGTACTTATTGGCGTATCGTTAATTGTGGCTTCTAATATTTCGTCTAAATAAAAGTAACGGCGCAGCGCATCAATACTAAATGGCTCTTCATCTTTTGCTACTTCGTTAAATTGCGGCAAACGTAAACCCAAGGTTTGATTGTAAAAACTCTCTTGTGCGCTGCAAACACTGCGTATAAATACATCAAGCTCTAACTGTTCAGGTGGTTTTACATCAAGTGCGGTAACTGGCTCTGGTAATATGGGCTCATTTGGCAACCAAATTGGGTTATAACTATGATCATTAAGCACGGTACTATTTTTATTATCTTGGTAGTAGTGGCTATTAAAGGGTTGCAAGTGTTGCTGGCTAATCAAACATGCCGGTAATGCTTTAGATGAGTCGTCACCCAGCGTAAAACTACGCCCTATGTATTCTAATAACTCGCTCACCAGGGTTGATGGCATGCGAGGTTGGTTATCAAAGCAGGAGCGGCCAATATAGCTCATATAAAGATTTTCACGGGCGCTAAGTAGCGCTTCTAAAAATAGGTAACGGTCATCTAATTTTCGTGATCGGTCACCTTTTTGTTTTTTAGAGTGTGGTACTAAATCAAACCCTATAGGCTGAACATTACGTGGGTAGTCAGCGTCGTTTAAACCTAGCATGCACACTACTTTAAATGGCACGGCGCGCATGGGCATAAGCGTACAAAAATTTACTTGCCCTACTAAAAATCGCTGACCGACGCCTTTTTCTTGTATACCCTGTTTTATTAAATAGCTAACTATGCGCTGCGACACCGCTTGATTGTAGTCGCCGTTATCGTGGTGCTTTTGAATATCTTCAAGCACTTTTTGCAGCACTAATAAATCCCAACTGTCGTCGCTTTCACTCTCGTAAACAGCGCCAAGTAGCTCGCTTAAAATTTGTGCCTTGTTAGTGAGGGTGTCGTCGGGGGTAAGCTTGGCTTTAAAGTTTTGAAGCACATCGATAAAGTCTACCAGCTTATTAAGCGTATCAAGCGCCATTCCTTCTACTTCGTCGGCGCTGTAAATACCATTAAATGGGCATTGCTCGTCGCGCATGGCAATACCCAGTAATAAACGGTTTAAACCATGCTGCCATGTATTTAGTTCAATGGCGGGTAAATCAAAACTGTGTTTATGTTCGGCATTGATGCCCCATTTAACACCTACGCGTTCAAGCCAGTATTGTATTTGTTCGTACTCGTGCGCTTCAAGGCCAAACTTTTCAGCTATTTGGGTTACTTGTAGTAAATCTAAAATATCTGATACGCCAAACCGCGAGAACGGTAAGTTAGCTAAGCTGGCAAACGAGCTTAGTACTGGTTTTTCTTGCTCTATGGCTAAATCAGCTAACGCGTAGGGAATATAGCGGCTGCCTTGCGCACCACCAAATACAGCTTCTATATAGGGGCTGTATGTGCCTACATCGGGCATCATTACAATAATGTCTTTTGGGGTCAGCGCAGGGTTTTGGTTAAACAAATTAAGTAAGTAGTCGTGTAATCGCTCAACTTCTCTAAGCGGTGTATGGCAGTCACTAAGGGTAATACTGGTATCGTTTGCACTTACTGGTAATTTACCTTCATCGTTTATAAACCATTCTTTGTTATCGGTAAGCGACTCCCCTTTAAACGCAAGCTGATAAATTTCGCTTTGTACTTGCCCAAGTAATGTAGTGTCAAAAGCATCTATAAAGCCATCAATCCAACGGGCATCAAGTTGCACTAGCTGTTCAAAATAATCGCGACCTAACTTCCCCCAAGACGATAAAAGTGGGTTACCTATAAAGTAATAGTCTTCATCTGGGTTAGATTGTTTTTTTTGCTGCGCTTCCACCAGCGGCATTTTGGCGTATTTAGCGTTTATTTTAGCCGCTGTTTTTTCGTCAATTATGTCACCCCAGTAATGCTCACTCGGGTTAAAAAAGAATAAAAACACCTCTGTTTTTTTGCTCAATGCTTCAAACACATCAAGCTGAGAATTGGCAATGGCTGATATACCAAATAAACTAATGCGTTTGGGTAATAAGCTGTTGTCCATATTTTCCAACGCAGCAAGTAATTGCCCCTGCATATTTGCGCGGTGAAATTGGCTTTGGCCTAGCGCTTTGCTTAATTTTACAATTCGGCGCCATAAATCAGGCTGCCATGGTGCAATGGTGACATCTACGTCATCAAGTTCATCATTGCCACTATCCCAAGTTGCTATCCAATGCGGTCTATACATTAGGTATTGATCGTACACATCGGCTATTTTTTCACATAGAGCAAAGGTTTTTTGGCCATCAATATCGCCCTCTAAGTAGGTTTTTAGGGGTAAATAAAGCGGTTCGTCAATACAAGTGGGTAAAATTGAAAATAATTTCCATGCAAGGTTAGGTTTGTTAAAGGCCGACTCTTTAGGCACATTAGGTAATAGCTGCTGATATAGTTGCCAAATGAAACTCGATGGCAACGGAAAATCAACCTGAGCAGCCACACCTAAATGCTCACTCAAGCCAATTTTTAGCCACTGCGACATACCCGGAGATTGCACCAGCACCACTTCTTTATCGAACGGGCTTTGCAATGGGCTTACCTTTAACAGTTGATGAAACTGTGCCTGCAGGGCTTCCATACGGTTTGATTGAATAATATTGAGCATACGACACTGTCCTTACTTGAAGTAAAACCAGTGTAAGATATTTTCAATTATAGGGGTAGCAATAAGGGGAAAATGACGTTAATAAAACAGCAAGTTAGAAGGTAGTTAAACAAAAAATAAACGCACAGAACTTACTTTAATCACTTTTTAATCACTGTGCGTTTGTTATTTATATCACGCTCTTATTTATAAGGGCTAATACTTGAAAGGCCAAAGTTACTTTGCATAATGACCTTGCCGTCAATTCCTTTGAGTTTTAATGAGATAGCTGGGTCAGCTTGTTTCCAATCAATGCTTAAATCACCATAGTTTACATTGTGCGTGTAATTGCCCACGCGATGCTTATTTGGGCTGACGTCTTTCCATTTTTCAGTCAAACCTGAGCTGGTCATTTCAATAAGCGGGTAATCTAGGTTTTGATTGTATTTAGATATTTCCCCCCAATGTGTATCGCCACTAATGATCACCACGCCATTTACTTTATGTTTTTTAATTAACGTAAATAAACGATTTCGATCTTCTGGAAAGTTTGCCCATGACTCCCAGCCTGTAAAATCAGGTAATAACTGCAAACTTGATGCTATAAGCTTAATAGCAGCAGGTTTTTTAAGCTCGCGCTCGAGCCACTGCCATTGCGCTTCACCTAGCATTGATGCGCCTTTTACTTCTGTTGGGCTATAAGGGCCTTGGTTGTTTAATTTACGCTTGGTGTAATATTCAAGCTCGCTTACATGATTAAGTGTGTCACGGTTCCAACGTAAATCGGGCATAATCACTTGCACCGTTTGCTCGCCTTCACCATACATATACGAGGTATAAATACCGTCTGAGCGTGTTCTACGCTCTGTGTTTTTAGGCTCGCCCCAAAAGTCGAGCATAATTTGTCGCGATTCTTCTTTATGAGGGTATTCTTTTCCAGCATCGTTTTGACCAAAGTCGTGATCGTCCCACATTGCAATTATAGGTGTGTTTTCTTTTAGGGTTTTAAAGCCGGGTTTTGCACCTAGTTTTTGATATTTATCAGCAAGCACTGACATGTCATTGGTGTCGCCGTAAATATTGTCGCCTAAAAATATAAATAGATCGCCCTGCTCTTTATTTATGGTGTCGAATATTGGGATGTCTTTGTCTTGATGCCCGCACGAGCCAAACAATATTTTTGATGGTGCAGCCATCGCGCTTGCACTAACAACCAACGCAAGCGTTGAATATAAAATAGGGTTTAATAACATTTTCATTTTAAAATCTCTTTAATAGCGGGTGCCATATTGGGGTTTATTATATGTGGTTGCTGACCAAGTGCCGAAAGCACTGTAGCGGCAATTTGCGCTTGCTTAACATTTTTAATTTTTATTAGGCCATTTCCTTTAATGGCAGGGCCAATTGCGCCAAGCCAAATATGCTCCGAACCAACAATTCCCTCTGGGAATGCCCTTTTACCTTGCGGTGAATTGGCTAAGGCCTGTTTAGAGCTATGGTGCTGCCAATCGCTTGCATGACTCCCTCGGCCATGGTCAGTAGTAATAATAAGGGTTGTTTTGTTTTTATAACCTGGGGTACTTTGAATGGTTTGCCATAAGTCTTTTAAAAATGCATCGCTTTGTTTCGCTGATTTTAAGTAAGCATCGTAATGACCATCGTGGGCAAAATCATCTGTTTCACCTAAGCTTATTACCAGCAATTTTGGTTGTTTAGCCAACATGTAGGCTTTAGCAAAACGGTAGGTAAAACTGTCTAATCGAACATTTTTCCACGGGCTGGGAATTTCTTTTTGCAGTGCATTTAAAAGTGGGGCATCTGCAAATAAATCTTCTACAATAGGCGTAAACCCTGCATTTACATAGACGTTACTGCGCTTGGTATTTACAATGTATGGAAACACATCCCAGCTACCAAATAACGCGGTGCTGTTTTTAAATTCAGCTTGCGCGTCTAAACGCTCTAAAATGGTTTTATTTGGATTATATACTTTATCGTTACTGTTAATATTTTCATCTACTTCGCCACTTAAGATTTCGTTATAACCGGGATACGAAAAATACCACGGATTACTAACCGACATTGTCGATCCCTCTGTTCTGTCGCCAATAATTACACCTTGTTTAGCGACTACTTGCGTTAAAAAAGGCATTAATAATTGCTGACGCTTTTGTGGGTTTTCATCCCAAAACTCATTACTTAAATCGCTCGGCTGTTTAACAAAGTCTTTATTACTAATAAGATTTTTATCAGCACCACTAAATACTTCTTGCCAGCGCACGCCATCAAGGGTCACAAGCACAACGTTTGCGTCACTCGCACACACAGAGTTGGTAAATAAAATAAAGCTCGCCAATAATACTTTTAATATTTTATGCATGAATTTTTCACCTCACGTTAAATAAAAAGCCCATCAAAGTGACGGGCTTATATTTACGTTATTGATTGCTTAAAACGTAGCTGTAAAGGTAACTGCCGCAGTGCGAGGCGAGCCTATAAAGTAAGTTGAACCATTACCGGTGCCGCCGGCTAAGTAGCTTTCATCTGTTACGTTATAAACAACAAAAGCAATATCGATAGCTTTAAATGGCCCTGCATCAACTTGTGCTGCGTAACCCGCATTTAAATCAAGCACAGTGTAGCTATCTACGTCGTCACGCTCACCGGTATATTTAGCCGACAAACCAAAGCGAAAATCGCCACTGTAATAATCGGTAGAAAGCACAAATAAGTCATCCACTGAGTCTATAACCTTATCACCCGCTTCAAAACCTGGCGCATCACCTTTGTACTCTGAGTTATTATTTGTATACGAGCTGTAAAAACTCCACTCAGGGCTAAGCATGTAACTTGCTGAAAGCTCTAGACCTTGTGATTCAATACCGCCTACATTTAAGTAAGAGCCATTAGTACCAATGGTATAGTCAATGCCGCCAGTATCACTGCCAGGTGCAATAAAGGTAATACGGTTATCAAACTCAATTGAATAAGCTGTAGCGGTGAGTTTAAGAGCATCGTTTTGGTAACGAACACCTAAGTCAATATTTTCAGCTGTTTCTGGTTCAATGGCTGACAAATCAGAGCTGTCGCGCTCAAGCACACCATCTTTTATAGCTGCAAAATTTTCGCTATAACTAGTAAATAGCTCTGTTGAGTTATTTAACTGGTACACAATACCACCACTAAACAGTATATCTGAGTCACTGTTTACTTTTGCAGTTGTTGCATTTTGGTAATGGTCGAACTTTTCAATATCAACGAGGTATTTTTTGACACCTACGTTAAGCGTTAAATCGCCAAATGCCATTGAATCTTGTGCGTACCATTTTAGCGTATCGGCTTCAAAGGTATTTTTATATTGAGTCCAGTAAGGCGTGCTGTCGTAGTGGTGATAAATACGTGCATCTATCACTTTGTGCCAATCGCGCGATTCGTCGCGGTCACTTTGTTCATACCAAAAGCCCGCTTCTATGTCGTGCATACCAAATGTAGCGGCATAATGGGCTGTTACGCCTAAGCGATCTTTATTGTAATGAGTATGACGATACGACATAACCGGTGTTGCTCCTGCATCGTAACACGCAGGGTTTAACCCCGGGCCAGACTCCCATGGCCAGCTTAAGCTAGCTGTACAATCTGCGTTGGGTGCAAGCGGATTACCTTCACTGTCGGTAAAACCGTAAGACCCTGCATTTGAGCCACCTTCGGTTGTTGGGTTACCATTTTCATCAACTGGGGTTGTTAGGTAAGGTGGGATCCAATCGCCACGTCCTGAATTTTTATGATAATAAGGGCTAACAGTAAGTAATGACGTTGGCGAAATAGCGTATTCAAACTTTAAATATGCTAACGTATTTTCGCGAAGTGTACCCCAACCTTCTGCAAACATTTGGTCAAAATGCGGCACACCCGTCCAATTCCACGTTAGTTGATCCCAGTCTGGTGTTTGCTCAAATTGGGCTAGACTCACGCTGTTGTAATTTGTTTCGCTTACGTCATCGTATGATATACGCCCGGTAATGGTTAAATCCGTTAATGTAGTAACAAATTTAGCTTCAGCGTGCTGGTTATCTTTACCACCATTGCTACCCGAACCAATCCAACGGCTAGTATCAGTTTGTGAGTAACTAACGTAAGCTTGGGTGTTATCAAATAATGTACCCGTTTCGTGTTTTAAGTAATATCGTGTAGCATCGTGACTGCCCGACGTGTAAGCAAAAGTAGTGCTTTTTTCAAGGCTTGGTGCTTTACTGACAAAGTTAAATGTACCGCCAAGTGCTTCGAGTGAAGCCGATTTAATATCAGACGTGCCTTGTCCTACTTCAACGGTTGCAAGGTTTTCAGAGTCTAAGTAGCGGTTTGCTTTTGCACCGCCGCCATAGTTAGAGCCACCATTAGGAATGCCATCAACCGTCATACCTAACTGTTGCTGATTCCCGTCAATACTAAAACCACGCATCGTAATTGTGGTAGACCAATCGTCACCGCCAAATGCGTCGCCTTCATTTATGCTAATGCCTGGCAAATTATCAATGACTGACAACACACTTGAAACCGTGCTTTGCTGCTCTAACATGGCAGGTTCAATCACATTATTAGCGTAACTGGTTGGCTTTGCCACAACCGTTACTTCTTCAATAGTGGTTTCGTCGTTAGCATAAGCAGATGTTGATACCGCCATGGCAATGGCCATGCTCAAAATCGATTTACTCTTTAAAGCGTACATTGTTGTCCCGTTTGATTTTATTAATGGTTTATTATGAAAACGGGCACAGTATGATTTTTAAATATGACAATAAAGCTTTGTTTTATTGACATAAAGATTAAACAAATATGAGAAAATAATGGCGAAAATATGTAAAAAAAAAGACACTCAATAAGGTTATTAAGTGTCTTTTTTTATTTAATTGCTAAACGTTATTTAAGCTCAGCAAGCATCTCGTCGCTGTAAGGCACTAACTCTTCGCCGTTAGTTACTTTGCTAATGTAATCAGGGTTTGCAATTAGCGGGCGGCCAATCGCAATCAAATCAAACTTACCTTCATTAATTGCTTCTTTAGCTGACTCAAAGCTGTAGCTACCTACGCCTACCAGTGTTCCTTTGTATCCCGCACGTAAAAACGCTGAAGTTGTTTTGCCTTCTAGCGATTCGAATGTTGTGCTGTCGTCAAAAATACCACCGTGCAAGTAAGCAAGGTTTCGTTTTTCAAGTTCAGGTAGTAAGTAGTCAAATACCGCTTTGTCACGGTTATCTTCACTCATATTAAAGTAGGCGCCAGGTGTTACACGCAGTGCTGTACGCTCGTTACCTACTGCAGCAATAACTGCATCGGTAACCTCAAGTGCAAAGCGAGCCATGTTTTGCGGTGTTTGGCCGTACTCGTCTTCACGTACATTGGCTTCATAATGTAAAAATTGATCAATTAAGTAGCCGTTTGCGCCATGAATTTCTACACCGTCAAAACCGGCTTCAATTGCGTTTTCGGCGGCTTTGGCAAAATCTGCAATTAACGATTTAATATCATCAATGGTTGCCGCTTTTGGTGTTATATAAGTCAGCTCGCGCATGCGGGGCACAGAACCTTCTACGCCGATTGCTGAAGGGGCAAGTACTTCACCATCAAAAAAGTGAGGGTGCGCAACTCGGCCAACATGCCAAAGTTGAGCAAACATTTTGCCACCATTTGCATGAACAGCGTCGGTCACTTTTTTCCAACCTTGAATTTGCTCGCGTGTAAACAAACCAGGCGTAGTTGGGTAACCTTGCCCGTCTGGGCGAATAATTGTCGCTTCGCTAATAATGAGACCTGTGTCTGCGCGACGAGCATAATACTCAACCATATCTTGCGTTGGCACTAAATTTTCGTCAGCCATACAACGTGTAAGCGGTGCCATTAATACACGATTTTTAAGTTCAATCGTGTCATTTAATCGATATGGTGTAAGTAAATCTGTGTTCATTTTATAAATCCTTGATTAAGTGTATGCATACTAAGTGCGGCCATTTAGGCAACATTCAAGATCAATTTTGAATGTTTGCTCAAAATATACTGACTAACCCATAAAACAGATCTAAATAACAAAAATAATTGTGAAGTTTTCAACACGATGTCACATAACTCGATATACTTGTACGCTATAAATATAAATTGACCGCAACAAAAGTGAGCCCATCATGACACGCGCAAATGCAACCGAAGAACACGACGTAATTTTAGGCCTTGGGGCCAAAAAGCGTCTCGCTTTTATGTTTGAAACCGTACAACAGTACAAGCAAGTATGGATTTTAAATGACGACGACGGCTGTGTAATGCTTACTAACGAAGATGACGATTGTGTGCCTGTATGGCCTACACGAGAATTTGCACAAGCATGGGCAACGGGCGACTGGGAAGGATGCACACCTAAAGCAATCCCTACTAATGACTGGTTCAGCCGATGGACACCTGGCCTTGAAGAAGACGACTTACTTATTGCCGTATTCCCGACAGAGGAAGACGACGGCACTATTTTATTTCCTGATGAATTTGAAAGGCAACTAAAAGCACCAAAGAAAAAATACTAAGTAACTAGCATAACTTTATTTAGTTTATAAACGCGGCTTTACAATAGCCGCGTATTTATACCTGCTTTCTAAAATTTAAATAAGCCTGAGTGATTGCCTTAGCATCTTCAACTTGCGGATAGTGCCCAAGCTCAACAAAGCCTTGCGTGCGGGCATTAGGTATTATTTTTTCATACTGTTCGAGCATGTGTTTCCCTGATATTGGGTCTTGCTCACCTGCAAAAAATATAACCGGTATATCGCTATTAATAATTGCAGTAACCCAGCGCTGCTCGTTTTGCTTTCGCTGTGTAATGTAATTAATTAACTTTGGCATAACACGTAAACCATTATTGTGATTTAAAAGCGCCCAAAGCGTATCTATAACTACAGGTGTGGGTGGTGTGTTTTCGCCAAATATAGAGGTTAAATTTTTGGCAAACTTTTTTTTACTCATTAGCTTAGGGACTATCCAGCCCAGCTTTGAAAGTAACAACTTTTGTATAAATAACGGTTTATGTGCTTGAGGAAACAACCCGCCATTCAAAAAGCACACACTGTGTATATGTATTTCACTTTGATTAGCCACTTGCCTCGCTAATAGCTCTTGGGCAACGGTATCGCCATAGTCGTGGGCAAGTATATGTACATTACTTATATTTAAACGCTGTAAAAAATGTGTGTATAAATCAGCTTGCTCTGCAATTTTATAATCCGCTTTAAATGGCTTATCCGAAAGCCCAAATCCAAGCATATCAAGTGTCACTAAAAAGTAGTGTTTACTAAGTTCATCCCACATACCTTCCCAATCCCAGCTTGCACTTGGAAAACCGTGAATTAAAACAAGCGCGGGGTTATGTGTATTCCCTGCCGTTTTAGTAAAAATTTGATGCCCGTTTATATTTATAAATTGACCGCTTAATTGCCATTGTGAAAGTGTGTACATGTTATGAACCAGAACTTTTTTATTTAAGTGTTGTAACACAATTACCCATAAACTTCGAAAAATCACCAGCAAGCTTTAACGCATTGATTAAAAGAAAGCCTTTTTCATTACAAAAATGCCTATAAATACGGTATTAACTGAAAACCCACGCTAAATAAAAGTATTAAGCAACGTACTATTTAACAAAGAGTTTAGTTAATTATTAGCTTGTAACTTAACCATTAAATGCTATATTCAAAGCTCTTAGGCAGTAATACAATCTAAAAAAACACCATACAAAAGGATTGCTAAATGGCTTTGCAAAGTAGAGCTAGTAAAGGGGTGCTATTAAGTGCTTTGCTTCAGGTTGTAATCCTCACTACAGGTATTGTTTTAACCTACTTTCAACAAATACAACATCAGCAAACATTAGACACAAAAGTATTAGCGGCTTTAAACCACGAGCTAACAAACCTCTCCGTAGGCATAAACAACAGAATGGAGTTATATCAATACGGGTTATTTGGCCTTAAAGGGTTTATACAGGGTATTGGTATTGAAAACTTAAACTACACCGCAATTAAGAGTTATTCAAACGCAAGAGATTACGCCCAAGAGTTTCCTGGTGCTAACGGCGTTGGGTACATAAAAAAAGTAACACATAACGAACTTGCCGCGTTTATAAATAAAGCACAAAGCGAACGCCCCGATAGCCTATTTAATTTTAAAACACTTACTGAAAATAAAAATGATCATTTTGTGATCCAATATATTTTTCCTGAAAGTGGTAATAAACAAGCAATAGGGTTAGATATTGGCTCAGAAACTATTCGTAAACGTGCAGCATTAAGCGCAGTTTTTGCAAATAATGCGCAATTATCTGCACCTATTACGTTAGTCCAAGCAGATCAGAAAGCTCATCATGGTTTTTTGATTCTATTACCTATTTATAAGAGTAAGATCACTCCTGCATCCAACGATGAACGCCTTGAAGCACTGCATGGCTGGGCATACTCCCCTTTGCTTATAGACAATATTTTAAACTCATTATTTGAGATTGATGAAAACTACTTAACCATTAGCGATCTCAACGATGCAACTGATGTGGCCTTTTTTACATACGGCAATCCAGCAAATAACACTGAATTTAAAGTATCCACTGTGACTAAAGTGATTGGTCGTGAGTGGCAAATAACGTTGCATGGCTCTTACGCGTTTGTAGAAAACCTGCATTTGCCCTATCAGTATCAAGCACTCGTGAATGGTATTTTTTTAACACTCATTGCTATGTTAATTGTGCTTGCAATACAGTTACAATTTTTTCGAAAAGCCCAAAAAGAAAATTTAAGACGTGAAGCTGAACAAGCACATAAAAATATTCTTGAACAAGCCAATTTAAAACTAGAAACCGATGTAAAACTGCGAACTCAGCAAATAGCTGATATTAGTATGTTACAGCGTAGTATTTTAGACAGTGCTAGCTACTCTATTATAGCTACCGACATAAACGGTTTAATCACCGAGTTTAACCCTGCCGCAGAGAAGTTACTGGGCTACAAGGCATTTGATGTGGTGGGTAAAAAAACCTGTGGCATATTTCATTTAGAAACAGAGCTGATAAGCAAAGCAAAACAACTGAGTATTGAGCTCAATAAAAAAGTAAGCCCTGGATTTGAAACATTAATTGTAAAAGCAACCCCCACAGAACCCGATGTTAATCAATGGACCTATGTAGACTCTAAAGGCAAGCATATTCAAGTCAGCTTAAGTGTTACGTCGCTGTTGAATAACAGAGCCCAAGTTGTAGGTTTTTTAGGCATTGCGTTTGATTTAACGCAGCAAATAAAACACGAGCACGCGCTTGCTCATGCAAAAGAACTCGCAGAGCAAAGCTCTAAGACTAAATCTGAATTTTTAGCGAACATGAGCCATGAAATACGTACACCTATGAATGGTATTTTAGGTACTCTGCAGTTACTGCAAGAGCAACCGATGAATGATAAATCAACAGACTACTTAAAAAAAGCACTCTACTCTACTCGCTCATTAACCACTATTATTAACGATATACTGGATTTTTCTAAAATCGAAGCCGGTAAACTTTCTCTTGAGCAGAAGGTGTTTGAGCTGGACGAATTAATTCATCATTTAGAGTCTGATTTATTAGTACCTGCCCAAGATAAAAATATTTATCTAAAATTTAAATCAACGATTCATCATAAATACTGGCGTGGTGATGCTGTAAGAATAAGGCAGGTGTTTTTAAACATAATATACAACGCAATTAAGTTTACACACAAAGGAGGTGTAACGGTTGAGTTTAAACTAACTGACGATGAACAAGTTTGCGCTATTGTTTCAGACACAGGTATTGGTATTCCAAAAAATGTTGTAAACAGGCTCTTTGAACGATTTGAACAAGCAGAGTCTTCAACCACGCGTGAATATGGTGGAACAGGGCTTGGATTGCCAATTACGAAGTCGCTAATCAACCTTATGGACGGTGACATAAAAGTAACAAGCGAAGAAGGTGTGGGTAGCCAGTTTTATGTATACCTACCGTTAGAACAAGCTGACAAAATACCAAGCACTGATAATACTGAAAATTTAGATTTTCCCGATCTAAGTAATAAAGTTATTTTGATTGCTGAAGATAATAAAATTAACCAAATAATTGTGAGCTCTTTTCTTGAGCCTACAGGTGCTAAATTAGTCATTGCTAATAATGGTTATGAAGCAATAGATTTATACAAAAAGGTATCACCTCATATAATTTTAATGGACATACAAATGCCAAAAATGGATGGCTTTGAAGCGTGTAAAGCCATAAAAAGGATAGATGCATCACAAACAGTTATTGCACTTACAGCCAATGTACTCTCTGAACAAAAGCAACTTTATGAACAGTTTTTTGATGGGTACGTATCAAAACCTATTGAAAAACAAAAACTAATAAACGCATTACATATTAAAAATGGCTAAAACCGAAATACCTTAAAAACTGACATATTGGGTATTAAATGGTTATATAAATACTTATAAAGTATTTTTTACATAAGCACATAAGCAAATTAATGGGGGAGTATGCTTAGATTATTTAGTTTATATTTATGTATATTGTTGACCCTATTGCCTTTTAGTACATTAGCTCAATCGCTTAATGATGAACAAATTAAAAAAATTGGGCCAGCTATTTGGCAACAAGTTAATATAAAGTCACCTGTTTCGGGTGAACAAATAATCAGTGCATATCAAAATAAGCAAAGCCCTCTTGTTTCTTTATCTGAAATGCGTGGACCCGCTGTTGCTAAAATACCAGTGTCGACTCTGAATGAAGAACGCTGGTTTGTATTACCCCAAGCAAACTACCTAGATGGTGGTTTTGCTTATTGGCAAGATACACAGGGAATTCGTTTAATTGCTGATTTTTCTCAGGGTAATTTGTCGCAGTCAGCAATTATAATGCATGGACAAGCGTTTCAATTAAACCTAGAAACAAATTCTCAAGGCGTACTGTGGCTTTATTTAAATGCACGTCATTACGCCAAACCAGTGAGTGTAACCTTTTTAGATGAGCCTACATTTATATACCAGCAGTTTTTTATAAATTCACTCAGTATAATGTCCATCACCATTATGCTCACCCTTGCCTGCATGGCATTCATTCTTTATTTAAAAACAGGTCAAAACGTTGCGTTATATTGTGCAGGTTATATTGGCTTACACGGAATTGGTTGGGCGTTTGCGGCTGGGGTTTTTGGCGTGTTTTACAGCTTTAAAAGCATAAACTCACATTATTTTGGTATGTATATTTTTTCGTTTGCGATATCTTCAGCCAGCGCCTTTGCCTATTACTTATTTAATTTTCATACGGTTGAAAAAACACGAATAAGCCAATTTTTAAAGTATTTTTCTTATGTCGCTTTTATTAGTGGCTTTATAAACCTAGTACTACCCTTTCATTGGGTATTTTATTTAGCACACACTTTAGCAGCAATATGGGTGGTACTAACGTTAGTGCTCGGCTTTAAATGTTGAGCTTAAACGATTTTAGAGCAAAGTACTTTTTAACCGGTAATATTGTTTACAGCCTATCACTTATTGTCTTTATTTTATCTCACCTTAATTTATTCGTAACGGCTTCAGCTGAACTTTGGGTGCTTGTTGCCCTCGCTATTGATTGTATTTGTATATTACTTTCATTATCCGAATGGCTGAAAATAAAGCAAAACGATTATATTAATGCCCTTGAGCAATCCCGTATTGACCCACTTACAAAAGTAGGCAATCGTTTACTACTACAAGAAAAGCTAAATTCTATAGGCCATTATTATTTAATAGGATTTATTGACTGCGATGGTATGAAATCAATAAACGATCAACTAGGGCATGCCAGTGGCGACAAACTACTTATCAATGTTACTGAATTAATTAAAAAAGAACTGGCCAACCTAGGAGATGTGTATAGAACTGGAGGCGATGAGTTTATATGTTTGTGTTGTGCTTCGTCGTTAAACGAGCTAGAAAAATTGGCAGACAACACATCTAAAGCACTTAATAAAGCGCATATTCAACTAAAGCAAACGTGGCCGCAATCTGGTTTAAGCTTTGGCATTGCTAGCAGCAGTGAGTGCACAGATTATAAAGCATGTTTTACTTTAGCTGATGAAAGAATGTATGCGGCAAAATATGCTCGTAAAAATAATACACCTACTAACCACAATACCACTCAGCAGATTTAAAGCACAAAAAAGGACGCCCAAAGGCGTCCTGATATTGAATGATGGTGGGGATTTGAAAATCTTTATTAATCTAGCCAGCTTTCAATAGCAACCAGCTCATTAATACTTCCATTATGAGGATTATATATCCATTCCTGATCGAATACTTCTCTGAGGCGTTTACTTAGGTAACAGTTACCCACCACTAAAGAAAAAAACTTATTTCCGTTCAGCTTTAAAGCGGATATAGCCTCTATTTGCGACGTTGGTAGTCCACCCATTATAAAATCAGAAACGATAAGTAAATCAGCTTTGTTATAGGTGTTTTCTGTCATTAAATTAACTGCATGCCTAATAGCTGGTCCTACATCCGTTCCACCATAAAACGACATTGACAAAAAGTCCGTCAACTTTTCTAAACTAAACCCTTTGGATAAATCCAAGGTATTAATCGAAGTAGAAAAGTTAATAATATAGCAATCTCTATTTTTAGCTTGCGCTTTTAGTGACATAACTAAGGCAACGGCTTTTGCAACAGTTTCAGGCGTTCCTCGCATTGAACCACTGGTATCAATGCAAATAACTAAAGGGCCTTTTTGCTCATCTTCATCAATGGTTTGTTCTTTTTCTACTTCATGTTCCTCATCAATAAATTGCTGCCCCGACATTTCAAAGCACATCAAAGAAGATTCAACATACTTAAGATCAAATAAAATTGATGTGTCCTCGTCGCTTAATAGCGCTAATTCAGAAGGTAGTGCATGCTCAATATCTTTAGATAATTTAATACCTACTATTTCTTCTTTAGAGTTAATATCAATTATGGGAGATTTTCGTATATAAGAATGAGTAACTGTTTCTATTTTTTCACTTTTTTTAACCTGGTTAATACGACCTAACAAGTCTAATAGCTTTTTAATTCCTTCATCACTATGAATTCGTTCCATTAAGCTTTTAACTTTAGCTAAATTATTTAGCCTTAAAGAACCACTTGAAAGATCAAGTAAAATGCCTGGTTCAATACCTATGTTACTCAGTAAGGTAAGCATTTCATCAATAAGCTTTAATTTTTTAACTAAGCTTTTTAAAAACTTTTCTCTTAATGAAAGTATTTGCTCTAGCTCCCATTGTTCATATAGTGAACACAGTAATTTTTGCCACTCTTTTACCAATAAATTAGCAGAAGTGGCTAAATCACTAGCAGCTTTAACGTTATTACTTTTTGACGCAACAGCCTCATTTTTGAGGTGAACTAAATCTGTATCCCAAAAGTCTTGGTTGTAATTAACGTCGCTTTTTAGACACAAAGCTTTGTATTTATTTAACGCAAGTTCATATTTTCTAATAGTTAAGCTATCAAAGTTTAAACTATTAAAAACATCCAACTCATTTTGAGCATCGTAATAAGGGTACTCTAATAAGCAATGCCGGTTCGTTTTATCGGCCCAATTTTTTAAGCGTTCTTCTACTTGTAATGCTAAGTTGGGCGCTTGCTCAAATACACCTTGGTAATCGTTACATATTTCAGCCAGCATAGTGGTTGCATGTTCATCAACTTTACGCACTACATAACCCTTTTAAACGGTCACAATCTTTAATTCTTAACTTCAAATTACTTATTTGTTGATTAATGCCATTTAGCGCTATATTGCATGATTGTTCAGACACAAATGGTGAGTACAAGCTAGACACATACTCTGCTTGCTTAGCCTCACATAATTCTAAAGTTGTCCTCAAGCTCTGTGTAAGCTTGTTAACTTCAGCTTTTAAAGCATTAATTAAGCGATTATTTACGTTTTGTTTCTTTTGCCCTTTTTTATATAGAATCTTTGGTGTTACATGGGCTGTAGAGTCATATCGTCCCTCTAATCCAGTAATTTTAACTTCGCAACTACCTTGACCATCAAACGTACATGTATAAGTTTCAAGCTCATTACCATTCGCATCAAAAGGGTTAAAGGTGTCTTTACTCTTCATTTTATTAATAGGGATATAAAAAGTTCGTGTTGTTGTTTTTGTATCTGATGCATAGTATCCCCCTCTATATGAAAATACTTGTTTCACTTGATAGTGCTCTTTACCATTAATATCATGTGTTTCGTACACATCTTTTTCATGAAAAATCTCATTAGTAATCTCTTTATCAAGCGCATCTTTTTTTCTATCAAGCTCAGCTAAGCTTAACTCTGGTGAAAAACCAGATTCTTCTATTGCACTGTTTACTATACTCTCAACATCTTCGCGATTATTCTCGGTGGTCCAAAGGCAATAACGTAATAATAAAGCATCGCTGTGGTTAGTTTGTTTGCGGTTATTAAAAAATGCCGAGGCTTTTAGCAATTGTGCGGCTTTTTGCCATCGTCTGTCTGATACATAAACACCAAGCTCTACAAATTGATCCGACAGTTCTTTTCTTATTAAATGAATTATTGTTAACGTATCTTGTGAAAGTTCAACCGTATCAATTTTTTTAAGCCAGCTAGCCCATTCATTATTCTTAACGACTACCTCATCAGTGACTTTAATTTCAGCATGGGTTGGCTTACTACTAATTAAGCTTTCAAAGTTTTCTTTTATTTCAATAGGGCCAACCATTAACCTAATAATAAAACGATCATATAAAGCATCTAGGCCTTGGTTTTCTTCAGGTGTTTCATTTGATGCTGCAATTAGGGCTTTTAAAGGTGCTTTTTCAAGCTCTTGCCCATTTTTGTAAATCCCTTCATTTATAAGTGTTAATAAACTATTTAATATTGCAGGGCTCGACTTCCAAATTTCATCTAAAAACGCAAACTCTGCTTTAGGCAAATAATTTTCAGTTTTACGTGTGTATTGATCTTCTTTTAACGCTTTAATCGATACCGGCCCAAACACCTCTTCTGGTGTACTAAAACGGTTCATTAAATATTCAAAATAAGGCGGGTTATCAAATGCTTTAGCAATACGTCGCGATATCAAACTTTTAGCTGTACCTGGTGGGCCATATAAAAATGTATTTTGCCCAGTTAGTGCGCCAAGTAATGCGACCGGGATTATCTCCTCACGCTCATGCATTCCGACCGAAATTTGATCAATTAATTTTTTTATTCTTGTTTGTAAACTCATTACTTATTCCTTTAAATTACTGCTAATGCTTTGTCTGTTGCTTGTGCAAGCGCTTTAAAAAAACGCAAACACTTTTCAAGCTCATCTTTTTTAATTATTTGTGGTTGAGTTGTATCAAGCTGTGCGCGGTGTACGGCTTCCCCTCTTTTCGAAATCCACTTATTTAACTGCTCTCTGGCATCTTTTGGTAGTACATTAGGCCATGACCATTGCTCAGTAATATCTACTCCAAAAAACTCTTCAAAAAGCTTTTTGGTTTTATTTGAATTTGGATTATGAAAAAACTTTAAACGCTCATGCAATTGTTTTTCTGCAAAGTGACCAAATTGAGAGCCTTTAATTAAGCTAAACTTGGCATCAAAAATTTCAGTTACCACATCTTCAACATAGGTTTCCCATGCGGTTAGCGTCATTATTAAGCTCGCTTTTTTTAAAACATCATATGAGCATAATTCTGGATGGTTATTTAACGTTTCAAAGCATGCTAATAGTTGTTCTGCTTCAGATAGGGCTCTGTTAAAATTTTGTAATGAGAGGGTCATTTTCTTCCTTAAATATTTAACTAACAATTAGATGTTTGTTAGTACTGCTTTATTTTTTGTAATGCTATACAAAAATTTATAAAAATATAATTTCACAAGCTTGTGAAAATTTAATCTAGCTGGCTTTAATCTTTTTTATAATCACTAAAATTAATGATATTACTGGTATCAACTATTTCGTTTGATGACTCATCATCATGTTGTTGAACAGTAATCAGCGATTGGCAATAAGTGAGTAGGCGCTCTATGGGTATAAACTTCTCTTTGCGGCCAGTGGTTTTATTAGTAATACGTTTAGGTTGGGTGTTTAAGTAAATAGCTAACTCAATGGCAAGCTCTTTAGGTAACTCATAAAGCCCCTCTTCTTGTAGTGTTTGAGTAACCCAAAGTGCAGCATCGCTAATATGCCCGCTTATACTTAAATCGGTATTTTTAACCCAGTGCGGAGTAAACTCTATTTTAGATAGCTCACTTAACAGCACCGCAATATCGCTGCGCGGTATTAACTGATACACCTCAAGCGTTTCAGCCATCATTAGCTGCCATTCATATTGTAGGTGCTGAGTTAATTCTTTTTGCGATAACTTTAAACTAACCGGTATAAAAAACGTAAAACGGCTATTCGCTTCACAAACAATGATTGTTTTTTCACGAGATTTATATCTATTATCAATAATCTGTAATTGCCAGTTAAAACAATGACTATCGCTAATAAGGGTATTTACCCCCGCTTGTTTACCGGGTTCATGTGGCAAACGAGGTAAATCAGCTTTTAGGTATTTATTGAGTGCGTTTGAGGCACAAAGTCGAAATTTCATAAACAAATTTATTTTGCTAAAACACATTAAATAACCGCTTTGATGAGCATATAATTTGGCAGCTAAAGTACTACTATAGATTGCTTAACTACTTTTCCAGTTTGGTTATTTACACAGCCTCGGAATAATAATGCTTGTATCGGCCCACTCATATTTTGGCTACTGTGATGTTTTACAAATTTTTGATTATCAAATACATCACCCACTTTAACTTGTTGTAGCTCAAACATAGGAAAGGCTAACTTGAAACGAGTAAACAATAACTCAAATAAACAAACTAATTTTTTATCGTCTTGATTGTTACTATTGTTTATTTCAGCTTTAATATAGTCCCAGAAGCTAAATATAAACTTTTCTTGAGTCCCGCAAACAACCAACCCTTTTGGTGTTGTATCTTTAAAAATATTTTTAATTGATACTTTAGTTTGTGATGAGAGCTCCTCATAAACCTCTTTAATCCTAAGGTCTTCCTCAAAGTTATCTCTGTAAAATGTAATTTTTCTCTTTAGCTCTTCATATAAACTTAAAGTTTCTGTCAGTGTTTTTTCATTTTTTTCGACATCACTCAAAACTACAGATAAATTTTTCTCCAGACCTGATTTTTCAACATTTAAAGACTGAATTAAATTTTCACTTTCCACTAAAGCGGATTCTTTTAGTCCCAGCATAGATCTAAGTTTTGCATTTTCTTCTTTTAACGTATCTTTTTCAGCTTGTAGACCATGACACTCTTTTTGGCTTGATTCTTCAATCTTATTTGGCGACAAAGTAGTTAAGTGTTTCTCTGAATACTCGAATGCTATTTCACATACTTTACTTCTAATATCTTCATCTTCTAGGAGAACTAATACTTCTGTTTTTAAACTGTTCTTATACATAACTAATCTTCCTTTTTTAGCTCATTCGTTTTTTTTCGATAATGAGCTTGTAAACCTTTTGAGCTATATTCTATCGAAGTGTTTAGAGCTTCACTGGCACTATCATCTAAAAGTACACCAAGCGCTTCTGCCTTATCATTTATGGCAGTTCGTTGTATTTCAAATGAGTTTGGGTAAAGTTTAATAGATGAAGAAATAGCACCTATTTGTGCCAATAGCCTATTTAACTCACTTTTACCTGTCGCAAAATCGTCAGCAATGAAAATGCTAGGATCAACATCAAATACTTCGTCATCAGAAACAACAATAAATGCTAAACGCTCATTCTCAATATACTCAACTTTACGTTTAAATTGTTCCCAAAAGTCAGCACTATCAATCCATAATTCACCTGAAAACCGAACATCCTCTAACTCACCTTCAATAACTCTGCACGTTCTAATTTTGCAATTTTTATTTTCAACGTAAAAGTCTGTCATTTAATTACTTAGTCCCATTACTTTATTTTCAATTTCTTCTATAGATAACTCTGGCTCCAACTTCTGGTATGCTTCTACCAAAGCTGAACTATGTTTAGTTGTTTCATCAAGAGTAAGCTCATCGTTTAAATAAAGATCATAATCTTCTAGTTTTAAGTCGTTCTCTTTGTAGGCTTTAATAGTGCTAACTATTTCTTTCGTTTCGAGCTCTTGCGAAGCCACAGTAGCCATAAATTCAGGCGTTACTACTGAATCTAATTTTTCGTTAATTCCCTTTAAGGTTATTGAAGCACCTATTGAAGAGCGAGCTAAAAGTTCTTTCTCGTCTAATCTGTCAAATTTATCCTTATCAAAGGCAACATTATTGTTTAGGTGATTGATGTATTCATTGATTGAGTCAAAATCTTCTGGTTTTTTGTCACTTAGAATAGCCTTTTCACCTAACTCTTCGAGATTATCCTCTGGTCGAATAATACCTAAAGAAACACCTACACTTCTTATTGCATCTGTCACTTTAGCCGCAAGGGAAACACCCAAACTAGCAATACTGGTTGCTGATTTTACAACGCTATTACCAATACTTGAGGCAACACTGCTTATAAAACTACAAGCACTGCTAACAACGCTACACACACTACTCCAAAGTCCCATAAAATTTTCCTTAGTTAAACATTTATACTTTTGTTGGTTGAAAGGGCATTTTTCTGCTCCAAAGTAAATGCTACATCAGGGTTTAGATTGACCTCAGATAAGTAGTGACCTAAACAATTACTTCTTAAACCTAACTCTTTTATATTTTCTTTCGACTCAGCAAGAGGTTTATAACAAGAGGCAAGAATATATTGGTGCATAAACTCAACACCATAACTTTGTATGTAGTTATGTAGCGCTTTATTTGATTTTCGTTTCTTTAATGTTTCAACCCAAGCTAATAGCGGATTCCCCTGAAGAATATCCTCAATAACATCACCTGAAGGAGGGCTTTCAAGTAATTCTAAACCTTTTATCAAACCTGATTTGTAATTATCTGCGTAATATTGAAGTGCTATTTTTCTAATATTATCGGGATCAACATCTGCTTCCTCTGTTGTACTAAGAAACTCTTTGACTTGTACCTGCAAGGGTTTTGTCGTTCCCGAACTCGATAGAATTACGCGCCCTGGTTCAAGGTTAGATAAAAAGTTTTTTTGCTCATCAGATAAAGCCATAGTATTCCCAACTGCTTCTTTATCATCTTGAGCAAAAAGTTTATGAATAATTTTTGTATTCGTGTTTTTTAAAACTTCTGGCGTTAGCTTATTTGGAATTTGATCAACAATGATTAACGACTCCCCATACTTACGCACTTCTGCCAACATATCAGAGAAGGTTTCAACCCCCTGTTTTTTATTCGAGCTATCCCCTGCCTCAAATTTAGATAATAACCTATGCGCTTCTTCAATTAGTGTAATGTGTCTAAACTTTTCACCACGTTTACGATACTCTTCGTAATTAGCACGTATAGCTTCATTTAGATTAGCTAAAACAAACCCCATTATTAAAGACTTTTCACTTGGGTTGCGTATCTCTTCAAGTTCTAAAATTACATTGCGTTTAGCTAAATCTTTAAAGTTTATAGACCGTGGTGTATTTAACATTTGGCCTTTAGAGCCAATCAATAATCCTTGTAAGCGGGCTTTTATTGACCCTACATAATCCTGTTTCAACCTATCATCAAAACCTTGATCGTTTACAACAACCTCTGTCATATCAATCAATTCTGCAAGTGTAGGAAACGCATATACCCCAGGCGCGAATGGGTTTTCGTAATAGCTATTTTTAGAGTTAGCAATATTCCAACCTTTAGCTTCGTAGCACCTATAAATAGCTGCTTCTATTAACTGTGGTATTGCAGCTTCCATCTCAAATGCCGACTCTATGCTCGCCTTTATCATATCGACTCTAGAGGTGATATTTTCATGCGGGAAAAATTCAAAAGGGTTCAGCCTAAAAGGAGCAACATTGTCATTACCCAAGGTAAAAATTAAGATGCTATTATCTTTTTTTGTTAGTACTCGATATTCTGTTTTAGCTGGCTCAATAACTAAAAATGGCATTTGAGCTGAGTGTAATAATCGATGGCAGGTTGTCGTTTTACCACTGCCTGTAACACCTGCTATAAACGTATGTTTGTCTAGATCACGCTTATCTATACTCACCTCTGTTTTTTGCTTTAAACCACTTTTAACTAAGTTACCCAAAAAGAGTTTGTTTTCAACGCTGGCCTGTTGCGTCATATTCAAGCCAAATTCAACTTCTTCTTTTAAAGTTAATCCCACGACTTCTTTTTGAGGTAGACCAGCAACAACACTCAATTCATTAGTAGACAACCAATTACATAAGTATCGATTAAAAGGATTTTTAGAAAGCAACAAATTTAACTGATGAGTATTATCACTTTTCGCAACATCAGCACTTGCTACTTGCAATGCAGGTAATTGAAAGTTCTTTAATGTAGAAATCTCATTTTTAATCGTTAATTTTTTAAGTTGTAAAGGTGACTTATTTGCTTCTTCACCGGAAAATATTGATTTTGCAGTATTTCCTAGCTTTAAAACACTAGCCTCAGAATTCGATAATAAGTAGATATTAGATAGATAAAGTCCTTTATTTTTACCTATTTGAATACGCTTTAATAATACCTCATCAATATAATTTACCCAATCCTGTAATGTTTTATCAGAAAACTCTCGAGACTCACTAGATGAGCTACCTGTTTGTTCCGATGTATTTGTACCTCGGTTACTGCCTGTAGCCGTTGACTCTGAAGTGCCTTTCGTTGTACTTTCACTGCCATTTATATGACGATTATGGTCGGTCTCAGAAAAACCTGATGATGACTGCTTACTGCCTTCAGTGTTGTTTGTCCCTTTGGTTGTACTAACCGATTTACCCGTATTAGTTGTTATAGATTTACCATCATTTTCACTCGTTGTTTTAGTGGTACTAGAACCTTCAGAGGCTCCTTCTGTCTTAGCCTTATTTGTTCCGTCTTGAATATTTTTTTTAGATAAAGGCAATAATTTGTCATAAATTTCATGCAATTGCCCTTCAAGCTCATTTACCTCAGCCAATGAAAGAGGATCAGCCAAAACAGCCAAGCAGAACTTATCGCCACTCATTATATCTACCAAGCGGTCAACACCTTGAAACTGTTCATTATCTTCATGAACACTTGGCACACCTTCAAGCTTAGACACTTTAGAAAAGGCATCAACGTCGCTTTTAACTTGCGTTCGTTCATATTTATCAAGCTTTTTGACTATGCTTCCTCTAAAGTTTCCCTCTAAAGATGGTTTTAAAATACTTTCGCCTATATCGTCAACATCAAGCAATAAATCTCCCTTATAGCGCTTATCTTTTGCAATACCAAATAAAAACTTAACGCTTTCTCCATCACCAATGAGTAAATAAAGAAAGAGAATACCTTCAATATTTAACGAATTTAACACATTCTCAAACGCCTCTTTTCGGGGGAGTTCTTCATCAAAGGTTACTTCTTTAATATGGTAAAGTGAAAATTCATGCTCAGCTAATAAAAATGGCTTTTCGATAGCTGGTACTTGTACTTTTCCATCTACACTATTTGCTTTTAAAAGCTCAACTAGCGATTTTTTTATCCTTGGCATTCTAAAAGTCCTTCATTACAGCTTGTTCGGCTTCTTGCTGAGTCATTGTTGGTTCAGCATTTTTATAAGCGCTAACCAAGCAATCACTATGGCATTTAGTTTCAGCCAATGATAACTGCCCGTCACTGTAAGCTTCTATTTGCTCTATATTTAAGCCACTGTCTGAATACGCTTTAATAATCTCGAAAACCACTTTCGAGCCTACACCTATCTCACCTACTTTATTTAAAAATGGCAAAGAAATGTTAGTACTCAATTCCGTGTTTAAGCCTTGTAGTAAAATGGCACTCCCTATCGCCTGACGAGCTAAAACACTTGTTGGTTCATCAGATAGAGTTACTTCTGTTACATCATTTCGTAAATACTCGATATAATCATTAATTTCATTAAAGTCTTCAGGTGTTTTATCAGCAGCGATAGCTTTAGCGCCCAGCTCATTAACGCTTTCATTCGGTTTAAGAACGCTCGATGCAATGCTCAACTGCTCAATGGCTTGAACCACTTTAGGTAAGTTTTCACCTACTGTTTTTAATACCATAGGTGCAGTTCTAGCTATCATTGGCCCTAGGGTCGAAGCTAATTTACTAACCGCTGTTATTATTGTAGGGATAAGTGTGGGTGCTAACATAATCTTCCTTAAATATTATAGTTCTATGCTCTGAGGTTCATTTAAATAAATGTTATTTTTAATATCCTGCTCATCTGCTATCACGTACTCAATCTGAGTAGGTGATATAATTTTTATGTAGACCATTGCATCATCATCGGTTAAATCAAGTTTAATACTCTTCTTTTTAATACTGTCATCTGCGGCAAGTACATTACCAGTACTTGAAGTAGGTTGTTCTGAGTAATAAAGTTCAAATTTTTGATACCCCGCATCAATAAACTCTACCCATTCATTAAACTTATTTTCGCGGTCAACAATAGGTTTAAATTTACCCTTCCTATTTTCTCCTAAATAATATTTAAAACGAATATCCTCACCACTAACATTACGGTCAATAACCTTAATATTACCGCCTTCTCGTGATTCAATTAAGCCAAAAGCAACGCCAGTTTTGCCCGTTGGCTTTTCTATATTCGTTTTATCTGCACCAAGGGGTCCAAATAATTTAAAATGACTTTGCCCCTCTCTTCCAATTTCTTCATCTTGCAGCGCAATATGCTTTTCAAATAACGCTGTCACATAGCTTGATTGACTTGAATTACCAGCCAAAAATATATTTACATTTTCTATGCCATTAAGCTGTGCTTCACTGTGGCTAAACGCCAAACGCAAAGCATCAAAAAAGTTTTCTACCCCACGTTCAATTCGATCTGAAAGCAATTGCCTTAACTCTTCTTCATCAACAACTAAGTTAAAAGCTGAATGCTGAATACCACGACTATCGGTTAGTGTAATACTTAAAGAGTCTGATGAATCAATACTAAAATCGTCATGTTCCTCCCAAAATGGACGTAACGCAATACACAGCTTCTTTGTATTGTTTTTGGCTTCTTGGGAATAACTTAATAACTGCTCACTACCCGCAAACGCATCTTTTTCAGGGTGCTTTTCAAATTGAATACCGGCTTCTAATAGTGCTACTCTATTTTTCTTAAACACTTCAAACGCCAAAAGCTCAAGTAAATTCTCGCCTCCTAAAAATTTGTCTCCACCTGCGCCAAAATGTTCTATAACATAGTCAAAACGGCGCTCTTTGGCACCTTGCGCTTCTCTAAAAATACCAAAGTCAAAGTCAGTGGTGCCACCACCAAAATCAAATACACCATAAAAAATATGTTCATCGTCTACAGGGTCAAAATTATGAGCTTTAAATGCTGTTAGTGCGTAGGCAGCCGGTTCGCTCGCCCCTTTTGTTACTGTTAAGTGCTCAATAGTATCAGCGCCTAGCTCACTCGGGAGGGATTTTTTAATGCCTCTTTCAAAGCTTTCGATTATTTTATCGCGCACTGGCATTTCGTAAGTCACAGGAAATGAAAGAATGTAATCCATAAAAATGCCATTATTTAAGTTATTAATATATAAACCTAAATAGTAAGCATAAATTTCAATCGGGTTAAAGTCGTCCTCTGTGAGTTCTAAAAACGGGGGTAAGTCAATCACTTTACCTTGTTGACCAACTACTTTTAGTTTTCTGTTTTTATCGCCTGCCCACTGTTTTATTTCATCTAAAAATGTATTGAATTTACTAGAATCCGTTCCTTCTAACGCATTTTTTGCTGTATGTGAAATGGTTAAATCTTGCCAGCGTGTGTAAGGCTTATTGGCTTTTGCACTATAAGCACCTATAAAGGCGTCAAGATCTCTGAACTCCATAATAGTTGGATTTTCATAATGATGAGCTTGTATATCTTTGCTTAAATCGCCTGTTCCAATACGCATTGGATGTATATTCACATTATCTTTTTGATACACCACAACAGTACTTTTTGTACCAAAATCAATTGCTACCACACCATCGTTAATGCTCGACTTTGGATCTCGCGCGACCATCGGGGTGGGTAAGTCAATAACTTGCTCAGCATCACTCTCTAGCTCCTCGGTCCATAAAGACCAATGACCAAGCTCAGTATCTTCGAGTATTTTTTCTTGATAAGGGGTAATATCAGCGCGAATAAAGTCATCTAAAAGCAATATGTTAGATATTTTTTGCTGTATAAGTTGTTCTACAACCTGTGTTTTATCTTTAAACTCTTCAACCGCTGCTTTATTGCTGTAATTTAATGCAACAATTAAAGATTTATACAATTCATTATCTTTGAGTTTAGGTGGAATAAAGCCGCTGTATATAGCATTAATAAACACCCCTTTATCGCCTAGCTCAGCTACATCACTCTGAGGTAAATACGGTAAACAACGGCCAAAGCTAGAAACTTTAAGTATTGAGCGATCACAATCAAATCCTTGCACCTTATTTTCATTTTTATATAAACTATAGGCGGAAAAGCTATAGCGACCGTTAGAAATTTTAAAAGGTGTATTAGATAAATTAGTTAAACACTTTAAAATTGATAAGCTTGGCACATCCCATTCATTAAACGCATCTTCAAGCTCTGAATTTATAATTTCAATAACATCCGCATAAAGCTCCCCAGAATTAAAGCTATTATTTTTATTGAAGTTTCTTATTTTATCTTCACAAAGCATCCAAAAACCTTTGGCATCTTTATCAAAGAAAATATCGCCTTCAAAGCTTATCCAGCGGGCTGCCTTAAATTCACTCTCAACAATCGAAAAACATGAATTTAAAGCTTTCAACAATAGCTTGTCTTTATTATCGGTTTGACCATTAATAAATGCAGCGATTTCTGGTTGTATTATTTCATCTAGGTTCGCCACCATGTTGTCAAATGACCCATCTAATCCTTTTTGCTGTGCTTCTTTATTCGACAACGTCCATTGAGAAATTATTTTTGTATCCATTGTTTATCCTTAACTAAATTTTTTATTCTGAAAATAACCTATTTAACACTTACATATTGCAGCAGTTTAAAAAAACTAAACTACTAAATAGATTACTAAAATTTTAATATGAGTTTATTTTCACAAGCTTGTAAATAAAACTCCCTTTACAACTTTATTATGACATTAGCTATTTACCTTTGGCGATACCACTCGACGCTCAACAAACAAAACCCATTACACTAATACTTATTATTGAAGGTCGCGTTAATAATTGTTTGTTTACACAGTAAAAACGTTAACCGCGTGTAAGCCCCGATACTAAAATGATAGGTAAATAACGCAGCAGCAATGGGAGCTTCTAAGTTTCTTTTTGATAAAAACTCAGTGATAAAAATAGTTACATTATCGAACTCAATTGGTTTATTGATTGTTTCTAGCATATCAACGTCCTTGTTATTCTAGTTTTATGGTAATCGTTATAGTTCGCCAGCAAAGGCTTTTTGGCTTAATGAGTTAAAAGCACTATTAGCCTCTAGCAAGGACTCTTCCATCGCTAACATAGAACTTCGAACCTTAAATACTACATCATGATATTTTTGAACTAGCTTTTTATCCGGCACTAATACCTCAAAGTTCTTAAGTTCTACCGGAGAAATATGCGGCACAGTAGTCTCTGTAGGACAACAGTGTTTTTCAAATGCACTAGATAAAATGCATGAATATAAATAATCTGTATAGATTGCTTGTTTCGGTCTAATCCTCGCAACACGTTGCACTAAGTATGTAGTTCGTTGATTCTCAGGGAATATACAGACTTTAAGACCACTTGAAATCCATGGACGATCCATCGCTAGAATCACATCACCCGAGTTAATAATATAGCTTTCTATTCCTTTTAATTTATCCTTATCCCAATATGCCGTATCTTTCCATTCAAAATAACCCGTTAAAGTATTAGCCCCCCTACAAAGCCTTACAGAATTTTCACTATCTTGTACATACTCTGCACTTTTAAAGGCATAGCCAGTAATTACTTCTGACATCTCAGTTATTGCTGCCTTTTTAAACCCCTTCGGGTTGGTAATCGGATCGCCGAACATGTCTAGGAATACACTGCGTAGGAAGTCGTCGGCGAGTTGGATGGCTTGTTGGCGTTTGCGGCGGATGGCGTCGGCTTTATCTAAAATCGCGGCTATGCGTTTTTGCTCGTCTAATGGTGGTACTTCAACATCCAGTTTAGCTAGATTTCCTCTCGAAATCCGTTGCCGAGTAGTACCAGTCACATATTGTAAAACTTGGTTATTAAAATGTTTAGAGTTAATCAAATGCATTAACCAACGAGTACCTATTTGATCAGAGTCAGGTCTTATAATACAAATATCTACAACAGTTACACATTTCTGTTGAACTTGAGGGAAAATACAAGCTCTACCAATTGGATCTGGCATTCTAGCAACAAGGATGTCACCTTCAACAAGATAAGTGCAGTTTAGATCATTTGCACGCTCTTCAGTCATGAAACGGTTAGATTTATCTATAAATTTACCTACACCGATATCCGCTAATTGAATCAATCTAACTGAACCATCTGGATTTTGATCTTTGCTTTCAATCCAGTTTCCATCAGAAAACAAACCGTTTTTTGAAATCAAATCTTTAAACTTTTTCAATTTGATTGTCACAGCATTCCCTCCAGCTCTTTCAGCTCAGCGAGTATTTCGTTTTCTAAGCTCACTAATTTACCTAGGATTTCTTTTGGCGGATCGTAGCTTTCTTCTTCGTATACCACTTCTTTGTAGCGGTTGATTGATAGATCGTATTTATTGCTGGCTATTTCATCTTTACTTACCCAAAAGGCTTTCTGAGTTTTATCATTTTTATTACTTGTCGCCTGTGCTTTATCACGGGCTTTAAATTCGCTAATTAGGCTTGGTAAGTCGTTGGCTTTTATAGGGGTGCGTTTGTCATCAAGGCTAAAACCATCGGCTTGTACGTTGTAAAACCATACGTGGTCGGTGCTGCCGCCTTTGGTGAATATAATTATGGCAGTTGAAACACCAGCATAGGGTTTAAACACGCCACTGGGTAGTGAGATTACCGCTTCTAGCTGGTTGTTATCTACCAACATTTGGCGCAGTTGTACGTGCGCTTTTGATGAGCCAAATAATACGCCATCAGGCACGATGGTCGCCGATTTCCCGCCTATTTTTAGCATGCGCTCTATAAGGGCAACAAATAGCAGCTCGGTTTTTTTAGTTTTTACTTTGCGTAATAACTCGGGGCATACGTCTTCTTCGTCTAGGCTGCCTTTAAATGGCGGATTGGCCAGTATTATGTCAAAGCCTTCTTTTGCTTTTTGCGGGTAGTGCTCTTTAAAGTTTTGGCTTAGGGTATCTTGATAATGAATGCCCGGTTGTTTAATGCCGTGCATTACTAGGTTCATAGCAGCTACGCGTAGCATGGTGGCGTCAAAGTCAAAGCCGTTAAACATGTGAGCATCTATGTGGCTGCGCTGCTCTGGGGTTATTAAATCGCCTGAGTAAAGTAAGTTTTCAAGCGGTTTACCGCTGTCATCACATTGAACGTTGCCATCTACATCCAGCACGGGTTCACGGTCGATGCCCTCAGCTGAGGTGTATTTTTGTAATAGGTATTCGTAACTTACCGATAAAAAGCCACCGGTGCCGGTTGATGGGTCACAAATTTGGCTGGTAACGCTTGGGTCCATCATTTCGACCATGGCGCGTATAATGTGGCGCGGGGTTCTAAATTGGCCGTTAATGCCTGCTGTAGTGAGTTTGCTAAGCAAGTATTCGTACAAATCGCCTTTGGTGTCTGAGTTTTCAAGGGGTAAGTCGTTTACCATTTCAACGGCTTTTACCAATAAGCTTTGCTTTTGGATCATCAATTGCGCGTCTTTCATAAACTCGTTAAATACCGCGCCTTCTGGCGATACATCATCTGAGGTTTTTGAAAAGTACGGAAACAGTTCATCTTTAACCAGTTTGTATAACTCTTCTGCCCCTAAATGGCGCAGGTTTTGCCAACGAATGTGTTGCTCGGCGTCGCTAAAGCGGCGGTTAAATGGCTGTTTAGTACGTGCACTTCGTTTTTCATCGGCTTGCTCGTTCATGTCGAGCATACGGGCGTACATTAAAAAAGTAATTTGCTCTACTACGGTAAGCGGGTTAGTTATTCCGCCTGTCCAAAATTCTTCCCATAGTTTGTCGATTTTACTTTTTAAAGGTCCGGTTATCATAATTTTCCTAGTGTGAGCGGTTTATTGCGCTCATTGTATTGATTAAATTTTATATCATGGTGTTGGATGGCGCTCTAACTTATCCAGCATCCTCGGATAGCGCTTTGGCTTATCCAACATCGTCGGATGGCGCTCTGGCTTATCCAACCTACGTTTTGTGCTATTTAATTTTGGCTTAATAAATTTTCGATTAAGCGAATAATGGTATCTTTTTCTTTAGGGTTTGACTCTGCTACTAATAAAGTAATGGCCGCTAACCCTATATCGTTTATTACGGGTGATAATGCTCATTTAACAGGCGTTGATTTCGATTTAGAAAATCGACAAATAAAAATGCTGCGGTGCGTTTATTGCCATCACTAAACGGGTGGTTTTTAACCACGAAGTACAATAAATGCGCGGCTTTGCTTTTCTACACTTGGGTAGGCAGGCTCACCAAATACACTTTGATCTAAAGCGCCCCAAATGGCATTTAGGCCGCTGTTACGCTCTTGTGCAAATAGCTTGGTGGCTTCACCTTTGTTTATAAGGTTTTGCTTAAGCTGTGAAATTGCGATTTTTGCATCATTAAGTGGTGTAAGTGCGCCGCCTAACTCACCTTGTGGAGAATTAAGCAGTCCTTCATCATACTGTTGTAGCCATAAAAAGGTTTGCGTGTAACTGGCAATTATATCTACAAGCCCTGCACCAAATTCACTGTTTTGAGGCAAAACAGCAATTCGTTTAACGAGTTGTAATGCGTTATCTAGCTCTGTTGCGTTTTGTGCTAATCGCTCTTGATTTAAGGTGTAGCCTTTTAATAAATGCTGCTTTAATGTTTTAGTTGCCCACTGGCGAAAGCGTGTTGCTTGGGTTGAGTTAACGCGGTAGCCCACAGATATTATTGCATCAAGATTGTAGTGTTTTAATTTACGTTTTACTTGGCGTTTACCCTCTTGACGAACTACCGAGTAATCCTCGGTAGTTGCGTTTTCATCAAGTTCACCTGACTGATATATGTTTTTTAGGTGTAAACTAATGTTGTCTGTTGATGTTTTAAACAGTTCAGCAAGCTGAGATTGCGATAACCAGATACTTTCTTGCTGCACTTGCACTGCTAACTGTAGGCTACCATCTTCATTTTGAAACACTTCTACTTGATTAGCCATTTACACTACCACTTCTTTATCTACCGTTTGGTTTTTATCACCCAATTGTACATCAAACTGCTTAATAAATTGCTCAATTACGTCGGCTTGTTGCTGGCTAAATACGCCATCGAGCCCCATGTCGTGTATTTGTGTAAAGGGCGCATCGTAAAGCTGGGCTATTTCAATAGCGCCGTGGCGAATCAGGTGGTTTTTTAACATACCAATAAAGCGTTGTTGCTTGGCATTTACATGGGTGTGTATTTGCTGCACGAAGGTTGTAAAGCTTTGCTCTATGGCGTTTTTATCCATGCCGACTATGGTACGCAATATTTTGTCGAGCGTCGCGGTTGATTCGGGAAAAAACTCTTTTAATGTATTTAAATCAACACTTGGGTTTTGCGTATGCACTAACGAGCTTAATTGCGCTAAGTCGGCTTCGGTTACTTGTTCGCCGTTGCGAATTTTTTTAAGTACGCTGTCGGTTTCAAATAACGGGGTGAGTGTTTTTTCTACCTCTTGGCGATATATTTGATAATCAATGGAGACTATTTTTGTAAGCCTATCAGCTTCGTGTATTTGATTTTCGTCTTCTGTTATATCAAGTACAAAATCACTTGTTGGTGGCTTCACGCTTTTATTACGCAGGTGAATAATACTGCGTAAATTAATACGGCTTTGCTCAAGGGCTGCATGGGTTAAATACTGCCAGTACTGCTGTGTTTGTATTTCTTCTATTGCAGGTGCTTTGCTACGCACTTCGTTTAGGTGCATTTGAAGCGATTCAACCTTGTTCATTATACTTTGTTTAGCTAAATCAATTTGGTTTGCATCGATAAATATTAGTGTTTGGATAGTGGTTAGCTCTAAATCGAATTTATACGCTTCACTTTGCCCCATTATGTTACGCCATTGCATAAGTGGCGCGACTTTTTCAAGCAGATCGCTTACTGTTTGCGGTGCAAATTGATTAAGACGTTTAAAATCTTTGTAAGTTTCGACCACTAGCCAGTTATCGCGCACCGATATTGATTCCATTGGCAGTAGGCAAATATCGTCGTGAATTAATTTAATGGTTTGGTCAAACACATCCATGTTTGCTTTTTTGAGGGCCGTTTGTGCAAGGGTTACCCGCGCTTCAAATAGTTTTTGCAGTAACGATTTTGCTTGTTTTACGTCGTCTTCTTCTGGGTTTTCGTCAAAGTATTCAAAGTTTGCCCAGTGATCGAATATTAAAAAGTGAGTTTTGTGCTGCCCTGGTCCGTATAGGTTTTCGCATAAGCGTGTGCCACGGCCAATCATTTGCCAAAACTTTACTTTTGATTTTATGGGTTTTGCAAATACAAGGTTTACACATTCTGGTACGTCTATGCCGGTGTCGAGCATATCGACCGACACTGCTATACGCATGCTGTTTTCGTCGCTTGATTTAAAATCGTCTATTAGCTCTTCGGCCCGTTCGTACTTTGAGTGAATAACGCGGCAAAAATTAGCACCATGCTGCGGGTAAAGCTCACTAAATAACTGGGCCATTAATTCGGCATGAGCTATATTACGGGCGAATATAATTGTTTTACCTGGCAGTTGGCCGTCTTTATCGCGCAGACCTTTTTCCATTAGGTTACGCAGTATGAGCCTGTTGGTGTCTTTATTTTTAATGGCTTCGTCTATTTGTTTTGCGTCAAAGTCGAGCTCGTTAGGGTCAATGCCTTGCTCTTCTAATTGGGCTATTTGCTCATCGGTTAGATTGTCTTTTTTAATGCCTTCGCGCAAAAACTGAGTGGTGTAACTTACAATTTTGTAAGGGACTAAGTTGCCTTGTTCTATAGCATCTTCTAATGGGTAGTTAGCTGTGGGTAGTTTGTAATCGCAACCAAACAAATCACACGTTGAGCGCGATACCATTTCAACCGGAGTGGCGGTTAGGCCTACTTCGAGTGCATCAAAGTACTTAAAAATATCACCATATATATTGTAAATTGAACGGTGCGATTCGTCGGCTACTATTAGGTCAAAATAGCCTACGTCGTACTTGTTCATTATGCGTAGCATACCTGGGTACGTTGCTATAAATACCCGCGCGCTGGCTGCTGTGTTTTTAGCGCTTTTACCAACAATATGTACTGGCTCTTTGGTGAATTCGGTAAAGGCGTTACCCGCTTGTTTACGTAGTTCTTTTCGGTCACATAAAAATAGTACGCGCTTAGCCCAACCTGCATCAAGTAGTCGTTTTGCAAGGGCAATAGATACGCGTGTTTTACCTGTGCCGGTTGCTTGAACAATAAGCGCTTTGCGGTGTTTATCACTAAAACGCTCACACACTCGGGTTATGGTTTCCATTTGATACAAACGCCCTGCCACAGCAGTATCTATCGGCGTTTTATTTAAGTCTTTTTTAAGTGTGCGCTGCTTTATTAAGTACTGTAGAGAATCTTTTGAGTAGTAACCGTATAAACCACGGCTATTATAGCCTTGCGTGTCGTCGAGTATTTTTATATCCCAGCCGTTTGAATAAAAAATAATAGGGCGTTGGCCATATTGCTTTTCGAGCGCATTGGCATAAAGCGTTGCTTGCTGGCGGCCTTTTTCGATATTTTCGTGAGTGCGTTTTGCCTCTATTACCGCAAGTGGTTTACCATCGTCATCCCATAATACATAATCAACATAACCTACGCCTGTTGTTGTAGGTTGATCTGTTACTTTTACTTCTTTGCCAACGTCTTCTGTTGATTTGTCGTCAAGTGCTACATTCCAACCAGCATTACGTAAATCTAAATCGATAATGCGTTTACGGGTTTCGTCTTCGTTAAAGTTAAAACTAGAGTTAACAATTTGCTCATTGCGGGTTTTAACCTGAGCCAGCTTTTCAGCATCAATAGTTTGTTTTAGTTTTGCTGCTTGCTGCTGTGCTTGTTTTTGTGCAAGCTCTGCGGCTTCTAGTTCGTCAAGTGCGCGTTTTAAACGGGCTTGGTTTTCAGCTAGCTGCTGAGTAAGTTGCTTGTTCTTTTTAGCAAACTGAGCATCACTTTGATTAGTCGGCTGTGTTTGCTCAGGCGCTTTAAACTCTGGGCATTCTTGTTGCGTGCCATTGGCATACGCCATAAATAAGTACGAAGCTACAAAGTAGCTTTCTTTTAATATCCAAATAGCTTGTTGTTGATCAACTTTGCCTTCGTGGGCTGCTTGATTACCACTTTTACGAATGGCGTGAAGTTTATCGGTAATTAAACGCGGAACTGCGCTGGTAAAGTCGTCGGCGGTAAGTTTATCAAAAATGTTAGAAGTGGGTAAAACAGGTAAACTAAGTTCTTTATATAAGTAACCTACTACTTTTTCGGCAAAGCAACGCAGCTTAACCAGTGAGCTTTGTGGATCGGTAATCGCATAGTCTTCTGCAAAAGCGGCTAACTGGTGTAGCTCTGGCCACTTAGATTGAATGTGTTCAAAGTTCATTGATTGCTTCATTCCTGATTACTTCCTTATCAACTAATTTACCATGCGTTATTATTTTTATGCGTTTGCAAGCTTGCGAATATTAAGCCGTTATATTTATTTTTATATTGTGTGTTACTGCGCTTAACCAGTAGCTTGTTTCAAAGCTTTGGTTATTAGAATCAATCGCTATTTTCTTAGCAAGCTCGTTTGGTAACACCTTATTTATTTTACTATTTATGCGGCTACGCGTTTGTTGCACAAAGGTTTTTTCCATTACTTTTAAATTACTGTGTATACCTTCTCTAAAATCTTCTGGCTCTATGCCAAACGTATCACGAAATATACGTAAATCACTGCTATTTTGCTGTAAAAGCATGAGGTACTCTTTGCTGTATCGCAAAGACTCTTCAAAATCACGACCCACCACTAACTGTTTATTTTCATTTTGGCTGTATTGGTTTAACCATAAATAGAAGGCGGTTTCTTTTGCGGTAAGTTTAATTTCGATACCTGCAAAGGTGAGCGTTTTTGCTTTTGCGTTTACTTCAAGGGTTAAATCTTTTTTATGCGCTGAGTTTAAGCTTGCTACTGTTTGGCTAAACGATGCACTTTGCATATTTGCAATGAGGGTTTCGTCGATAGATTGGCGCATTCGTACAAAGGGTATTTCGGCAAGGGTTACATTTGCATTAATACAGTTTACTTGCGTGCCATTTTTACCATCAATAATGTGGTCATAAGGTGTTGGGTAGTAAAAGTCTCTAACAAATTCAAATTCGCTATTTACAAATACATGACTGAGTGAATCTTGCTCACGCCCCAATAAAGACATGGCATAACCTAAATAAAATGCCATTGTTTTACGGCCACCTGCAATGGATGCATGAATACTAATATCGTTTTTATTGGTAAGTTCAAACACTTTACGCGTAATAAAGTCGGCCATGTAGGTTTGTTCTATTTCAGATTTAGCATCATTAATAGGTTGGCCTTTATCGTCTTCTATTAGGCATATGTTTTCATCGGGAAGTTTAATGCAGGGAAGTTTATAATCTGCTATTAATTTAGCTAAATTACCTTGCTTAAATAATCCATCGGTGAGCATAGCCTTGGTGCTTTTTGTTGTAATAACAAAAATCTCTTCAGGCATAGGCTTACCCTGCTGATAAAGCGCAAAAAGAGTTTCGGTTAATACCTGCGGGCTTGCACCGGTAACTATTAGTAGTACATTCTTCATCAACGATCCTTTTGTATGAGGAATCTGCATAATACATAAATTACATAGTTAATGAAACTTGTTTGAGCTCAGTGGATTAGAGGCCTTATTTCTTGCCTTTAAGCTACGGTGTATAAACAACAGTAGCTTTAATTTAATAACTCTTTAATCAACACAGAACCCTGCTGGCGTGTATTAAACGGATTCCCGTTGCCATTTAAAATTGAAACCCCTAACTCTTTAGCAATATCACGCAAGTAAGGCTTACTGGGTGTTACAAGCTCGTCATTTAAAAACACTTCAATAGTGCCGTTTTCAAGCTCCACCAATTTGTAGTTATTCCATATAACTTCTTTTACATTTAATAGTATACGTGGCTTAACTGGTGCGTTTATTAACTTACTCATTGTAATACAGCTTTTTCCCGTTACTGCATCACTCATTAGTTTTTTAGCTTCTTCAACGGGCGCATCTAATAAAGTTTCAACTTGCATCTCATCTGTATTGATTCTTAAAATAATTATACGATCGACCAAGTTTAGCGTATTAGTATTAAAGCTTATATGGCCACCTGTATGCATTCTACCTGTTGTTTTGACTGATATACGCTCGCCACTACTTGATACAACATCGTACCCCGCCTGGTTAACCTCTGTTGCCATGCGTCCATTTGTTATAAGTGCGGCGTACAGCTCCCCAATTCTACCTGTTAAATGTCTAAGTTCTGTTGCAGGTACATCCCAACTCAACTCCCTTTCTAACCAGCTCATTGCCTCACCCAGCGACTGAATGATTTGCATTTGTGTTAAAGCCATTTTATATCCTTATTTTATCTTCTAACCAACTTTTAAAAGGTGCTTATGTCCTGATACCGACAATGAACCTTGAGATGCTTTTGCTATATGCTCACTCCACCAGTTCATCAACTCTCTACGTTTTTCTATATATTCAGCTCTATTATAAGCAGAACGAACCTAGTTTTTATCTACATGTGCCAGTGCGGCTTCTATTATATCGGGATTAAACTCATGCTCGTTTAATGTTGTACTTCCAAGCGAACGTAAGCCATGGCTTACTAAACGGCCCTCAAACCCCATGCGTTTTAGAGCCATATTAGCTGTCTCATTGTTGATATGGGTTCTCGGGTTTCTGTCTGACGGAAAAACAAAGTCTCTGTGCCCTGAAATTGGTTTTATAGCTTCTAATAACTCTATAGCTTGTTGTGATAACGGTATGACATGCTCTCTGCGCTTTTTCATACGTTCAGCTGGGATAATCCATAGTTTATTCTCAAAATCAATTTCATCCCAACGAGTACCGGCCGCTTCACCTGGGCGGGTAAGAGTATGTAACTGCCATTCAATCAAAAAGCGGGTTACTCGTTTAATTGACGCCGTTGCAAGCGTTTGCATCAATTCAGGCAGCTCTTCTGGTTTTAACGAAGGCATGTTTTGTTTTTGCGGCTTTTTAAATGTTTCTTTTATTCCAGCAAGCGGATTAGCTTGAATATAACCACTATTAACTGCATAGGTCATAACTTGGTTTAATCGTTGGCTCAAACGCTTAACTGTTTCTAGAGTACCTTTAGCCTCTATAGGCCTTAAAATTTTTATGACTTGTGGTGCGTTAATTTTGCCAATAGGATATTTACCAATAACCGGCAGTATATGGTTATTTAACGATCGCCGAATATCTTCGCCATGAGCTTGCGTAAAATCAGGCTTTTTAACATCAAACCACTCTAAAGCTACTTTATTTAGTGTTAACTCTTCTTGAGCCCGTTTAAAAGCTAAGGCTTCATCTCTATGCTCTTTTGGATCAGTCCCTAAAGCAACTAGTTCTCTAGCTTGTTGCGCTAACTTTCTGGCATTTACAATAGATACATCTGGGTACTTGCCTAATCCCATGTTGACACGCTTTTTTGTGATTGGATGGTAGTAATTAAAGTTCCAGAGCTTAGAGCCACTCTTTCTGACTTTTACTTGTAGGCCGTTACCATCGGATAAAATTATATCTTTATCCTCTGCTTTTACTTTTTTTAACGCTGTATCGGTAAGCTGCTTGGCTGATCTTGCCATAAAAAATGAACCCCACTCAAATTTAGTATTCTTTTATTATGGAAGCTTATTCAAGGAATACCATTTTAGATACTAAAGCTTTGAGCTTGGATGAAACAGCCTGGGACAGAGTGACACTCTAAGTTATTGATTTTAAAATATTACAGGCACAAAAAAGGACGTCCTGAGACGTCCTAATATTGAATGATGGTGGAGGAAGAGGGATTCGAACCCTCGTTAGGGATTAACCTAAACACACTTTCCAGGCGTGCGCCTTCAGCCACTCAGCCATTCCTCCACGGTGTTGCCTAGCAACAGCGCGTTATAGTATGAAATAGGTTACGCAGGTGCAAGGCCTTTTTAAATATGTACTGTTGAATGGCTATTAATCGTGCAGTTATTTACTTTTTCAATAAAAAACGGCTAAACCATAAGGCTTAGCCGTTTTTTATATCAGTCTAGTTACTTTACATTTGCTAAAAACTATTTAGCCATACTCGCCGTAAAGTCTAGCATGCGGTTAAGTGACTTAAGTGCACCTTCACGCAAGTCCATATCTACAAATACCTCTTTACCTTGAGGGTCTATTAAAGCCTCCTCAATCGCTTTTAAGCCATTCATTGCCATCCACGGGCAATGTGCACAACTTTTGCAAGAAGCGCCTTCACCAGCCGTAGGGGCGGCAAAGAACTCTTTCTCTGGGCATAGCTGCTGCATTTTATAAAAAATACCGCGATCAGTCGCAACAATAAACTTTTTATTCGCCATTGTTTGCGCTGCTTTAATCAGCTGGCTTGTAGATCCAACGGCGTCAGCAAGTGCAACTATTTCTGCAGGTGACTCTGGGTGAACTAAAACGCCAGCATCTGGGTGCAGTGCCTTAAACTCTTTCAATGCTTTAGTTTTAAACTCGTCGTGAACAATACATGCGCCATTCCACATGATCATATCAGCGCCGGTATTTTTTTGAATGTAGCTGCCTAGGTGTTTGTCTGGGCCCCAAATAATTTTTTCGCCTTGCTCGTCTAAGTGCTCAACAATTTCAAGCGCGCACGATGAGGTTACAATCCAATCTGCACGGGCTTTAACCGCTGTAGAGGTGTTTGCATACACCACCACTTTACGATCAGGGTGCTGGTCGCAAAATGCTGAGAACTCATCAATAGGACAACCGATGTCTAGCGAGCAAGTTGCTTCAAGTGTTGGCATAACAACCGTTTTGTTTGGCGTTAAAATTTTAGCAGTTTCACCCATAAAACGAACGCCTGCAACGATGATCATATTAGCGTCGTGTCTTGCACCAAAGCGCGCCATTTCTAAAGAGTCGGCAACGCAACCGCCAGTTTCTTCGGCAAGGGCTTGGATTTCAGGATCAGTATAATAATGCGCTACGAGTACCGCGTTTTTATCTTTAAGTAATTGCTTAATACGTGCTTTGTATTCGCCTTGCTCATCGTTTGTTAACGGTGCTGGCTTTGGAGGGAAAATATAGCCTTCAGGCATAATAGTTTGCGCTAAACTCATGTTCTCGACCACTTATTTACAGTGTATAAATTACGGCGAATTATACGAGAATAAAAACATAAATAACAGCAAACTGGTTAAGCTTGTTTATAAAAAACAGAATAGGATTTTAAAAAAGAATATAGCAAATGGTGGGTCATGATGGATTCGAACCATCGACCAATTGATTAAAAGTCAACTGCTCTACCAACTGAGCTAATGAC